>NZ_LCWX01000041.1:0-3018 GCF_001431305.1 Pseudovibrio sp. POLY-S9
CATGAAGCCTGCGCCTTTATCGGCATCGACAATTACATGCCACTCTCCGATTGGCGCGATGGTTTTGATCATTTGGACGCACAGATCCACCCGCACATTTACGATCAGAGTTATTTGAAGGGGAACATAGACGGCGGAGAAGGTTTTGACTGGTTTTATGCAAGCGATGCTGATCGCATTGCTCAGGTCAGAACGCCGATCACAGATGGCGCTCATAACAAACCTTGGGTGTTTCGTTACAAGGATCTTCAGAGCTGGTGGAGCAATCAGCACTATAACCGCCTGAGCGGTGTAGAAGAGGTAGCGCCAACTGCCTGGGTACCACAGAGCATGCCCATCTGGTTTACCGAGTTCGGCTGCCCTGCCGTGGACCGCGCCACCAACCAGCCCAATGTATTCATTGATCCCAAATCATCGGAATCCAAAGCGCCCTACTTCTCCCGAGCCTGGCGCGATGATGCCATCCAGCGGGCTTACTTGAATGCCACACTGAGCTATTGGCAAGAGCCGGGCAACAATCCCACATCAAGCGCCTATGACGGTCCCATGCTGGACCTTGGCAATTGCTCTGCCTGGACATGGGATGCCCGGCCCTATCCGTTCTTTCCAGAACTCACCAACATCTGGTCAGATGGTGACAACTGGCGACTGGGGCACTGGCTGGGAGGACGGCTCGGGGCTGTTGGGCTTGGTGCGCTGGTCAAACACCTATGTAAACGCGCTGGGCTGAGCGGAGATCTGATCGACACCTCAGATCTTTATGGTGCCGTTGAAGGCTATGTGATTTCTGCGTTGCAAAGCCCGCGTGCATCAATTTCCGTGCTGGCCCGTCACTTCGGCTTTGATGCGGTCGAAAGCCAAGGCATCCTGCATTTTAAGATGCGAGGACGCGGAGCCGTCAAACGCCTTGAGCTTGATGATCTGGTGGCAGCACCAAGAGACACCGAACCCATCGAGCTTGAACGCGCACAGGAAACCGAATTACCTCAAGCGCTCAAATGGTCTGTTGCCCGAGCAGATGAAGACTATGACGCCATCCAGGTGGAAGCGCAGCGGGTCACGGTACAGGCAAGCCGGGTCTCATCAGAAAACTTCCCGCTTGCCGTTGCCCCAGAAGAAGCAGAGCGCCAAGTACGCCGCGCCCTTCAAGAAGCCTGGGTTGGACGCGAAGGCGCTAGCTTTGCCCTTCCACCCTCAGAGCTTGCGCTTGATCCCACAGATGTGGTGGTGCTGGATCATGATGGCCGAAGCTATGATTTGCGGCTCTTGAGCGTGAATGATGGCTTGGAGCGCAAGCTGACCAGCGTTTTGCAAGACCGCCAAGTCTACGATATGCCGCCAGGACCATCACGCAAGAGAACGGATGGCGCACTTTCGCAGGCTGTTGTCTTTGGCAAACCACTGTTTGCGTTTCTCGATTTGCCGCAACTCTCAGACAGTACCCCTGCTCATCAGCCGTTGATGGCAGCTCATGCCGATCCCTGGCCCGGTATCCTCAATGTCTATCGCAGTCAGAGCGAGGCTGGCTTTAAGTCCGTTGCGCAGATCACCACACCAGCTCAGTTTGGGGTAACAATGGAGCCTCTTAAGCGAGGTCCGACCTCCAGGTTTGATCTTGGCAATGAACTGGTAGTCTCAGTCTCTTCAGGAACAATCGAGAGCATTACAGACTTAGAACTCTTTGCGGGCGGCAATGCTTTTGCCATTGAGACTGCTCCCAGCACCTGGGAGATCATTCAGGCCAGCAGAGCAGAGCTCATAGTGCCTAGCACCTACAAGCTCTCACGGCTGCTTCGCGGTCAGCGTGGCACCGAGAGCTCTATCCCTGATAGTATCTCGGTAGGCGCAAGGGTCATTCGCCTTGATGATAACCTGATCCCTGCTCCCATAACCTTGAGCGAGATTGGCTTGCCGTTCCGGTGGCGCATCGCGCCTGGTAGAGCGTCACTCTCTGATCCTGCCACGTTAGCACTAGGCTTTACGCCGGAAGCCAATGGCTTGCGTCCGTTCTCTCCGGTTCATGTTGCCCAGCCCAATCGCACAGGACGGCTACCCGGAGATCTCACTCTCTCCTGGATCAGGCGTTCTCGCGTGCCCGAAGCGGACAGCTGGCTTTCACGTGATGTGCCACTTGGCGAAGAGGTCGAGGCCTATGAGGTGGAGATCATCAAAGACGGCTCAGTGATCCGCACCCTCACTTCCGCGGTGAGCAATGCTGTTTACACCAACGCGCAGCAGTTAGAGGACTTTGGAGCAATGCTTTCGCCTGGAGATATGCTCGCCATCCGCATCTACCAGCTCTCAAACACCATAGGCCGCGGCACGCCGCTTACCGCTACTTTGCACTTCTGAGGCAACAACCATGACAGAGACAACATCTCGGCTTGCCCTGCCCTACATCATGGCAGCGCAGGCACAAAAGCATGTCACCCACAATGAAGCCCTTCGCCTACTCGACGGCCTCATTCAGATGAGTGTCATCAATGCAGTATTGACAGAACCACCAAGCGCGCCCAATGACGGTGACGCTTACATTGTCAGTTCTCTCGCCACGGGCGAGTGGAACGGTTGGGAACAGGATGTGGCTCTTTTTGCCGATGGCAGTTGGTTCCGCCTTCCCGCTATCGGCGGCATGCGTGTCTGGGATGCGGAAGCAGGCACGTTGCTGATCTACACCGCCGGAAGCTGGAAAACCCTATCTGATGCTTTGAGCCTTCTGAAATCAGCGCCGCTGGTTCATGTTGCCAGAGGGCGGCTTGGTAGCACCACAGGTCTGGGTGTTTTGGAAGAAACCCTGGCCAACCTAACAGGAGCTACTGTCGAGACCACAATCACCATTCCCGATCGCTCCATCTGCCTTGGCGTTTCCACCAGAACAGTCTCAGCAATCACAGGCGCCACGTCTTACGACTGTGGCATTGACGGCGAGTTCTCCAAGTTCGGCGGTTCCCTCGGCATTGCCGCTGGCAGCTCCAACAAGGGCATCATCGGCCCGCAAGGCTTTTATTCAGAGACGCC
>NZ_LCWX01000042.1:0-1687 GCF_001431305.1 Pseudovibrio sp. POLY-S9
AAAGCCCCTCACCAGAACTCTGCGGTGCTCCGCTGACAATAATCCCATTATTACTAATCGCAACTGCACTGCCAAACTGGCTCCCGGCATTTCCTTCTATTGCGGTCAGTTTGACCGAATCTGCAAAGCCGCCAGATCCATCAGGAACATAGACATAAATGGCACCGCTTTGATAACCGCTTTCATTATCACCTGTTGAGCCTACAACAACTACACCGTCTTCATTGATGCTGACAGATGTGCCGAACTGACCTGCGTGGACACCATCTGGAGCCGTTAGCTTGAGTTCTGTAACACCGCCGGACCCATCTGGCTGACGCACAACAACAGAGCCACCGGCATACACGTTGCCTTCGCTATCCCTAGGTGCACCAACAACAATTGTGCCAGATCCATTCACCGCAACACTGGAGCCATATCCGTCTGCTGAAGCACCCAGTGCGTCAGCAACATGAGCGAGTGAGGAAATAACCTCGGATGAAACAAAAACTGGCGCATCATTTGCACCATTGATTGTAATCGTTGCAGTCTTGGTGACTACTCCGCCGTTGCCGTCATCGACAGTGTAGGTGAAGGTGTCAGTAGCTGTTTCACCAACTGCCAGATGTTCGAACTGGCCATTGGGGTCATACCGGAACTTGCCATCAACAAGAGACACTTCACCTGTCGTGTTGCTGGCATCAAACGTGATGGTGTGGGTGTCGGAGCTATCTACATCCGAGAATACCGGTTCAATGAGAACGCTATTGTCTTCAGAAGTCGATGTCGCGATATCTGACACAATTGGGGCATCGTTTGCGCCATTGATGGTCACCCTGACCGTCTTGGTAGTTGGCTCTGCCGTGCCATCACTCACTGTATAGGTGAAGGTATCGGTTGCAGTCTCACCAACAGCCAGATGCTCGAACTGACCGTTCGGATCATACTGGAACTTACCGTCAATAAGAGATACGTCACCTCTCGTGCCGCTGGCATCAAACGTAATGGTGGCTGTGTCGGATGCATCCGGATCGATATAGGTCGGCTCGATTAGAACACTGACATCTTCAGAGGTGGAAGCTGCGATATCTGAGACAACCGGAGCATCGTTGGTGCCGACGATAGTCACTGTTACCGGCTGGGTCACAACTCCCCCATTGCCATCATCCAATGTCACAGTGAACACGAGCTCAACCTGTTCACCTACTGCCAGATAATCGAACACGGTGGAAGCAGCAGAGAAGGCCAGATCAATGGTACCTTCCACGCTCGAAGCCGAAGACGTTACTCCATTGACATTCAGCAGAGTTTTGAGGTCGTCGTCACTCAAGGATGACAGGCCGGAGGTGACACCGGTTGCGCTGACATCTGTGATGCTGGCGGTATGAGCATCATCTGATACATCCACATCCGTAAAAGCCAGCTGAAGGCTCTGGGTGATCGGGGAAGTGTCAGGTGTCTCCCACAACGCCAGTTCATTGGCAGGATGAGTGTAGTTACCTAATGCATCTGGTTTGAACACATAGACAGACCCAGAATCGAACCCTTTGGCGTCATCTCCAGGTACACCGACAAGGATCGTTCCATCTTCGCTAATAGCAACATGGCTACCAAACATGTCACCTAATGCCCCATCGGCAGCAATCAGCTTGGTTTGTGTGTAACCGCCCTGACCATCTGGGACATAAACATAGACGGAACCTGCGGC
>NZ_LCWX01000043.1:0-1448 GCF_001431305.1 Pseudovibrio sp. POLY-S9
TAGATTAGGAGTGAACAATGGGGCAATACACGAGGACCGCCAGCGCTGCAGCTGAGAAGGCGGTTAAAGACATCCAGCACAAGACCCGAAAGCGCTATTCCACTGAAGACAAGATTCGTATCATTCTGGCTGGACTGCGCGGTGAGGACAGTATTGCCGAGTTGTGCCGACAAGAAGGTATCTCACAGGGGCTTTACTACAGCTGGTCGAAGGAGTTTCTGGAAGCTGGTAAGAAGCGACTTGCTGGTGATACTGCCCGTCAGGCCAGCTCCGGTGAGGTCAAGGTGCTGCGCAAAGAAGCACGCGATCTCAAGGAGGTGGTCGCCGAACAAGCTCTGGAGCTGCGGCTTCTTAAAAAAGCATGCTCGAGGATGGGGGAGACGGCGAATGAGAAATCCCACCCACGAGAAGTTGGAGATTATCCGGCTGATTGAAGGATCACATCAGCCAATCAAGCGCACGTTGGAGCTGCTGAGTATTCCACGCTCAACGTTCTATGTTTGGTATGATCGCTATCTGGAAGGCGGTGTTGAAGCGTTGGAGGACAGAGTTTCACGTCCCGCCAAGATCTGGAGAACCGTATTCCCGATGAGATCAGAGCGCAGATTATCGAGATGGCGCTAGACGAGCCAGATTTGTCACCACGAGAGCTCGCGGTCCGCTTCACAGACACAAAAGGCTATTTTGTTTCAGAAGCTTCCGTCTATCGGTTGCTGAAAGCGCAGGACCTTCTTACCTCACCGGCCTATGTGGTCATCAAGGCCGCTGATGAGTTCAGGAACAAAACCACGGCTCCAAATCAGCAGTGGCAAACCGACTTCACCTATTTCAAGATCATAGGCTGGGGGTGGTTTTATCTGTCCACCGTGCTTGATGATTATTCCCGCTATATCATTGCCTGGAAGCTGTGCACCACAATGAAAGCCAAGGACGTCACCGACACTCTTCAGTTGGCGCTCGATGCCTCAGGCTGTGACCAATCAAAGGTGCTTCATCGACCGCGCCTGCTTTCTGACAATGGCAGCTCATACGTCTCGTCGGACTTGGCCGAATGGCTGGAGGAAAAAGATATGAAGCATGTCAGGGGTGCTCCTTATCATCCGCAAACCCAAGGCAAGATCGAACGCTGGCATCAAACCATGAAGAACCGCATCCTGCTCGAGAACTACTACATGCCAGGGGATCTGGAAGCCCAGATTGAAAGGTTCGTCGATTACTATAATCACCACCGCTATCACGAGAGCCTTGGGAACGTAACCCCGGCTGATGCCTATTGGGGACGCCATAAGCAGGTCCTGGAGCACAGGCAGGTGATTAAACGGAAAACTCTTCAAAACCGTCGCTTGTGCTACCACGCGCAAGCCGCTTAAAATCAAAACGTAAACCGGGCCAAACACCCCGCTACTCAGAAGCTAATTCTGTCTAACTTCACTCGACGACGGACAAGG
>NZ_LCWX01000044.1:0-6753 GCF_001431305.1 Pseudovibrio sp. POLY-S9
GGGTCCGTCGACATAAAGGTACGCGGGGTCCCACATTGATTTTCTTAAGTACTGCCCGCGCTTTGATTTTTCCTGGATTAGTCCTCCCTGTTCTGGATGCTGTTTCACGCGGCTGACTTCAGGGGGAGGATTCCGAGGACATCGCGGAGTTTTTCGTCTGAGAAGTCGTATTCGCCGAGCATGTTGATATGTGCCCAAGCCACGGGTGCGTGTGCAGCGATTGCCCGACGCAGATTGTCTCTGGTCTCCTCATCGGGAGCCTTTTCGAGTTGGCGTGCGAGATAGAGATAATTCCAGCAGATGATGGAGTTCTTGATCAGACGATTGCAAGCTTCAGCGATCTCCATCTCTTCTTTCTCGACCTGAGTGAATTCGCGGGGATTGCCGACTGCGACAGCGCGGGTGAAACGGTTGGCGAGTTCTACTTTATTGAGTTGGCGTTCGATGGCCTGCCGGAGATCAAGGTCGTCGACATAGCAAAGGATGAACAGGGACTTGATGATCTGCCCGAAGGCTTTCAGGGTCTGATACAGCACATGCTGGCGAGAATAGGAGTTCAGCCGCCGGAAGATATCGGAGGCGGTGTTTTCCTTAAGCTTGATTGTCGCGACCAGACGCAGGAGCGCATCCCAGTTTTCGCGGATCAGGACTTCATTGATGGTCATGTCCGGTCTGATAATCCAATCCCGGTTCCTGGTCCGATCTGGTTTGAATATGTACAGTGTCTGTTTGCCAACGCCTTTGATACGTGGGGCAAAGGAAAAGCCCAGAAGATGTGTCATGCCGAAGATGGCTTCGTTGTATCCATGGCTATCGGTGGAATGGATGTCACTTTTGACAACATCGTTGTGCATGAGACCGTCAATAACATAGGCGCTTTCGCGATCAGCCGCACTGATCATCAAGGAATACCAAAGAAAGAGCCGTTCGTCTGCGAACGTATAGGCTGAAACCCCCTGGTTCTGGCCAAAATACTTGAACGATCGGCTGGCCAGCAGGCTTTCACCACGCACTTCAAACTTCTGCCCGTCACTGGCGGTGTGAAGCGTTCCTGCTTCCTGACGATAAATGTTGGGCAATTCCATCTCGTCCATGGCCTTGACGACGGCGTCATTGGCGGCGCGAATGTTGTCGAGAGAGAAGCGCCAGTTGACCGCATGTTCCAGCTCTCCTTCGGTCACGCGCGAGGAGATGCGCGCCATCTTGCGCACGCCGATACCGCAACCGAGACCCATGATCCCGGCGAGGAGCACTGGATGGGAGACAGCCTGTCGGATATGTGTTTGCTGCCAGTGCTCGAACGCGTTCAGCATCCCGCAATGGTTATTGATGGTTTCCAGAACCTGTGCCAGCGGAACGTCATGGCGTTGAGGAAAAAGATCTCTGGTTGGGCTGGCCTCATCGGACCCAGCCGCGGGGGTTGCTATATGAAAGGTGCCATCGGACCGTACTTTGAGATGCTGATTTGCGGGAGCATTGGTGTTTGTCAGTTCATATTGCTGTGCCAGTGCGTCTCTAAGTTTGGCCAGTACGGGTTCGGGATCCGCAAATTCGGTCAGACCCGCACGTTCTAACAATTCCTGCTTTTCTTCTCGCCATCGCTCCGGGGCGATCAGATAATCATCCATGGGGCGATACTTGTAGGACTGCGATAGATTGAGGTCGCCGGATTTGATAGCGGCTGCAACATGCTGGAACAATAAGACTTTGTAGAGCGAGGTGCGGAATGTTTCATCGGCACGGGTCAGCGCTGCCCGCTCGTCTACATCAAGAAAGTCCGTTGGTGCACCCACCGCAACTGCCCCATCCTTGCGCTTGAAGTGATCGATGGCGGCAAGAAGCCCGGCGGCCCGGTCGTTTCGGTCGAATGAGATCACCCGCAGGATAGGGTTGAGGCGATTTTGTAGCTGCAGAGATTGTGCTTCCAGCACATCGAACCAGCTTTTATCCCGTCCGGTCGCGGTTAGATCATCCTTTAGCCGCTCGAATGCACCGGAGCGTCCCTGACCCAGTAAAGATCGGATGGCATCAACTTTCTCAGTGTTCGACATTTCAACTGTCTCAGTCACGTTGCGAATGTCGCGCAGGAGGCCGAAGACCGATGTGTCCAGATCCTTGACAACGGCTTTGATCTGATCTTGCTGTTCTTTACGGCTTTCGAGTAGTTGTTCGTTGTGCTTGCGTTTCGCCTTTGTCTGAAAGGACGCCATGACACTGAGCCAAAGATCGATCAGATTGTCTTGGGTGCGGTAGAACTGGTGGGCAACAAACGCGGTAGCGTGGATCCGGCGATCATTATCCGTGCGCTGTTGAAGTTGGAACAGGCGTGATCGCAGGACACTGCCCGCAAAATACCGGATACCGGCAGCTCCCAGGTCGAGTGTGGCTAGGGAGCATTCAAGCTGGCTATGCAACTCGGCGAGCGTTTCATAGTCAGCGATGGCTTCCTTGATCTTGGTCGGTTTTGTAGATTGCGAAAGTTTCTTCAGCAGGGTCAAACGATATCGGTTCTGATCATCCGCCGTTGTGAACATGCCGTCCAGCAAGATGCGCGCGTCGTTTGTGAGATGCGTGTCCATGAGAATGATCAGTTCAGCTTTCCGCGCCTGTAATCCGGATCGGATTAGCTCTAGCAGAACACCCGAATTTGGAACCTGAACCCGCCGTTGGATAAGAAAATCGACACAGCGATCAAAGATTAGGCGAGGTTTCAGATACATTCGCGCCATCGTTGCGATCTCGACAGCCAGGTCGCCTTTGGTTTTCTGAACGAATGATGTGAAGCCATAAAAGTCCAGAATGAGCCGACGGTGACGTGTGCGGGTCTGCTTGGGGTATGCTTGCGAAGAAAGATCTGATCCTGATAACCCCAGAAGCTTTGCTGCCACTGCAATGTCGGGGGGATGGAAATCCCGTGGGTTGTAGAATTTTCTCGTCGCTTTGAAGTAGGCGCACATCACCAAGAATCCAATTTGACTGGAGGGCGAGCGCAGCCCGGATGCAATATCCATCAAAGGCTTCGGTAGATCAAAACATCGCTTGCGCTCGCGGAAGTCGAATACTGGCGACCGATCAAACACCTCTTGCTCGGACGTTGAAAGGATCTGCATTCTGGGCATAGTCATCTCCGTAATAAAGGGTGTCCGGGAATCGGTCGTTTGACGGCCCCGCGTTTTGCTGTCCGTCAATATGGCTTGACAACGGAATTCAGGACAAGATGATTGACGGATGGAAAAACGGACAAAAATTGCCAAAGTCTATGCGCCAGTCGGATATGCACGCATCTCAACGGCCGAGCAATCGCTGGCACCGCAGATTGATGCTCTGAAAGCTGCTGGTTGTGGTGAGATTTTTGAAGACTGTGTTTCAGGTACGAAAACGGATCGGCCCGGGCTGAATGAAGCGCTTGATTACCTGCGTTCCGGAGACACACTCATCGTATGGAAGCTTGATCGCCTCGGACGAAGCATGAGTCATCTGATCGACACGGTTCGCGACCTTGACCAGCGCAACATCGGGTTCAAGTCTTTGACGGAAGGCATCGACACAACTACAAGCGGCGGCACCCTCGTCTTCCACCTGTTCGGCGCTCTGGCCCAGTTCGAGCGTGACCTCATTCGTGAAAGAACCCGCGCAGGTCTGAGCGCGGCTGCTGCACGCGGCCGAAAAGGAGGACGCAAGGCTGTCGTCACGGCTGAAAAACTGAAGCGAGCGAAAATGCTGATCGAAAGGGGCCTGACGGTTCGTGAAGCCGCAGCCCGCATAAAAGTTGGCAAAACCGTTCTTTATGACGCGATCAAGGCAGGCAATACGAGAAGCGACCAAGACTGATCTACCTGCCCGCAAATGCCAAAGGACCGCAAACACGCCAAATCCTGTGGGGCCAAACGTACATTTATGCAGGTAGACCCATGAATGCCAAATCTTTGTTTAACTTTTTTGGGCTGAGGGGTGTCACACATTGTTCACCCCATCTCCTGATGGTTGAGACCTCACAATGTCTCGCCCTCTCGTGAAGCACAGCGCTCACGAAAACCTATGGAGAACGATATGTTGAACGATACTGATACCCCAGCGGTCGGGGAGCTTGAGCTGAGTTGGGCACCCGATGCCCCGAAAGGCGGCAAGACCGTTATGAACCGCATTCTGAAGGACGGCGCAAACGTTCCGTTGTTCTTTGCGCAAACCCTTGTCTCGTCACTGCGTGATCAGGGCTATAATGACACAACCTCAGCACTTTGCGAGCATGTTGACAACTCGATCCAAGCTGGTGCCAGTGAGGTTCGCATCTATTTTCGCCAGACTGGGAAACCGGGAGCTTACAAGACGGATGTTGCTGTCTTAGATAACGGTCAAGGTATGGCCCCTAACGTCCTGAAAGTTGCCATGGCCTTCGGTGGGTCAATGAACTTCAACAACCGCTCTGGCATTGGTCGATTTGGCATGGGGATGAAAACGGCGGCTCTGAGTATGAGTCCGCTTGTGGAATTCTACTCGTGGCAAGAAGTAGGTGCGATCTACAACCTCGCTCTAGATGTGGAGGCTATTGGGCGTGAGCGTTCAAACAACGTCTTCTTGCCCGACCCAGAACTACTGGATGAGCTGCCCGACGATGTCGCGGACATTATTCAAAAGCCAATGTCCATCCCAAAAGACCGTAGCCAGCAAGAGCTACTCGCCGAGATTAAAGACGACCTTGAAGAAGCACTCGGCAGCTCTGGTACGATCATTTTTATGCCAAATTGTGATCGTCTAAGCTTCGCGAAGGCAAACACGCTGGTGGATCATGCCACTAAGGAGATGGCTCGCGTTTATCGTCATGCTATCGGTGATGGGTTGAAGCTCTTTATCAATAACAGACAGGTCACCGCTTTTGATCCCACCTATTCGATGGCCAATGCCCGTCATCGTCAATATCTCGACGAGATTGAAGCCAAGGGAAGCAAGTTGGTCACAGCCAAGTTGATCGAAATCCCAATCCACGACAAGGAAGACAGCGAGACTGCGCAAATCAAGATTAGCCTTTTCAAGCTGCCCATTGAAGAGTGGTACCATTTGCCGCAAAAAACACTGCGCAATGATCTCCACGTATTCAACGGTCAGACGGTGTCGATTCTTCGGAACGGGCGTGAATTGTTTGCGGATCGAATGCCGGAACTGACCACACGCCACTCGATCACGCATTGGTTTCGCGTGCAAATAGACTTCCCCGGCGACTTGGACGAAGCATTTGGTGTCGCGGCAAACAAGCAAGGTGTTCGTCCCAAAGGGTACGTCAAAGAGGCGATCAAAAAGGGTGTCGGGGAAGACATCAGTACTGTTATCAATGAAATCAGACGCTTCCAAAGCGAGCAGCGCACGAACGCCAATGCTGCAAAGCCGTCCACGAGTGAAAACAAAGCAACGGCATCTGACCCCCACCAATCTCGTTCTCTAGCATTGAGTGCTGAAGAAGAAGTGCAGATCGAAGAAAACCTGCGCACGCTTGCCGTCACACTTAAGCGCGCCAATGAAACGGACGATGAGGCCTTTAAGCGCGTTAAGGCCTCCCGATATCTTATCCAGTACGTTCATGATGACTATTGGCCATTTTATCGGGCGCAGCATCGTTATGGTCGGGTGATCCTCTCCATCAATACAGCACACCCGTTCTTTTCTGAACTCTATGATCCGATCAGGAAACTGGATGGAGCAGATGGTTCTGACAACGATGAGAACAATGGTGCAAAGCATGTGCGGGAACAGACCGGACCATTGGTGGCACTCGAACTACTCCTGCTTTCCCTAGCTCGCACGCAATCTGCGCTTTCTCTGGAAAACGAGGATGCCAATAGAACGCTGGAAACGCTTCAGCGTGAATGGTCGGAAACACTTCGCATCCAGCTGACATCATAACTTGGGTGTCGGCGGTCGTATCAGGCCGCCGACATCTCTTATTAGTTGAGAGCAATGCATTTAGGGTGTAATCTAGCTCTCATGGAAATGACCGACGCGGGTGACCGTCATCAGCAAGCACAGCGTCTGTGCTGGTGAAACCTCCCAAGAAGGCCGTTTCCTTTCATCCTTGCGACGCCACACGGCCCGCACAAACAATGAGGTGTAAAATGGAAGACCAATCGGTCGACTGGGCAGAGTATGCCCGTATTCAAGAAGAACTAAAAAAGTCAAAGACATCCAATGATCGCCAATGGGGGCTGGAGTATGCCCACAATGCGATCTTGGGTGATATTGTCAAAGGCAATTCGTTTGATCGCTCTGACGTTGAGCGTCGCATCCGATCGGGTGCACGGCGAAACCGGTATCGCACTCGCCTTTTGCGATTGCAGCCAATTGCATGGCAGCCGGAAAATACCGATCCCTCAGTCGCCTTCGAGTCCCGTTCCGCCCTCAAAATGCTACAGGCCGAAGTAGATGACTTTGACCTGATCGAAAAAGTTGCGAAAGGGTATAACTACGACGAGCTGGCGACGCACGGAAACGACGCAGTAGGGGCTCTACGGAAACGTGTCTCCCGAATCCGGAAGCGCGCTCGAACTCTACTCCCGGACGGTTGAAATAAAAACTCGCCGAGCGACTCAGAAATGCGGCGCTCGGCAACTCATCCTCAGGCTTAAGATGTGACGATATCCGATAGCTTAGCCACAGATGCAGAGCCATCCCGCATGTGAACAAGGTTCTCTGGCTTAGATATGAACCAAGCAAAAGATACACCAAATCCTGTGGGACTAAACGTACCTTTATGCAGATAGACCC
>NZ_LCWX01000045.1:0-5203 GCF_001431305.1 Pseudovibrio sp. POLY-S9
TTCAAAACAACCAAGAGTAAATGCCTAATACTTCCAGCTAAATACTTGGTATAAATTCAGTAATATCAGATATTTACTCTTTAAGTTAGCGCCTATGGTGCTCCGCACCGTGTACCAATGCGTGAGATGCTTCGAATTATCGACACAGCTTGCGAAGCTGAAGTTGGAGGAAAGCTCGTTAAGGGGCAGCTCTTTAGCATTGGTGATGAGGTTATGCTTGTCGCTGGCACTGGGGCAAAGTTGAATGGTATAGTTCGGGATCTCAAAAAGAATGGTAGGGCAGTTCGAGTTGAGGTTGAGGCGTTCGGTCGGACTACAAAAGCAACAGTGCCGGTTGACAAAGTGGCGTTGAGTTAACCAAGATACGCGGCAGGATGATCACGTGGATCTTCGGGGCCTGAGCGGCTAGAACCCGCTACACAAACAGAGCGACCCGAACACGAGACCCAGTCAACATAAGACGCTGAGAAGCGGAGTTGGCGCGAAGAGTTTCTATGGAATTTCGATACGCATGCAGAGTGCGTCAACTGGTTCGCTGAGAGGCGGGCCTTTTTTCTGTTTGAAGGCAGCTTCCTTTGCCACTCAAATCCATCACACCCCGCTTGAACACATTGGGCTCAACGCTGCGCAAAGCGCCGAAGGCGGTTGATCCGTTCTACCTCACGGCTGAATGGAAGGCGCTCGCCAAGTACATCAAGCAGCTGCGCGGCTATGTCTGCGAGATGTGCGGCAAGGACTTCTCGAAGCTGCAACACAAGCTCATCGCTGACCACATCGTCGAGCGCAAGGATGGCGGCGCTGACCTCGATCCGGGCAACATCCAGTGCCTTTGCACGTGGTGCCACAATCGGAAGACTGCGAAGGTGCGGCGGATGCGTTGCCAAGTCATTAATTTATAAGATGAAATTCGGTTTGAATGAGTTGCTCGGGAGCTGTTGAGCGCCTCTGAGGCGGCTGTGAAGGCTTTAACGGCTGAACTGCCAAGTCATTGATTTTCAATGGAAAATGGGGGGGTGGGGTGAAAGTCCGGGGGCTGAATGGCCCTTACCCGCCCCATTATAACTGAGAGATTTTTTTTTGGCCGACTTCGAATTTGACCTGCTAGGCGATCCAATCCCTGAAGGATTTGTGAAACGAGGGCGTCCACCTCATGTGGTGAGCGACGAAAAGCGTAGACTTGTCATACAGTTACTGGCGTTCGGAAAAACTCAGGATGAAATTGCAGCAGCTTTAGGGATCACAGCTCCCACTTTGCGTAAGAATTATTTTCGTCAGCTCAAGGTCAAGGATGATGCTCGGGCGAGAGTGGAAGCCAAGCTGCTGGACAAGCTCATGGACATGGCTGAAGCCGGGAAGGTGTCAGCGATCAAGGAGATCTTCTCGCGGCTTGAGCGCTCTGATCGTGACAAGCTGGCTGATGCGATTGCTAACCGCGGAAAGAGTGTTCCTGCTGCATCTGAAAAAGCGCTCGGCAAAAAAGAAGAGCGCAAAAAAACGGCAGAAGATTATGCCGGAAAATTTGCACCTCCCCAAGCTCCCCAGCTGATCAACTGAAGAAAGATCTGTCTTGAAAGTTCAGCACTGGTCAACAGCCTGCGTGGATTGGGAACAACGGATTGTTCAAGGGAAATCTCTCATTCCCTTTGATCCCTTGTTCTCAGCAGAAGCCGAAGCAGCTTTGAACGTCTTCAAGTCGCTCAAAGTAGTTGATGTTCCGGGCATGCCGACATTTGGTGAGTGCTGTGATCAGTGGGTGTTCGATTTTGTTGGTGCGATCTTTGGAGCCTATGACGCGGGAGAAGGACAACGTTTGATCAGTGAGTTCCTGCTCCTGATCTCAAAGAAAAATGCCAAGTCCACCATTGCAGCCGGGATCATGGTGACGGCGCTCATTCGCAACTGGCGTCACCTCAATGAGCTGCTGCTGTTGGCTCCAACCATTGAGGTGGCCAACAACTGCTTTGATCCAGCTGCGGCGATGGTCTCCTACGATCCGGAACTCAAAAGCATTCTTAAGGTGACCTCGCACCAGCGGACAATCAGGCATGAGACCACAAATTCAAACCTAAAGATTGTGGCGGCTGACAGCGACACGCTCTCTGGCAAAAAAGCTGGTTTTGTTTTGGTCGATGAGTTGTGGTTGTTTGGCAAGAAGCCAAAGGCAGCGGCCATGCTGCAGGAGGCCACTGGCGGATTGATTGCTCGTCCTGAAGGATTTGTTGTTTATCTGACCACGCATTCCGATGAACCGCCAGCAGGGGTCTGGAAGAGTAAGCTTGAATACTACCGCGATGTGCGTGACGGGAAAATTCACGATCCTGAGCGGCTTGGAGTTCTCTACGAGTTCCCCAAAGCAATGCTCAAAAGCAAGGATTATCTGAAGCCGGAAAACTATTACATCACCAATCCCAATCTAGGGCGTTCCGTTCGTAAGAGCTGGCTGGAATCCAAACTTCGCGAAGCCATGGATGGAACGGGTGAAGAAGACAAGCAGAGCTTCCTTGCCAAGCATTTGAATGTGCCAATCGGCATGAACCTGCGACGGGATCGGTGGGCTGGAGCTGATCATTGGCAGGCTGCTGAGTTCACTGTGATCCGTGATTTTGATGAGTTTTTGGATCGATGTGAGGTTGTGACTGCTGGTGTTGATGGCGGCGGTCTGGATGACCTTCTAGGGCTTTGTTTTATCGGGCGCGAAAAAGAGAGCGAGACCGAGAAAAGCAGATGGCTGCTTTGGACCTGTGCATGTTGCCATGAGAGTGCCTTAGACAAACGCAAGCAGATTGCGACGGCGCTTAGAGACTTCGAGAAGGATGGCGACTTGTTCATCTGTGAGAACATCGAAGACGATATTCCGATTGTTGCTGACTACATTGAGCAAGTTCTGGATCGTGGTCTGTTTCCGAAAGAACATGCCATTGGACTAGACCCAGTCGGAGTGGCTGCAATTGTTGATGAGCTGATGGAGCGGGAGGTCAAACAAGAGCAGCTTGTTGGTGTACCTCAAGGCTACAAACTCTCAGGCGTAACCAAAGGCATGGCGCGGAAGCTAGCAGACAAATCTCTGGTTCATGGTGGCTCGCGGTTGATGGCTTGGTGTGTTTCTAACGCCAAAACCGAGAAACGCGGCAATGCCGACTACGTGACCAAGCAAGCCTCCGGTTCCATGAAGATTGATCCGCTCACAGCAGCGTTCAACGCGTTCGATCTTATGAGCCGCCATCCAGAAGCAGAAGGCAATGGCCTGGACGATTTCCTCAGCAATCCGGTGATGGTTATATGATCAGATTTTTAAAGGCAGCAGCTCGCGGCATTAAGCAAGAGTTGCGTGCAGGCGAGTCGGGATGGATCAACCTCAATGGGGGAGATGCATGGACTGGGGACGGTCATTCTTCTGCGGCTGGCAAAACCGTGAATGCGTCCTCTGCTCTGGCGTTTTCTGCTGTTTGGGATTGTGTTCGCAAGACTTCACAGGTGATCTCAACACTGCCTCTCGCGCTTTATGAAAAGGGTGATGGAAACAGCAGGGTGAAGATTGAAGAAGAGCTTTCTGAGGTTCTTTGTAAAAGCCCTAACCGTGAGCAAACTGGGGTTGAGTTCTGGGAAGGCATGACGGCGCATGCAACTTTGCGCGGCAATGCATGTGCCGAAAGACTCTTTGTGGGACCAAGGCTGGTTGGTTTACGTCCTCTGCTCAATGCCACACCCAAACGCAATCAAGATGGCAAGCTGGAATACAGCGTCTATGACCGGGGCAAACACAGCACATTGCCCGCTGATAAAGTGTTCCATCTGCGCGGGTTTGGGGCTGGTGATGGTTTGGGCATGTCAGCCATCAAGTATGGGGCGAACTCAATTGGTGCTGCTTTGGCTGCTGATGAAACAGCGGGCAGTGTTTTTTCAAATGCAATGATGGCTGCAGGCGTATTGAGTTCCGAACAAAAGCTCAACGAGACGCAGCGCGGGCAACTTCAGGCGATCCTCACCAAATTCTCAGGTTCTCGCAAGGCAGGTAAAATCCTGACGCTTGAAGCTGGGCTTTCTTACAAGCAGCTCCAGATGAACCCTGAAGATGCGCAGCTTTTGGAAACCCGGCGCTTTGGCGTTGAAGATGTTTGCAGATGGTTTGGGGTTCCGCCGATTGTGATCGGCCATTCATCTGATGGCCAGACCATGTGGGGCAGTGGTGTTGAGGCGGTGATGTTGTCCTGGCTCTCGCTCGGTATCAATCCGCTACTTATCAAAAACGAAGCTCGTATCCTGAAAGACCTCATTCCAGTTGAAAAGCGCGGGCGTTGGTACGTGGAATATAACCGCGAAGCCATGTTGCAAATGGATAGCAAGGCCAAAGGCGACTTCCTCCTCAAAATGCGCATGGGTGGCTTCATGTCTGGTGATGAGGGACGCGACAAGCTCAATCTGCCACGGCGCGGTGGCAACAGTGATGAGCTGGTGGTTCAAACCTCTATGGGACTGGTCGACTTGCTAGGAAAGGAAGACAAATGAGCATCCGCAATTTGCCAAATGTCCCAGTGTTGGCTGGGAAAGGTCTTCAAAGTGCGATTGCTGAAAGCGTACAGCAGCGCTGGAATCCCGATATCAAAGCAGCAGCTGGTGAGGATGGCGAAAGCACCATTTCCATCCTCGATCCAATTGGCGAGAGCTGGATGTATGAAGGAGTGACTGCCAAGCGAATTTCAGCGGCGCTGCGCAACATTGGTGAAAAGGATGTGGTTGTCTCGATCAACTCTCCAGGTGGTGATTTCTTCGAAGGGTTGGCGATCTACAACCTGCTGCGCGAGCACAAAGCAAAGGTGACCGTGAAGGTGCTGGGGTTAGCAGCATCGGCGGCTTCTGTCATCGCAATGGCGGCAGATGAAATCCAGATCGGGCGAGCGGCTTTCTTGATGATCCATAACACATGGGTTTGTGCATGCGGTGATCGCCATGCGTTCCTTGAGGTCGCCGATTGGCTAAAGCCGTTTGATGATGCGGCAGTCAGCATCTATCACGCACGCACCAAGATCTCGGAAAAAGAGCTGAGCAACCAGCTCGACAAAGAGACCTGGATCAATGGTGAGAGTGCTGTTGAACAAGGGTTTGCAGATGCGCTTCTTCCCAGTGATGAGATTGAGCAGGCTCCAAGCCAAGCTTCCGATAAGCCCTCACCAAATGCTGCGCAGAAGGAGCTTGATATCCTCCT
>NZ_LCWX01000046.1:0-1190 GCF_001431305.1 Pseudovibrio sp. POLY-S9
ATGAGGAGCACCATGAGCAACACCGAAACACTCATAACCAATCTTGGCAAAAAAATTGGATTACCACATCTGAAATTAGATGAGGACGGAACTTGTTCACTTGATATTGAAGAGGAGTTCATCCTTACAATTGCCGTTAATAAACAAGATGAAATGATCTTGTTTGCTCATCTGCCTGATATTGAAATAGATAAGCGCCTGACTGGGTATCAACTCCTGCTTCAGGCAAATTTACTCGGCAAAGGCACCGGCAATGCAGCACTTGCAATGACCGAAGGCGATAACCGACCCGCTCTAAACTCAAGATTTTCAGCCTCAGAACTCGATTTTCAAATGTTTGAGGAAAGACTGGATGAATTCATAAAACTCGTAAAACTTTGGAGCCTGACTATTAACTCCTTTAATACCTCTCAGTATTAAAGTGAGGTGGTCTCGTTTGTTTGGACAGGTAAACTTTGATCTTAAGTGGACGCACTCCTGTTATACCACTTGGGGTTCATAACAACAAAGGTACCAAACGCGGCATAGGTATCATGTGTGATCTTTTGCTTTGATTGCGTTCTTCTTGATCCAATTTGACAGGTTTGCTGGCGTGGTTTTATAGCGCCTTGCAATAAACCTTTGCGTTGATCCATTGGTGAGCAAGGCTTCAATTTCAGGCCTTTATTGATCAAGTTTGCTTTTTCCCGGCCCCTTGGGACGCCTATCGCCGCCCGCTCCCCCATTTCGTGGGCACACATCAATATGCTTGGTGAGTACGATTTCTCCGAGGAAAAGCTCCAAGATACTCTTGGAATTCTGCCCCTGAAATTAGCAGTATAAAACGTGAGAAAAACGGGAACCTGAGTATTGAACCAAAATCACGCTAAATCAGAAGGATAGCAAAAATCCTGTGGTGGGTTACGTACCTTTGTTGGAACGAACCCTACTGTCTATCTTTAATTCATCCAGAAAGATTCGACTTAAAGCAAACCGACCTTAGTTGTGGTGTCTGCCAATAACTTCCAAGAGCTGAAAACGACTTTGTAGAGTACTGTCTCAAGCACCTTCAATATTTTCCAAACGAGTTGTCTCAACCCTAGATGGAAACCCACGAATGGCTTGTGTGGATGGCTCCTGCTTTGCAAGACATTTTTGAGATGATCGGTACCTTTGTCAGAAGCAGTCATGTGTCCGGCCTGTTTGCGCGG
>NZ_LCWX01000047.1:0-1718 GCF_001431305.1 Pseudovibrio sp. POLY-S9
CCGAAATATTCTCCGTTTCAAGGGCAACTATCTATCGTACATTACAGAGAACTCAGAACCCTTAGCGTACGATTTATCACTGAGCCCTAATCGACCCCGAGATGAGCTGAGCAATTCATCGCGTATTGGGAGGAGATATTTTGCGATCTATAAGTGATTTCCACTTAGAACGTTGCTAATAGTTTCTGCCGTTTATACGCGAAGAAGTGAGCCGGCAGAGTATAGTTGAGATTATTTTATTAAAATAGCGAATAAACTCTATTTCTGTTCATCGAACTCTAAGTAAGTCTGATTCATATGCTCAATGAATAAGACCGTACTTACACATTTTTTTAAAAATAATCGATAATTCGACGTTATTTTCCATAAAACACTCTCGTTTTATTGGAAAGTTATGTCATTCCTACGCAATTTCATTGCTTTTATAGTTCAGATATTGTTTTACAATTGATGTAATAAGAAGGCCAATTGATATTTGCAATTTAACTTGGCCGGATAACAAAACAAATGACCTAGTTTCCATACCGACGAAAAGAAACGCCAAATTGCATAGATAATAATTGTAAGGCAGATAACTTTGAAAATAGAGGATACCTTAGAAAGAGCCGTAACATCGGTCACTGCACAAAACGTCCCGTCATCCGCCTCTCTCATTGACAGGGCCTACGCGCACCTGCGGGCGGCAATTTTGTCTGGCCAGCTTGAGCCGGGCAGTAAATTGCGCATTCGCGAGATGTGCAGCACATTTGATGTTGGGCCTACACCTGTACGCGAAGCACTTTCCCGTCTGGTGTCTCAAGGACTGGTTGCCACGCAATCTCATAAGGGATTTTATATTCCAGAACTTTCGCAAAAAGAGTTTCAGGATATTATTGATCAGCGCCGCCTTCTTGAAAGCGCAACGGTGAGAACCGCCGTTGAAAAGGGCGACGCTCAGTGGCGCGAAAGCGTGCTGGATGCTTACCATGCACTGCAGGAAATTGAGCGGACATGGCAAGCTTCACGGCGTGATTTCTGGAATGAATGGGAAGAAGCCAACCGCGTGTTTCATATGACGTTGGTTGAGGGAGCAGGCTCCAGTTGGGCAAGCCGGTTCCTGCATATGCTTCATGACCAGTGCACCCGCTACCGCGCTGCAATGCGCCGTGCCGGGTTTATTTCAGAAGGCGTTCAGGATGATCACACTCAGCTGATCAATGCTGTGCGCACTGGGGACGGTGAACTGGCCGAGCAAACGATCAAAGCACATGTTGATCGTCTACCTGCTCTTTGCATGCCATCTTAGAGCGCGTTCCGTTTGATTGGTTTCAATCAGACAACAAGAATTCGCTCCACCAAAGATATTAGAGCGCGACGCGTGAATGTTAATGAACGCGACGTGCTCTAATGACTTGATATATTGAACTTATTGTCGGTGAGAGACTTGTTCTCCCACCGCAATAGCCGGTGAGTGATCCAGAATTGCCTCTGGAGAGCGCAAACGCTGCCAGGTTTGATGAGCATCAGCCTGTGCAGTGATATCCTCGTATCCAAGCGCGCTGTAAAACTTCAACGCAGGCTGATTGATGCGGTGCACTTTCAACTCGTGCCTGCAGCCATAATTTTCCAGCAAAAACTGAAGTGTCAGTGCTGGATGTATTTTCCCCATTTGTGCTGCTTGAAAATTACCCACTTTCGCAGCTTTGACTTTTGATTGAAGGGGCATGCCCCTTCAATCA
>NZ_LCWX01000048.1:0-11669 GCF_001431305.1 Pseudovibrio sp. POLY-S9
ACGATCAGCAAACGGTGTGAGTTCAATGCCATCCCCGTCCAGATCAAGCACGAGTGGATCAATCTCGGCAATTCCTGTCGCCCAATCTGTCACATAAGGGGTCAGAACAAGATTTGCTAAAAATCGTACGCTAAGAACGAACAAAACAGAAACCCCGGAGAAAATCCCCGGGGTCACTTGGATCAAATATGAAGTTCTAAAGCTTGATCAAACTACATAATCAGATGAACTGGAAGTCATCGACATGTAGGTCTGTCTTCGAAACACCCTTCAAGGTGATGGAGTTCTCGTCATCTAGCTTGATTACCGTATCTCCTCCGACGTCATTTGTCGCGGCGAGTACAGATGTAAAGTCTGCAAATAGTTCGGTATCTATGCTGATGATATCATCAGAGCCTGCGCCCGTTGCAAAATCTGTAATCTCATCATGCCCAAAAGCACGAATGTCAAACACGAAGGTATCGCTATCAGAGCCACCAGTTAGGGTATCATCTCCTTGTCGGCCATTGAGTTCATCTTTGCCGTCATTCCCCCAAAGCCTATTGTCGAGTGCATTCCCTCGAATAACATCATCGAAGGCTGACCCTTGAATATTCTCAATGTTAACAAGAGTATCACTGTCAATGTTAGGATCCACGCCTGTGAGATAAACGGTTTGCTTGACGAGATTGTAATAGCCTTCACCGTAAATAGTTACGACATCATCTTTGCCATCATTTGTGAAGTCTCCCGTTAGCCAAGTATCTTTGAATGCAGATGTCTCATCTGGTGTCCAGTTCTCTACACTGGTGAACCCGTCACCTTCTGAAAGATAGACCCTTTGCTTCACGCCACTTCCATCTGCATAAACAGCAAAGACATCGTCTTTACCATCGCCATTAAAGTCTCCAGTTTCCCAACGCTGGCTGGATTTATACACCCACGTCGTGTCGCCACTCCAATCTTGTGCATCAGAGAACCCATCACCGTTAGAAAGATAAACTCTGAACTTAGTATCATTGTCGCTGCCAGCGGCATACATTGTCAGGACATCATCTTTACCGTCACCATTAAAATCGCCGGTTACCCATTTATCTCTAAACACCCAAGTCTCGTTTGGAGTCCAATTTTCTACGCTCGCAAACCCGTCTCCTTCAGAAAGATAGACACGCTGTTTTAGACCGCTTCCCTTTTTGTAAACAGCAAAGACATCGTCTTTACCATCGCCATTGAAGTCACCTACCTCCCAACGCTGACTGGACTTGTAGACCCAGGTTATGTCTCCGCTCCAATCCAGAGGTTCTGAAAATCCTCCATCTTCTGAAAGGTAAACCCTGAACTTGGTGTCATCATCACTACCAGCGGCGTACATTGTCAGGACATCATCTTTACCATCACCGTTAAAATCGCCGGTTACCCATTTATCTCTAAACACCCAAGTCTCGTCTGGAGTCCAATACTCTACGCTTGAAAAGCTATCCCCTTGAGAAAGATAAACACGCTGCTCCAGACTATCACCGGTCTTATAAACGGCGAAAATATCGTCTTTACCGTCGCCGTTAAAGTCTCCAACTTCCCATCTTTGATCAGAAGAGAAAAAGTGAGTGACATCTCCACTCCAATCCTGAGCGTCGGAGAAAATATTCAGGTATTTGATTTCACTGGCAGATTTGCTGTTAAGATCAATCCACATCCCAAAGCCAGAGGAGGAATACTCGGCGGTATCCACTCCATCGCCGCCATCTAAATAATCAGCGCCACTGCCGCCAATCAGGCGGTCATTCCCGGCTCCAGCTATAAGCAGATCATCGTCATCTCCACCTTTGAGGGTGTCATCGCCTGCGCCGCCGTTTAGAACATCTTTGCCAGCATCCCCGATGAGCGCTTCGTCTGCATGCGTCCCTTCCAGCCAGTCACTTGATGTCGATCCAGTTAGGTTCCCACCAATTGCGATTATACTGTTCTCATCGAACTCACCAAACGCAAATTCAGTGCCGTCACTAAATCTGAGCGTATCAATGCGTTTGGACGATGAATTCCAGTTCTGGATACGGGTGGAGCCTTCCAGATCTGCCAATGCTGCATCGGGATTGTCTTTGTCGAGCACATAGACAATCATGTCGTTGCCATCACGGCGCAGTGTCACGTCATCCAAGGTTAGATCTGACAAGACCAGAACATCTGCACTGCCGCTGCTGTCAGAGATGGTGTCTTTGCCATCCCCACGCTTGTAGGCGTAAACGTCGTTGCCGGAGCCGCCCTCTAGTCGGTCATTACCTTCGCCTCCGGTCAGAACATCCGTGCTGTCACCACCCTTGAGTGTGTCGTTGCCTTGACCACCCACCAGATTGTCGATGCCTTTGCCACCGTTCAAGATGTCGTTGCCGTTGCCTCCATAAAGCAGATCATTCCCATTACCGCCTGTGATAGTGTCATTGCCACCACCGCCAAATGCTGCATCCGCTGACCCTATCTGGAGCGTATCAGCCCCATCGGTTCCAAGCTTGACCTCCATGTCATTGGTCTTGATGGCAGGCCCTTCCTCACCAAAGGAGGCAAACAAGTCTTCTTCTTTTTCCAGATCAAACAGGAAGACATCTTCGTTGTTGGTCTGTCCGGTGTTGTTGCCGGTCACCTTGTGTTCTACGGACCGGGCCAGATCTACACTGAGCTGTGCGCGGGTGAGCGTACCTGCGTTAAGATCTTCAAGATGCTCTGCCAGTTCTGCAAGTTCAGGTTCTAGGCCAAGCGTGCTTTGATAGGTTCTTGCGATAAAGCCTGCATCACTTAAGGTGCCATAGCGGGTGGTGTACTCATCGGAATCAAGCAGTGCCTGCGCCAGGGCAGTGTGATTGAGCTGGCTGTTGTCCGCGTATTGGACAAGCATCTCAATCTCAGAGATGTCCATCTTTCTGTCGAGCACACTGTCATAGATTTGAGCAGCTTCCTGCAGCAAACGGTTTTTTGCCGCCTCATCAAAGCGCTGTGAGGTTACCGTGGTTGAGCCATCAACTGTCTCTTCTATGCGCCAGGTCTCCAGACCATGGGCATCGATCTCATGGCTTACTTTGATATGTTCATTGCTTGAAGATGCACTTACCCCGTTGTCCCAGGTGTAACTGCCATCGTTCAGCACTGAACGTGCGATGGTCTGCGTTATGCCCTCACGCAAGATCGCGGTGGTTAGGCCGTCAGATGAGGTTTGGGTCACAAAGCTCTTTTGAGCTGAACCACTTGCACTGTAAGCGGTCTCTGTGACTGTCTTGCTGCCATCTGCCAGCGTTTTGGTGACCTCTGTTTTGTCCTTCCTGCCATCGCCATCAAAATCAAAAGTCTTTGAGAGCGTTCGGCCATCTGCACTGGTTACTTCCTGGTAGCTGGAGCGCAGGCTACCACCCTGATAGCGCTCCGTGCTGGTAAAGGTAGTGCTGCCATCTGCACCCAGAATGGTTTCATCAACGGTGGTGGTGTCAGTTTCACCATCACCATTGGAATCAACTGTAGTTGTTGAGGTCAGGCCATTGCCTGATGTGACAGTGGTGCTGTAGTACTTGAGTGCATCGCCGTCTTTTTCCTCAAACACCTTCACCTGATTGCCAGTCTCATCATAAGAGATACTGGTCTTGCGCAAGATATCCGCACGGCCATCGCCATCCAGATCGAATGCATAGGATTGCTCATGCCCATTGGCAGAGGTGGTCTGAGTAACAAGTGTCCCTGCAGTCCCGTCTTCGCGAAGCTGAGAATGGACCGTGGTCTGATTGCCGCTTAGATCCAGCTGTGTCTCGATCTTTTGATCGCTCACACCATCCCCGTCCAGGTCGATGGTAGAGGTCCGGCTACGCTCATCTGCACTGGTCACTGTCGTGGCGCGATAGAGTTTTTGGCCATCATCAGCGCTGAGCATGAGCGTTTCTGTTCCGCCGCCAGAGGCCCCCAGTTCACGGTCAACAGAACGGTTGGCGGCTCCATCGCCGTCAAAGTCGGTGACCTCACTCACGTGCAGACCATCACCGCTTGTGGTGCCTGTGGTTTTTGCGACCAATACACCACCAGTATCTGTGGTCGTCGTGGTTCGCGTCACGTCTCCGTTGCTGGCAAAGTCTGTTTCAAACGAAGAACTAGTTTCAAAAATACCATTGCCATCCCGGTCAAGACGTACTTGCCCGCTCAGTCCATCATCAGCAGTCTGTGTTTCAAGACGTGCGGCCGCATAACCCTGACCATTCATATGGGTCACGGTCTGTGTCCGGCTGCCATCATCAGACAGCACTGTGACATCACTGATGCTGCGATCTGTGACGCCATCTCCATCCAGATCAAGTGTTGTACTGGTCTGAAGACCATTGCCGCTTTTGCTTTGCACCGTTTTGGCCAGCAACCCACCGCTCTCAGAGTAGTAGGCCATTGTAGATGTGGTCACGCCATCATCCCCAGTCACGGTGCTGACAACCTCATCTTGATGACCATTGCCGTCCACATCCACCGACCGTGTATAGGAACGCTCATCTGCGCTCATTGTGCTCACAGTCTTGCTCAGCAATGAGCCATTTTGGGCTGTAATGCTGCTGGTTGTGGTCTGGCTGCCATCTGCGGCAAGCACCCTCTGATTGTTGGTTGTCCGATCGCTCTGGCCATCACCATTGAGATCATCACGGCGCGTGGAGACCAAAGTGTCATCCGAGACCTCCAAAACCGTCTGTCTCAGAAGCGTACCATCCTGCCCCTTCAAAGAGGTCGTGGTGGTTTGTGAGCCATCCTCATTCAGGCTGCGGATGGTTTCATTGCGGCGCTCATAGACGCCGTCACCATCCTGATCGAGCTGTTTCGTGACACTTAGGCCATTGGCGCTGGTCAGCGTAACGCTCTGGCTTTGCAACTCGCCGTCTTTTGACTGCGTGCGCACAGATGTTGTGACCTGACCATCTTCTGCAATCGTTTGTGTGGTGATCTGATCAGCCTGACCATCACCATTCACATCGACTTCGCTTGAACGGTAGCGCTCGTTGTCTGAGACTGTTTCAACAGAACGAGTGCGCAGCTCACCAGAACCGTCGCGCAGCTCAACTGTGGTAACAAGAGACCCATCAGCCTGAAGCTCCGCTTCTGTTGTTTTGACAAAGTCGTAGGTGCCATCCCCATCCGCGTCTGTCTTAACAACAGAGCTTAACTCATCATCACTGAGGGTCACCTGTGTGCGGCTCAGGAGCGATCCATTATCAGAGCGGGTCTCAGACGTGCGAACGGTGCTGCCGTCAGCTTTAAGCACAGTGGTGTCCTGGACACTGCGCTCAAAGGTGCCATCACCATCATCATCCGTTTGCGTCACGCTCTGCAGGCCGTCATCACTGACGCTTACCGTGCTTTGGCTGCGCAAAGAGCCGTCTGCATTGCGGGTTTCCTGCACGGTGGTTTCGCTGCCATCTGCATTCAGTGTTGTTACACTTGTAACTGTCACGTCGACAGATAAATCACCATCCAGATCTCTTGCAACACTTGTGGTCAGACCATTGGCACTGCTGGTGGTCAGTGTTTGTCCAAGCGCCGTGCCATCATTGGCATAAGAGGTCTCATTCAGGTTGACTGAACCATCTGTCTGTTCCGTGCGTATGGAAACGGCATCATTATTGCCATCGCCGTCCAGGTCAACGCTTGTAGTCTTCACGCGCCGGTCTGCGCTTTCTTCCACGACCTGTTTTGAGATCAGGCTGCCATCACCAGCATAGTCTGAACGGGTCTGGCGTGTACCGCCATCGGTTTCCTTCGCCAGAACCTCAACAGTTCGGGCATCGATCTGACCGTCCCCATCTACGTCAGTGGTTGTGGTAACACTCAAACCATCCGCACTGGTGCTGACCTTTGCTTGAGAACGCAGCGAGCCGTCAGAATTGCGGGTGGTAACGGTTCGCGTTGAGTTGCCGCCTCCATCGCTGCTGGTGATGTCTTGAACAGAAACATCCGTATCCCCATCCCCGTCACGGTCTGTGTGCGTGGTGGTCCGCAAACCGTCGGCACTGGTGGTGGCGACCGTCTTTGCGCTCACAGAACCATCCGCATTACGGGTCCAACTTGTGGCAACCCGGTCTTGAGTTGTAGAGCTGGACACGACTGAAGACACAACCTCGCTTGCCTCAAGGCTCCCATTCTGGTTGAGGTCCACGAAAGTTTGTTGGCTGACCTTGTCTGCGCCCAGTGTTTCCCGGGTCTTCGAGCGCACAGATCCATCCGCATTGGTCTGCGTAACCACCTGCTCACGGCTGCCATCTGCGGCAATCGTGGTGGTATCCACGATGGTCAGATCAATGTCGCCATCGCCATCCTGATCCGCTGTTGTGGTCCTGGTCAGCGCATCAGCAGACTGAACGGTTGTCGTTGAACTGCGCAGGGAACCATCACCATTCTTAACGGTGAGTTCTGAGGTCGTCTGGCCATCTGCCGCAACCGTAATTGACAGCTCTTCACGGGTGTCCGTGTCACCATCTCCGTCCAGATCCCGCTCAACCACTTTCGTGCGACCATCTGCGCTGACATCTTCTTTAACGTGTGAGCGCAGTGAGCCATCCTGGTTGGTAATTGCAATCGTCTCGGACCGGCTGTCATCATCGTTTACGGTTACACTGTGGGTCTCGTTGGTATCAAAGGACCCGTCACCGTCCTGATCATATCCATCAACACGCACCGACCCATCGCTGGAGACAGTTTCACTGCGAGAGGTGATTACAGATCCGTCCTTAGCCAGAGCACTGATGGTAATGATCTGGCTGCCGTCGCTTTGCGTTACCCGCACTTCGCGCTGCTCAAACCAGCCACCGCCTGTCATGTCGCGCTCAATGGTCAGGGTGTTCCCATCTGCGCTGGTTGTGGTCTGGGTTCGGCTGCGCAGGACAGCACTGGCCATATCGCTGCCAGCAAAATTGCTCTCTGTTTGCGTGCGGCTGCCATCAGAACCAACCACCGTCACAATACTCTGGATCCGGTTCGTGACCCCATCCCCATTGTCATCATAGCGGTTGGTGAGGACAAGTCCGTCTGCACTGGTGACAGAGTGGATTTCAAAGGCCTTGCTGCCATCAGTCTCATAGGCCGTCGCAATCAGCGTGCGTGCGCCAGCGCCATCAACACTCTCCACCTGTTCCACCCGATAGCCCATATCAGATGCAGCAAGCTTCATGTCGCCCACTGTGCCTGTGGTTCCATCAGACCAGGTAAAGGTGGACTGACCGGCGATGACAGAGCCATCACTGAGCTCAATGTTGGAGGCATCCGCCGTCAGGTTGATCTGCGTAATCCCAAGCTCGGTCAATGTTTTGACGCTGGTGGACCCGTCAGGATTGGTCACCAGCAGCTTGAACTTGGCAAAGGCAGCATCCTCTGCACTCAGGACACCATCGCCATTGCTGTCAAACACAGAGGCCAGCGCCTCCATGTCGCTGGTGGCGGTTGGATCCCATTCAGTGAACACAAACTGACGTTTTTCGGTGATTGCATCGCGGCCATCGGGATCATAAAACAGCACCCCATCACCATTGGCCGCCCAGGCCGTGCGATGCTCCAGACCATCCCCGCCTGCATCCATAAACATGGTCGACTGATCCAGCCGTGTCACCTGAATACCATTGCCATCAAGATCAAGAATAACCGGATCAACAAACTTGTTGTGCACCCTAAAGCCTGCAGCCACGTAGGTGTGCAGACCCTCAACCGTGAAGTTATAGACCGTATGCTTGCCTTCAACTTCCGCAATCCGTTCAATGGTATAAAGCGAGCCATCAGCGCGAACGATCTGATCTCCGACCCGAAGCTGACCAACCGGTTGATAACTGCCATCAGCAAGCAAGAACGGATGCTCAGAGGTGACCTGTACACCATCCACATCCAGAATCGGCTTCTTGCCATGGACAAATAGATCAGTGACTTCGCGCGGCTCAAGCTCACCAAGACCATCAAAGGCCATGACCTGATCTTCAAGACCAACCTGCTCAATCGGCTTGGCAGAACCATCTGACATCAGGATCAGCGTACCGGCAACAAAACATGTGCCTCGGTCTACACTGCCAACATCATTAGGGCTGGAGTGAGAACCGGAAGTTGAACTACCACCACCCGCATCAGAATCACCATAACTACTGCTGTGGTCATCCGAACGACCGTGAGGGTCACCGCCATCAGATCCACCATAGTTCGGCTCGGGTCTTCCTGATTTCTCGTTATTGCGTCCCGAAGAATTGTTGCCGGAATTGCTAGGGTATCCGCCTGAGCCTACCCCGTTATAGCCCTCACCAGTATAGCCCCCGCCAAAATAATCTGATGCTCCACTTGAGGAAGAGTTTTCATGCGCAGTGCTGGTGTTTTGGTCTGAACCTGAGGAGGCGGTGCCACCACCAGCATCGGAGTCACCATAAGAGCTACCGCCATCGCCACCATACGAGGTATGATTATCAAAAGACGGGTTCTTTGGCAGATCATAGATTGAACCTAATGGATCATAGAGATTGGGAACTGAGGGGACTTGATTATTGGAGTGCTGAGCACTTGACTGGCTGCCGGGCTGATAACCGAGGCCAGTAGACACGACCCCCTTTATGGTTTCTGCAGATTTATCCAGATTATCGACAAACTCCCTAAGATTTTCGATAGCATCAGCATCAGAGAATGGTGAACTTGGAGCCGGCGCAGGAAAATAAGCATCTTCAAACACCTTAATAGCACGAGATAAAGCAATAGTTGTTGCTAACGTACCATAAATATAGTCGGTAAATGGGTTGTAAGTTTCAATATTTTTTGCAGTATATGACATATGTGCTGCATATACGTCTAATATTTCTTTGGCTGCCATGGTTGACGCAAGTAAAGCGTACGCATTGCTATCAATAGCATCAGGCGCTAAAGCTTCGACAGCAGTTTCCATACCAAAGCCTGCTACAACACCATATGCGGTACCAATGATAGCACCGCCTACAGCTTGGCCCGCAGCACCACCAACTTTTCCAAAGTTTGCGCCAAGGGACACTCCACTCGGGATAGCTCTCGAAGCCGCCTCCCATCCCCATGCTGCTCCGGCAGCCTGTACAGCTCCTCCTTTTACCCCGTCTTGTGCGAACCCGGAAGCCACTTCCATAGCTTCAAAAGCGACAAAAGTACTCGCCCCTAACTTTCCAAATACATTGAAAGTTGTCGTGCCCGGCCAGTTTTGCTTAATAGCTTCGTCTTGAACTGTCCAAATAGCGCCACCAACAGTTCCGGCCCCATCGATGCCACCAACTTTGCTGTCTTTAAAACCACCCATTTCGGAACCTCTAAACTTTTTTATTTGGAACTCAAGATACTAAAAGCAGACATTGAAGCGATAGCCCAAGTAGTTGCATGCACCATGTAAATAACTACATAAGTAATTAACGTGGGATCATCTATTATGTATTCATTAAATGGATAATATCCATCATAGAATAGCGGGAAAGCAAAGCCTACGACAGAAGATATAGATGATATTACTATTGATTTATCATCGAGCCCATAAACATTGCGAAAATTGCACTTCTCGAGAATTATTGGAGAAACAACGATAAAAAAAACAAGCCACAACAGGAAGAAAGTAATAGTATACGCCTCTACGAGCTGAATATGCTTAAGTGAATCAAATGTAATGTATACAGCAAAAAAATAAGCGCAAAATGGCATAAATATGGCACCTGCTATACTTGCATATTGTATTCTTATTTCACATTTATTCATTTCTATTTTACTTTCACGGGGCATCATTAAAGCTGCTCATAGCGGAGAGATAAGACTGTCATAGGATTTTGGGAACGCTAAAAGCGTCATCAATCTTTGATTTCGTTTGCTTGAGAAAAGTATCGTTCTGAGTTTCCCTCAGCACTGCGATCACCTTCGCCTATTCGTACCCATATTGTTCTTATTCCCATGGATATATTTATCGTTTCTCGCAGAAACATATATCAGGGGGGCTGGTAAGAAAATCAAAAGCTATTCATCTTCATAGAAGCTGTCTCACAAGGCAACGCAGCTCTAAAAGAAGATTTACTGGACCCTGTTTGGAAGTTGATGCTTGTTAGCGTGAAATTATTTCACTTCTCATACTCGTCTTCAGCATTGCTGCTATCCTTCAACCGCATAATGGTCTGTCGGCTGACGCCATGTTTTCGGGCAGTAGCTGAGATATTCATACCGTTCTCCAGATCCAGAAGGGCTTCTTGTTTCTGCCGAGATGACAAGCGCTGTGGCCTGCCGAGAGATTTACCCTCAGCCTTAGCCCGCCGCAGACCTGATTGCGTACGCTCTACCAGAAGATCGCGCTCAAACTGGGCCACTGCATTGATCACATGCATCGTCATCTTGCCAGCAGAGCTTGTCAGATCAATCCCACCCAGAGCAAGGCAATGCACCCGAACGCCAGCGTCCGCCAGCTGCTGCACCGTAGCACTGACATCCATAGCATCGCGGCCAAGTCGGTCCAGCTTGGTGACCACCAGAACATCTCCAATCTCCAGCCGGTCCATAAGACGAGTAAATCCTGGACGGCGAGACATGGGCATGCTGCCAGATATGGTCTCACTGATGATGCGATGCGGCTCAACCGCAAACCCAGCAGCTTCGATCTCCTGGATCTGGTTCTCAGTGGTCTGGCCGGTTGTGGAGACCCGGGCATAGGCAAAGGTGCGTGACATAGAGGCAGTTCCGTCCAAAATAGATGTCCGAAACTATCAACCTGTCCATAATGGTGTCAATCTAATATTTGAACAGGCATTGGAGCCCTGTCCGCAAACCACCGTTTTCGGACACTTTATTGATAATAAAAGATAAACTGCTTAGCATACGTCTATGAGCTAAACTTGTTCTAGCCCTTGATTACCAGACCAAATCCGTTTCCTCGTGCTCGAAGGCTGATACCATCTCCTTAATTTCCCGCTCTGGTGCTCCTAAAGCATGAGCGACTTCCCTCCAAGTCTTTGTGGCCTTGGCCACTTCCGCAATGATGCGATCGGCATCTTTAACCTCGAGGAGGTAATCCTCGTGCTGAGCACGGTGCAGTTCAATGCTGGCATCTGGATTGTCGTCGTTCACGTAGCTCTTGAGCACGCGTGGTTGGTTCGGGACCGGGTTGATGTCGTATGCTGGTGAGAGGTGCCAGCCGCCCTTCCCGCGAAGAAATCCGTGATTTCGCATGTGGTCATCGAGGTTTGTCACAAGGATGGAAAAGGCGACCCGTCTGTAAAGTTCCTCGCGATCCATGTCCGGGGTTACGCTTTCCGAGGTGATCACGTCAGCTAGGTCTAGGTAGCTGTAGCTTTCCCCGTCCCGCCCGTTGAGCATGGCCATCGCCGAGATGAACGGGATCCTGCCCTCTTCGTTCCTATCAAACCGGCGGGACAAAAAGACAGGTTTGTCGCCAGCCATTTCGAGGGTGTGATCTGCAACTGAAATCTTGGCTCGCCGGGCTATCTCCATCGTTATAGCTTCCCAACGCTCGACGCAGTAGCTGTCCGTCTCCTTCGGAAATTTCGCTACAGAAAGACGTCCGTGCTGATCTAGGATACTGGCCTTCGGCCGTGCACCGCCCAGAGAGCTTCCTGGATGTCAGTGCTGGATGTATTTTCCCCATTTGTGCTGCTTGAAAATTACCCACTTTCGCAGCTTTGACTTTTGATTGAAGGGGCATGCCCCTTCAATCA
>NZ_LCWX01000049.1:0-33340 GCF_001431305.1 Pseudovibrio sp. POLY-S9
TGATTGAAGGGGCATGCCCCTTCAATCAAAAGTCAAAGCTGCGAAAGTGGGTAATTTTCAAGCAGCACAAATGGGGAAAATACATCCAGCACTGACAACTAAGATCAAAAGTACGGGGCCAGTTGGAAGATCTGGGGAATAGATATAGGCGATATAAGCGATCCAAAGACACAGGAAGGCGCGAAAAGCCCCCTTCAAAGCGCCGATATTTATGATGTGCTTTTTAGGCGTAGGCGCGACTTTAAAGGTGGTGTCAGTACGTTGGCGCAAGCCAAATATGACGGCGTTTATCTCATATAGCTGATATGTAATATGTTCGATGTTTGTGAGTTGATTGACGTAAAGTGACAGGGCTGCTTTTTCGAGTTGCTTGAGACCTGCAGTATTGGTTTTATTGATATGAAGTTCGCGTTGTGGGCTGGTGTAGTCCGAATGCTCTCCCAAAGACATCTTGGTGATAGCCGTTAAGCGCTGCTCTACTTCATTGATGTATTGGGTGCGCCAAGGCAGGTGTTTTTCAAGCTCAATTGTTTGAACGTCACCTATGTTTTGCCGGCACGCTTCTATTGCCCGTTCGTAATCAACCCACAGTTTCGCGGCATCTTTCCATAAATCGTGAACTTCCCAGATTTCATAGTTTTCGAGTTGGGCAATATTGGAAAGCTCCTCGAATCTGGCCTGTAATGATGAGAAGTCGCCTTGTTGCTTCAGGTATTGTTGGGGAGCGCGTGAGAACCCGTTGTCCAATGTTTCTTGAAAAATCCCAAGGGCAGCGTGACTCAGGTGGCTGGCTGTGCTGTAAAGCGCTTTCGCTGATGTCTTAGGCCAAAGGACAGCTGAGACCACACTGTAGGTGATCACGCCTAAAGCAGTCTCCTCAATCCGCAGCATTGCGGTATAGAAGGCAGGCTCATTGCTTGTTGATGAATCCACAACCACAATAATTGTTACGAAAGCTGCCACGTTCCAAAAATAGGCGTTTCGTGTTGTGCTCTTCATATAGGTGCAAACTAAAACAAAGCTGGATAAGACAACCATAAACATCCAGCGTTGTTGCGGATAAAGGGAGAGGATCAGGAGTGCTGCGACCGCCGCAATGAGTGTCCCGGCAATGCGCTGCGCGCCTTTGTTGAAGGATTGTCCTGATGTTTCCAGCGAGATAAATGCAACGGCCAGACCAGCCCAATACGGGCGGTCCCAATCCATGTAGAGCGCAATGGCGTAAGCGATCACCATTGCTAACCCAACCTTAATTGAATCCTTTGCTCTGTCGCTGAGAAACATATCCTCACTCGCTGACGTTTCCAGTCATGCCTGAAAAGCACTTCAGCCAAGATAGGTTGAAGACGTGTGAGATAGGTTTTAGTTTTTCTTTCAATTCGTTGCGTTGTTTTATCAAGACACGGACGGTGACTTGAACCTGATTTCGAAGATGTTTGCTTTTGGTGATTACGTTTCTTGTCAGAGCAGGTTTGGAAGATGGAGGTCTGTGATGGCTCTTATTGATCATAATGCGCAGGAACTGGAAGAGTGGCGGGGTGGGGTGGTGACGCGGATGAGGGTCTCTGCTGTGAATGGTGCGCATCAGCTTTGTATTTTTGATCAGTGGTGTGAGCCCGGAAGTGGGGCTCCGTTGCACCTGCATGCGGTGGAGGAGCTTTTGGAGGTGATTGACGGAACTGCGGAGATTACTTGCGGGGATGAGCGGTATGTTGCGACAGGTAATCAGAGTGTCCTGATCCCTGCCGGGCGTTTGCATGGGTTTTGTAATGTGGGTGAGGGAACGCTGCATGTGCGGGCGACGTTGGCTGCGCCAATTTTTGAGGCTAGTTATGAGAACAGCACGGAGGTATCTCGCCGTTGGGTTCCGGATAGGTCGTTGTGATGTGGTTTTAGAGGCCGGTTCAGCTTTCTGGAGGCAAGTTCAATAGATTTAGCCGTATTCTTCCGTTAGTTTTCGCTGAGACCTTACATGGGCTGTCGGACGCTGGGAGGCTGTCGTCGGTTTGGCTTGTGAGGGAAAGTAAAAGAATACCTGAAAAGCGGGGGAACAGGATGTTTGCCAAAGAACACATTACCTATGAGCCAGTGGATTTGCCGGATCGTCTGGACCTGAGCGATGAGCAGATGCTTGAAGCTGTGAAAGGCTTTTATGACAAGATGAAGCGTCGCCATACGGTTCGGGATTTTTCTAATCGTCCTGTTGCCCGAGAGGTTATTGAAGAGTGCATTCGCACGGCTGGTACGGCTCCTTCTGGTGCGAACCATCAGCCCTGGCATTTCGTGGCGATCTCACAGCCTGAGTTTAAGAAACGTATTCGGGATGGTGCGGAGGAAGAAGAGCGCCGGTTTTATGACGGTGGTGCGGGTGATGAGTGGATCAAAGCGCTTGAGCCAATTGGTACTAATGACGACAAACCCCACTTGGAAGACGCGCCGTGGCTGATTGTTGTGTTTGCACAGCGTTGGGGGCAGTTTGAAGACGGGACGCGCTACAAGAACTACTACGTGCCTGAAAGCACTGGCATTGCTTGTGGTTTTCTGCTGACGGCGCTGCACCATGCAGGGCTGGTTTCGCTAACCCACACGCCGAACCCGATGAAGTTTTTGAATGGTATGCTGGATCGCCCTGACTCTGAAAAACCAATCATGATCATTGCAGTTGGTCACCCGGCTGAAGATGCCAAAGTGCCTGCTGTGGCGAAGCTGAAGAAGCCTCTTTCTGAAATCCTGACTGTAGCGGATTAGAGCTTCAGGTTTTTCAGACGCAGGGAGTTCATCACCACGCAGAAGGATGACAGGCTCATGGCCAGTGCTGCAATCATGGGTGAGAGCAGCGCTCCGGTGAAGGGGTAGAGAATGCCTGCTGCGATAGGGACACCTGCGGAGTTGTAGACAAACGCCAGAAACAGGTTCTGGCGGATGTTGCGCAACGACCCGATGGCGAGCTTGCGGGCACGCACAATGCCGGTGAGATCGCCATTCAGCAATGTGATGCCCGCGCTTTCGACGGCGACGTCTGCGCCCGTTCCCATTGCCAGCCCTACATCGGCTGATGCGAGGGCGGGCGCGTCGTTGACGCCGTCGCCTGCCATGGCAACAATTGCTCCGGATGCATGGAGCTGATCGACCAGCGTCTTCTTGTCTTCTGGCAGGGCTTCTGCCTTGAACTCATCAATACCGACGGAGTTGGCCACGGCTTTGGCTGTTAAGGCATTGTCTCCGGTTGCCATGACGACTTTGATGCCAGCCTCATGCAGTTGCCTGATGGCCTCGGCTGCGTTTTCTTTGATCGGGTCGGAGATGGCGATCAAGCCGATGATGTCTTGCTCATTTGACATATAGATGCTGGTGTTGCCTGCAGCGCTCAAAGCTTGGTGCTTTTGCTTCATGTCTTCAGAGATCTTATCGGTGAGGTTGAAGATGACCGGGTTGCCGATGGCGTAGCGCTTGCCCTCTACCTTCGCGCTGACGCCCTGTCCGGTGTGGGCCTCAAAATCATCGGAGTTGGACAGAGACATTTTTCTGGCTGAGGCGGCATGGACGATTGCTTCTGCCAGCGGGTGCTCGGAGCCTTTTTCGATGGAGGCCGCGATGTGGAGGAGTTGGTCCTCGGTGTAATCCTCAGAGAAAGACTGGATTGAGGTGACGGTCGGTTTGCCTTCTGTGATGGTTCCTGTTTTGTCGACAATGAGCGTATCGACCCTGGACATGAGCTCCAGCGCGGTGGCATCTTTGATGAGCACGCCTGCCTGTGCACCCCGACCACTGGCAGTCATGATGGACATGGGCGTGGCAAGGCCGAGGGCGCACGGGCAGGCGATGATGAGCACTGATACGGCGACGATGACGGCGTAAGACAGGGATGGTGCCGGGCCGACGATCAACCAGATGAAGAATGAGAGAATGGAGATGCTGACCACGGTGGGGACGAAGTAGGACGAGACTTTATCTGCCATGCCCTGAATGGGCGCGCGAGAGCGTTGGGCAGAGGAGACCATGGTGACGATCTTGGAAAGCATGGTATCCGCGCCGACGTTTGTTGCCTCAATGATCAGCGTTCCGTTTTTGTTGAGTGTTCCACCTGTGACTGTGTCTCCGACGTTTTTCTCGAGGGCGATGGGCTCACCGGTGATCATGCTTTCATCCAGATAGGATTGACCATCAATGACGCGAGAGTCGACAGGGACTGCCTCTCCAGGGCGGACACGGAGCTTGTCGCCCGTCATGATGTTCTCGAGGGGGGCGTCATATTCTGTGCCGTCGTCCAGCACGCGGCGTGCGGTTTTAGGGGCAAGGTCAAGCAGGGCGCGGATGGCGTCACCCGTGCGCTCGCGGGCTCGCATTTCCAGCACCTGACCCATGAAGATCAGCGCCAAGATGACAGCCGAGGCCTCGTAATAGACCGGAGGATGGCCTGTGGCAGCGCGAATGCTTGGGGGGAACAGGCCGGGCAGGAATGTTGCCACCAGAGAGTATAGATAGGCGGCACCGACGCCCAGAGTGATGAGCGTCCACATGTTGAGGTTCCATGTGGTGATGGATTTGACGCCGCGCTCAAATAAGGGAGTGCCTGCCCACAGAACAACAGGTGTTGCGAGGACAAATTCAACGTAGATGGCTGTGGGTTCTCCGATCCATTCGCGGAACGGGAGGCCGATGAAGGGGCCCATGGTGATGGCGAGCAGGGGAACTGAGAGGATTGCGCTGAGCCAGAAGCGTCTGGTGAAATCGACAAGTTCGTGGCTGGGTTCGTCATTGCTGGTGACTGTCATTGGCTCCAATGCCATGCCGCAGATAGGGCATTCGCCGGGGCCTTTCTTGACGATCTCCGGATGCATGGGGCAGGTGTAATCGACATCCTGCGCCTGTGTGTCCTGCTGCTTTTTGCTGTTGCCAGAGGCGTAGTAATAAGGATCGCTGTCGAACTTATTGAAGCATTTGTCGGAGCAGAAGTGGTAGGGCTTTCCTGAAAAATCAGCTGAAAGGGTGTCGGCTGTGACTGTTACGGACATGCCGCAGACCGGATCCTGCTCCGTGGGGGAGGTGGCATTGGGTTGTGGTGTGTTTGATGCCTCGTCCATCGGTCATAAGGCTCCCTGATCCAGCGCGCGCGTTCTACCAGCGCAGATCATATGCCTTTGCAGTGCCTTAAAGGATTAAAGCCCCGTGGGACTTGGCAGTATCACTAGGCTGAGCTTAATGGAAATGAGGGCATTTGGGTCAAGTTGCCATGAGCGATTGTCTGGTGGCCAAGGTGAGCGATCTGGCTCTCATTTGTTATGTGCCGCTCTGCGTTTGAGCCAGCTTCAGATGCGGTTCCATGATCATGGCGAACTTGCGGATGATCTTTTCGATGTAATCCGGGTCGCTGTGGAACTCCTGCTGGAAAATCATGCCGCGGATGAAAGAGCGCCAGATGAGGAGGGTTAGAGTTACGTCTTCAATGGCCTCTTTATCTAAACCCGGTGGCAGAAAGAACTGGTTGAGCTGCTCGTTCCAGTCTTCCAGTTTGGGAGAGATGCGCAGGGACAATGCCTTGTCCGTGCGGGTTGCCATGATGATTTCAGAGAAGGCGCGCCCTTCTGGTGTGTCTATGATGTTTTTCCAATAGGTTACGAGTGCGTCGGCGAGTGTCCCGTTACCAGAATGCGTTACCTGTGCGAAGGGGAAAGAGTTCGGGCTTTCCTGTTGGTAGTGGCGCAAAATTCTTGAGAGCAGGAAGTCGACCGTTCCAATCACCAGATCTTCCTTGGAGGGGAAGTGGTGCATCAGGGCACCGCGACTGACATCAACGCCTTCCAGCACGCGATTGATCGAGGTTTCTGCATAGCCGAGCCGGTCGAGGCAATCGATGGTCGACTTAATGAGGGCTTTGCGTGTGTTTTCACCGCGCTGCTTCTTCTTGTCCAACTTGCTTACCATGATCAACCTTAGCCTTAGGAAGGGGTTTTCTCTGAAACACTTGACGTATTGGGAACTAGTATATACCGTACGTTTGGTATGTAAAAGAGGTTTCCGTTAAAATGACCATGAAAACCACGGAAAATCAAAGCTCTAGTAAACGTAAGCAGCCAATTCGCATTGGGGGGGCTTGCGGCTTTTGGGGTGACTCTAGTGCGTCAACCGGGCAGTTGTTGCGCGCTGGAGGGCTCGATTACATTGTTTACGACTATCTGGCAGAGATCACTCTTTCCATTATGGCAAGGGCGCGTCAGAAGTCTCCTGATCTTGGATATGCGACGGATTTTGTTGAGCAGGTGCTTGGCTTGAACCTGAAGGCTATTGCTGAATCCAAGACGAAAATTCTCAGTAATGCTGGTGGTGTTAATCCTGAGAGTTGTGCCTCCAAGATCCGTGAATTGATTGCTGCGCAGAAGCTCGATCTGAAGGTCGCGGTTGTCACTGGTGATGATTTGTTAGCGGAGGCCGGGACGTATCAGGCCGCTGGTGTGACAGAGATGTTCTCTCATGAGGCCTTCCCGAAGTCTGAGAAAGTTGCCTCCATCAATGCTTATCTTGGTGCACAGCCTGTTGTTGCGGCTCTGGACGCTGGTGCTGACATCGTCATTACAGGGCGGTGTGCTGACAGTGCGTTGACCCTTGCTGCATGTGCGCATGCTTTTGGCTGGGACTGGGCGGACTATGACCGCCTTTCTGCAGGTAGCCTCGTTGGCCATCTGCTGGAGTGCGGGACGCAGGTTACTGGCGGCAACTTTACGGACTGGCGGGATGTGCCGGATGTGAAGAAGATCGGTTATCCGATTGCGACAGTTTATGAAGATGGCAGCTGTGATCTGAGTAAACCGGATGGCAGTGGCGGGCTTGTGAGCGTTGGCACTGTTGCTGAGCAGATGATCTATGAGATTGGTGATCCGCAGGCTTATTTGCTTCCTGATGTGACCTGCGATTTTTCCCAGGTGAAGGTTGAGGCGAAAGCAGCGGATTGTGTGCATGTTTCCGGTGCAAAAGGGCGTTCAGCGCCTGAGAGCCTGAAGGTTTCTGCAACCTGGGCGGATGGGTTTCGTATTGGATTGATGATCCCCTATGTGGGCTTTGATGCTGGCGAGAAGGCGCAGGTGTTTGCTGACCTCGCGCTTGGCCGCGCTGAGACGGTGATGAAAAAGCTTGGTGCGCCCGGCTACCAAGAGGTGTCCGTTGAGATTGTGGGGGCAGGATCTCAGGTTGGAGCGGCTTCTGTGAGCCGGGGCACCTATGAAGAGGTTGTCCTGAAGATTGCCGCGCGGCACGTGGACCAGCGTGCTGCTGGTTTGTTGTTGCGTGAGCTGACTGGATTGGGCCTTTCTGTTGCTCCGGGGATGACAACGTTTAACGGTGGTCGGCCTAAGCCGTCGCCTGTTATGCGGTTGTTCTCGTTCCTTGTTGAACAGTCGGCGGTTTCGCCTCAGGTTTCTCTGGAAGGAGCGCCTGTTCCGTTTGAGCCTGTGATTGCGACAGGTGTGGCAGCGGCAGCTGAGAGTGCTGAGGTTCCGCAAGTAGCTGCCTCTGATGATGCGCTGATTGAGGTTCCGCTGATCAAGCTGGCTTATGCGCGTAGCGGTGACAAAGGCGATAAAGCGAACATTGGCGTGATTGCGCGGAAAGCAGAGTGGTTGCCGTGGATTGCAGCTGCTCTGAGTGAAGAGGCTGTTGCGCAGACCTTTGCGCATTTCAATCCGGGCAAAGTTGCCCGTTTCTATCTGCCGGGCTGTCATGCGCTGAATTTCTTGATTGATGATGTGCTTGGCGGCGGTGGCATTGCCAGCTTGCGGTTGGACCCGCAAGCAAAGGCGTACAGCCAGACCTTGCTGACACAGAGTGTTCCGGTTCCGCAGTCCATTGTGCAGGAGGTGATGTGATGAGTGATACTTCAACAACTTCTGCCGTTCTTGTGGCTCAAAAAGATGGTTGGATGACCATCACTTTGAACCAGCCCGAGAAGCGCAATCCGCTGACAGGTGAGGTGATTTCTGAAATCTCCAGGGTTCTGCGGGATGTGCAGGATGATCGCAGCGTCCGTGGCATCACGTTCACTGGGGCTGGCGGTGTGTTCTGTGCTGGTGGTGATCTGAAGTCCTTCCAGCAGATCATGGCTGGTGGTGATGAGGCCGAGGCGATTGCGCAAAAGATCAGTCTGGAAGCTGCAGCGTTTTTTGGAATGATCGCCCATCAGCCTCAAGTGACCATTGCTTTGGTGGAAGGGGCCGCCATGGCTGGTGGCCTTGGTATGGCCAGCGCCTGCGACTTTGTGGTCGCAACGCAAGATGCCAAATTTGCATTTACTGAGACGCGGATTGGCTTGCCGCCTGCTCAGATCGCTCAGTACGTGACCAAACGTCTGGGCTACCAGAAAGCCAAGAAAATGCTTGTGTTGGGGAGCAAACTGACCGGTGTTGAGGCCTTTGATATCGGTCTGGTCGACGAAGCTGTTGCAGATCAGGCAGCGCTTGAGACAGCAGAAGCGGACCTGAAACAGCAAGTTCTGGCTTGTGCGCCAGATGCTGTTGCGGCCACCAAACAGGTGGTTGAGGAGACGCTTTTCCTTGAACAGGAAGAGTTGCGCCAGAGCGCGGCGGCTCATTTTGCAAGAGCTATCGTTGGGGAAGAGGGACAGGAAGGTGTGAAGTCGTTTTTACAAAAACGCAAACCCTCCTGGGCTCTTTAGATGACCCCTTAAATTCTGGGGTATGCGTTTACCCGATAACAGATGTTCGAATGCGGTGAAGGAAGAAGAAATGCAGGGTATGCTCATATTCGTATGAGCTGACTATAATGCCGAAGTCTATCGCGCAATAACGATAGTGTTGGAACCAGCGGGGAGGCTGAACCAACACATCAGAGGAGGGAACATGGGTACACAGTACGCACTGCCAATTGAAATGCTGCAAAAATGGGCCACAGATAAACCAAACTCGGTTTATCTGCGACAACCCGTGAACCGGCAGTTCATAGAATTCACCTGGAAGGAGTGTTACGACACCGTCCGGCGTGTGGCTGCTGCGCTCCAGTCAATGGGTTTCCAACCGGGAGACCGGATTGGTATTCTCTCCAAGAACTGCGCTGAATGGTTTTTGGCTGACTTTGCAATTCAGGCCGCTGGTTATATCTCAACACCTATTTATTACACTGCCTCAGCGGATACGATCAGCTACATCATCAATCATGCAGATATCAAAGCGCTGTTTATGGGCAAGCTGGATGACTTTGCGCCGAGCCAGCAGGGTATTCCTGAGAGCGTGGTCAAGATCGCGCTTCCCTATAACACGATAGATTGTGAGCACAGCTGGACGGAGCTGGTCAAAACGAATGATCCGTTGCCAGAAGATAAGCTGGCCAAGCCAGAGCTGGATGAGCTGTTTTCCATTGTTTACACCTCTGGCTCCACCGGGAACCCGAAGGGGGTGGAAGTCACCTGGCGCAATATTGCCTATGGCGCATGGTCTCCAACCCAGTCTTTGGAGCTGGGCCGTGAAGAACGCCTGATCTCCTATCTTCCGCTGGCGCATATCACCGAGCGTGCTCTTATTGAGCATGTGAGCCTTTATGCAGGTGTGGTCGTGAGCTTTGTGGAGTCTTTGGACACCTTTGCAGAGGACTTGCGGGCAGCTGAAGTGACCATGTTCATTTCTGTTCCGCGTCTCTGGATGAAATTTCAGTCCAGTATCCTTGCCAAGGTCCCGCAGAAGAAGCTGGACAGGCTTTTGAGCATTCCGATCCTGAGCTGGTATGTGAAGCGGAAAATCCGCGGACAGCTTGGCCTAACCAACGCAAAGCTTATCGGGAGTGGTTCAGCACCAATCTCCAAGGCTGTTCTGGAATGGTACCAGAAGCTGGGCATCAACATTACTGAGGGATGGGGCATGACCGAGACTGCGGGTCTTGCGTCCTCTCACTTCCCATTCCGTGCGGATAAGGTTGGCACAATCGGTACGCCGCTTGCAGGGCTTGAGATCAAGATCACCGATGAAGGTGAGCTTCTCATTCGCGGGGACGCTGTTACCAAGGGATACTACAAGGATCCTGAGCTGACTGCTGAAACCATTGAAGATGGCTGGTTCCATACTGGTGACAAGGTTGAGCAGGATGCGGATGGGTTCTTGCGTATTACGGGCCGTGTGAAGGAAATCTTCAAATCTTCCAAGGGCAAGTACATTGCACCCGTGCCGATTGAGGCCATGCTGTTTGACAACACGTATGTTGAGCAAGCCTGTGTGATGGGGTCCGATTTGGCGCAGCCTGCAGCGGTGGTGTTCCTCTCCAGCGAGATGACCCATGGTCTGTCGCGCGAAGAGGTGCGTACCAGCCTTGAAGAGACCTATCACAGCATCAACAGTGCCGTTGAAAGCCATTTGAAACTGAGCTCCATCATTGTCGCAAACGACATGTGGACCATTGAGAATGGTTATCTCACCCCGACCATGAAGATCAAAAGAACACGCCTTGAAGATCGCTATCAAGAGGTGGTGCAAGGTATGCCTGATCGTCCGGTGGTTTGGGAAGATGAATGCGGTGCTGCGGCTGGTGCGCCGGCCTGAAAGACTGACAATGGTTTGGGGTGACGCGGTCACCCCAAACCGGGAATTTTGAGGCGAGGGCCTCTGTTTGAATAAGCCGCGTGAGTGGCAGGGAGAATTTGGAATGAGCAATGAACCGTCCCGTTACGCATCAGTCCTGCGAGATGGGTTGTTTGATGGACAAACAATGATTGTGACTGGGGGAGGCAGTGGCATTGGTCGCTGTATCGCCCACGAACTTGCAGCGTTGGGCGCCCATACCGTTCTCCTTGGCCGCAAGCAGGCAAAGCTTGATGCGGTGGCTGATGAAATTCGCGAGGATGGCGGCGAGGTTTCTACGCACTCGCTGGACATTCGCAATGAAGACGCTGTTGGTGAAACCGTCGCCAAGATTGTCGCTGAGCGTGGTGTGATCCATGGCCTCGTGAACAATGCGGGTGGGCAGTATCCAAGCCCTGCGGCCTCTATCAAGAAGAAGGGCTTTGACGCGGTTGTCGAGACCAACGTCACTGGCGGCTTTTTGATGGCGCGTGAGGTTTACAACCAGGGTATGCGCAAGAGCAAAGGTGGTGCCATTGTCAACATCGTTGCAGACATGTGGCGCGGTATGCCGGGTATGGCGCACTCTGGTGTGGCACGGGCCGGTATGCAGAACCTGACCATGACGCTGGCTGTTGAGTGGGCCGAGGCAGGTGTGCGGGTGAATGCGGTTGCGCCGGGTTGGATCGCGTCTTCCGGCTTTGACACCTACGACGAAAATTTCATCAAAACCATGTTTGCGCGGATGGCGGACAACAATCTTGCACGTCGTCTGGGCACGGAAGCTGAGGTTGCCTCACTGGTGAACTTCCTGCTTTCTCCGGGAGCTGCATTCATGACTGGACAGTGTATTGGTGTGGATGGTGGAGCGCCGCTCTGGACCAACCTGATGCCGGTTGGCGACAATGCAAATATGAAGGAATACCAAGGGTTTCATCGCTACGAGAAGCCTAGGGCCCTTAAAGCTTGGGAGAAAGACAAATGCCCAAGTTAACCTCCTCAGTCGATAGTGGCAGCGCTGCGTTTGCTCAGAACAAAGCCTTCATGGAAGCACTCATTGAGGAGTTCCGTGGGTATGAGGCAAAGGTTCGGGAGAACTCCGAGAGCAAGCGCGGGAAATTTGAAAAGCGTGGTCAGTTGTTGCCGCGGGATCGTGTGAGCCTGCTGCTGGATCGTGGATCTCCGTTTATGGAAATCTCCACACTGGCTGGCCTGAAGATGCATGACGATGACGGCAAGAAGAATGTTGCTGGCGGCGGCTCGATTGCCGGTATCGGTTATGTTGCTGGAAAGCGCTGTCTTGTGGTGGCGACGGACTCTGCGATCAAAGGCGGTTCTATCTCTCCGATGGGCCTGAAGAAGACGCTTCGCCTGCAGGAAATCGCCAAGAAACAGAAACTGCCGATTGTTGCGCTGACGGAAAGTGCTGGCGCAAACCTCATGTATCAGTCCGAGCTGTTTGTTGAGGGCGGTCGGGCGTTTGCCAATCAGGCGCGTATGTCTGCGGCAGGCATTCCGCAGGTGACGGTGGTGCATGGGTCATCGACGGCTGGTGGTGCGTATATGCCGGGGCTGTCGGACTACACTGTTGTGGTGCGCGGCAAGTCGAAGATCTTTCTGGCCGGTCCGCCGCTGCTGAAAGCGGCAACGGGTGAGATTGCGACAGATGAAGAGCTGGGTGGTGCGGAGCTGCATTACAACACAGCTGGCACAGCGGAATACATGGCAGAGGATGATGCGCACGGCGTCGAGACCGCGCGTGAGATTGTTGACCACCTGCCTTGGGATGCCCCGGTCGAGGCGGAAGGCGGCAAGCAGCCGTTTTATGATGCCACGGATCTGCTGGGCATCGTGCCTGAGGATGCCAAGAAACCGTATGATGTGCGCGAGATTATTGCTCGCATCACGGACGGCTCTGACTTCCTTGATTTCAAGAAGGAATTTGGCGGAGCCACGGTTTGTGGTCATGCCCGCATTGATGGGCAGACGGTTGGTATCGTAGGCAATAACGGCCCGATTGATCCGCAAGGTGCGGTGAAGGCTGCTCAGTTTATTCAGCTTTGCTGCCAAAGCAATACGCCGCTGCTGTTCCTGATGAATACCACTGGCTATCTGGTGGGCCGGGATGCAGAGACGGGCGGGATCGTCAAGCATGGGTCCAAGATGATCCAGGCGGTTGCCAATGCCACAGTTCCTAAAGTGACCATTGTGGTTGGTGGTGCCTGGGGTGCTGGCAACTACGGCATGTGTGGCCGTGGGTTTGATCCTGATTTCATCTTCTCGTGGCCATCGGCCAAAGTTGGTGTGATGGGGCCGGAGCAGGCGGCGACGGTGATGAAGATCATCACTGAAGAGAAGTTTGCGAAGATGGGACAAGAGATTCCAGATGGCATGACTGACCAGATGGCGCAGAAGATCGTTGACCAGATGTCACCAGAGACCACAGCGCTGTTTGCGACGGCGCGGCTTTGGGATGATGGGATCATTGATCCAAGAGACACGCGCCGCGTTGTCTCATTGGCCCTATCTGTTTGTGCAGATGCCAGGAAACGTCAGCTTAATCCAACAGCATTCGGGGTCGCGCGCGGCTAGGCAGAGCAGCGCCATTCGGCTCTTTGAGTCCAGTTCAACATGAGGGTTTCACGATGGAATATACTGAAGAACATCGGAAAATGAAAAGTGCGGTGGTCAAGTTCGTCGAGGCCGAAATCAACCCGCATGTGCCGGAATGGGAAGAGGCAGGAATCTTTCCAGCTCATGAACTCTTCAAGAAAATGGGTGATCTCGGTTTTCTTGGTGTCAACAAGCCAGAAGAGTATGGCGGGATGGGCCTTGATTACTCCTATCAGGCCATGACCATTGAAGCGCTGGGCGCGTGTGCTTGTGGCGGTGTGCCCATGGCAATTGGCGTGCAAACCGACATGGCGACCCCGGCGCTCTCCCGCTTTGGATCTGATGAGCTGCGCAAGGAGTTTCTGACCCCTGCGATTGCTGGTGACATGGTGGCTTGTGTTGGCGCTTCTGAAGCCCATGCCGGGTCTGATGTGGCGAACATCAAGAGTAATGCGGTGAAAGATGGTGATGACTACATCATCAACGGCTCCAAGATGTGGATCACCAACTCCACGCAAGCGGACTATATGTGCATGCTGGTGAACACCAGTGAGGGACATAAGCACCAGAACAAATCGCTGATTGTTGTGCCGATGGACAGTGCTGGCATCACCAAGTCGGATCGTCTGAACAAGCTTGGTCAGCGCTCTTCTGATACGGCGCAGATCTTCTTTGATGACGTGCGTGTTCCTCAGCGCAATCTGATTGGCACTGAGGGTGCTGGTTTCATGTACCAGATGCTGCAGTTCCAGGAGGAGCGCCTGTGGTGTGCCTTATCGCTTGTTGATGGCATGGACCGCATCATTCAGCTGACGGAAGATTATTGCCGTGAGCGTTCAGCCTTCAACCAGAGCATTCTGGATTTTCAAGTGGTGCACTTCCGCCTTGGTGAATTGCGCACTGAAGTGGAGCTGTTGCGTGCGCTTTCTGAGAAGTGCGTTGAATCCATGGTGCGTGGTGAGAACGTGACGCGCCTTGCTTCCATGGCGAAGCTGAAGGCGGGCCGTTTGTCTCGTGAGCTTGCGGATTCCTGTCTGCAGTTCTGGGGTGGCATGGGTTACATGTGGGACAGCCCTGTGAGCCAGTTCCTGCGGGATAGTCGCCTGACGTCCATTGGTGGCGGTGCAGATGAAGTGATGCTTTCCATCATCTCCAAGCTGGATGGCACTTTGCCAAACCCAAAGAAGAACCGTGCAATGCAGAAGGAAGCGGCTGAATAAGCTGCTTTCGCAAGCCTGACTATCTTGGCACTGTGAAGGGAATTTTCGATGTTTGATAGCGTCCTGGTCGCCAATCGGGGGGAGATTGCTCGCCGAGTGTTCCGCACTGCGCGGCAAAAGGGCTATCGGAGTATTGCTGTTTATTCCGAGGCTGATGCAATGGCTCCTCATGTTGAAGATGCTGATATTGCAGCGTGTATTGGCGGGGCAACACCAGCAGACTCCTACCTGAATATTGAAGCTATATTGGAAGCGGCCCGTAAAACCGGCGCACAGGCCGTGCATCCGGGTTACGGGTTTTTGGCAGAAAACGCAGAGTTTGCGCAGGCGTGTGCAGATGCGGGACTGGTGTTTATTGGCCCGCCTGCGGAAGCGATTGAGCTGATGGGCTCCAAGCGGCTGTCCAAACTGCGGATGATTGAGGCGGGCGTGCCGTGTGTGCCGGGATATTCCGGTGCGGATCAGTCAACGGAGACATTGGCTGCGGAGGCGGCGCGTATTGGTGTGCCGCTGATGATCAAGGCATCTGCTGGCGGTGGTGGGCGCGGCCTGCGCTTGGTTGAAGACCTGAGTGGGCTTGAAGACAAGCTGGCGGCTGCGGCTTCAGAAGCTGAAAATGCTTTTGGCAATGGTGAGCTTATTCTTGAGAAGGCTGTTATCAATCCGCGCCACGTCGAGATTCAGGTGTTTGCTGATAATCATGGCAATGTGGTGCATCTGGGTGAGCGGGACTGTTCTGTACAGCGTCGCCACCAAAAGGTGATTGAGGAAGCGCCGGGGCCGTCTGTTACGCCGGAAATCCGCGCGGCAATGGGGCAGGCTGCTGTTGATGCGGCGCGGGCCATTGGCTATCGCGGGGCTGGAACCGTTGAGTTTTTGCTGGCGGAAGATGGCAGTTTCTACTTCATGGAGATGAACACCCGCCTTCAGGTGGAGCATCCGGTGACGGAAGAAATCACTGGTCAGGATCTGGTTGCGTGGCAGCTGGATGTTGCTGCTGGAAAGCCTCTGCCGCTGAGCCAGGAGGATATTTCCTTCAGTGGTCACGCCATGGAGTTGCGTCTCTATGCAGAGGATGCGGACGCTGGTTTTCTGCCGCAGACGGGTACTGTGCTGGCATGGAATGGCAATGACCTTTCTGTGCGCGTTGATAGTGCCATTGAGCAGGGCAGCGAGATTTCATCCTACTACGATCCAATGATTGCCAAGCTGATTGCGCATGGCAGTGATCGGGATGAAGCACGGCGCAAGCTACTGCGCGGGCTGGATGAGCTGGTTCTGCAAGGTCTGGTTCACAATGGCTCCTTCCTGAAAAGCGTTTTACAGGATGATGTGTTTGCAGCTGGCAAGGCTACGACGGCGTTCCTTAATGATCGTGAACTTGGCTCTGTTGCTGCAGATGCAACGCGAGAGCTTATGCGGGATCTTGCCGTTTGCCTGTTTGCGCGAAGCAAAGGTCAAAACCGCTGGACGACAGCGACACCTCTGCCAGTGAAGATCAAGCTGGATGGTGAGGAAGTCTCGGTGCGTGCAGACCTGCGGGTTCATGCAGGTGAAGATCGCGGCAGCATTGTTTTTGAGGCGGATGGCGTTCGTCGCACAGCCTTTGTGAGTGAAGCGCCTGAAGGGGGGCTTTGGATCTCGTTGGAAGGGCAGACGCAGTTCTTTGAAGAGCAGAGTTTCAGCTCCAAGAAAGAAGACAATTCGGCTGCATCCAGCTCGATTATTGCACCGATGCCGGGAGCTGTTGTTGCTTTGAAGACAGAGCAGGGCGCACAGGTCTCCAAAGGAGATGTGCTGCTGGTTCTGGAAGCGATGAAGATGCAGCACGAGCTGACGGCACCGCGTGATGGTGTTGTTGCTGAACTTGGGACGCAGGAAGGTGCGCAGGTGAACAGCTGTGACGTGCTGGTTCGTCTGGAAGAAGAGACCGCCTGAGATCTTCTGCCAGTGATTTTGTGCCAATGATTTTGTGAATGACCCGCAGGTTTTGCGGAGGAGAATATGATGAGTTTGAGTCTTCCTGACTTCGGATTGAAGCGCAAGTCCACCATGTTCAACGAGGAGCATGAGGCTTTTCGTGATGTGCTCTCTCGTTTCATTGCCAAGGAGATCACTCCTTACGTCGCCCAGTGGGATGAAGCTAACGAGTTTCCTCGTGAGCTTTACAAAAAGGCGGCGGATGTTGGGTTGCTCGGCATCATGTTTCCTGAGGAGTATGGCGGGACGGGTATCGATTATCCGTTGTCTTATCTCTCTGCTGTTGAGCTTGGACGTGCGGGGAGTGGAGGCATCAATGCGGGCTTGATGAGCCACACCATTGGTACACCTCCAATTGCGCACCTTGGGTCTGATGAGTTGAAGGCACGGGTGATTCCGTCCGTTTTGGCAGGCGAGAAGATTTCGGCGCTTGCGATCACCGAGCCAGGTGGTGGATCGGATGTGCAGAACCTGAAGACGGTCGCCCGCCGTGAGAACGGTCACTACGTCCTGAGTGGTGAGAAGACCTTCATCACCTCCGGTATGCGTGCAGACTACTACACAGTTGCGGTGCGGACGGGTGATACGGGCATGGGCGGTATTTCGCTGATGCTGGTTGAAAAGGGCATGGAAGGTTTTACTCAGACGCCGTTGCACAAGATGGGATGGTGGGCCTCTGACACCGCTACGCTGCATTTTGACAATGTGAAGGTGCCTGTCGAAAACCTGATTGGCGGCGAGAATGCCGGGTTCATGGGCATCATGATGAATTTCAACAATGAGCGCCTGTTCCTGGCCTCTGCTTGTTATGGGCATATGCTTGGTGTGTTCGAGGAGGCGCTTGACTGGGCGAAGCAGCGTGAGACGTTTGGCAAGCCGCTCATTTATCGTCAGGTCATCCGGCACAAGTTTGTTGATATGGCGATGAAGATGCAGGCAGTTCGGGCAGTGCTGGAAGAGCTGGCGCAGCGGTTGCAGCTGGGAGAAAGCCCGATCACCGAGATCTGTATGGCGAAGAACCTTGCAACAAGCACACTGGAATATGTGGCCAATGAGTGTCTGCAGATCCTTGGTGGTGCAGGTTACATGCGCGGAACCAAGGTTGAGCGCATTTACCGTGAGACCAAGGTGATGACGATTGGTGGCGGTTCTTCAGAGATCATGAAGGATCTGGCCAGTCGGCAAATGGGTATCTAAGTGTTTTGTTTTGAATGAAAAAGCCCCGCTTTTGAGCGGGGCTTTTGTGTTTTATACGGTCTCTTTGGAGACTGACTGTGCCATCTCATTTGGCGTTACGCCGGAGATGCCCAGTTCTCCGAGGAGACTGTCGACCAGTGGGGCCTGAGAGCGGTATCTCAGAGCTGAGTTGACCAACTGATCGGAGAGACCGGCAGACCCTTCTGCTGGTGTTCCGTTGGCTGCTGGTGCTGCACCACCCAGACCATCGACCTGAAGGATTTTGATCTCGTCGATGTTCTCCATTGGCTTCACGCTCTCGCTGATGACCTGTGGCAGAGCTTCGATCAGAGCCAGTTTGACCTGCATATTGATCTGCTCAGGTGACAGGAGGTTGGATGCCTCGTTTAGGATACGCTGACCTTCTGCTTCTACCGCGAGGCGCAGCTTGTCTGCTTCTGCACGGGTCGTGACAGCATCTGCTTCCGCGTTTGCTGCAATACGGATCTGATCCGCATCACCGCCGGCTTTCAGACGAACAGCTTCTGCGTGGTCTTCTGCAGCTTGCTTTTCTGCTTCCGCACCAACTGTAACGGCGATTGCGGAGCGTTCTGCATCCTGAGCTGCCTGAACCAGATCGACCTGCTTGTGACGTTCGGCTACTTCGATCTCACGCGCTGTGATGACCTGTTCTTCTGCCTTGATCGCAATAGCGCGGGCTTCGTTTGCTGCAGCATCGGCAGTTGAAAGCGCTTTGGACTTCTCGGAGACTGCAATTGAGCGGTCCTGTTGGGTCAGCTCAAGAACCTTCTCTTTTTCAATACGCGTTTCTTCCAGTGCGCGGTCCTTGAGAATTTCCTGCTCTTTGACCTGACGCTCGGATGCGATTGCTGACTGGCGGATTTCCAGCTTTGACGTGATATCTGCCTGCTCTGCATCACGGCGACGTTCTGCCTGTTCTGTGGCAATCAATGCTTGTTGCTTGGCTTTGCGAATTTCCAGATCACGTTGCTGTTCCAGTGAAGCGTATTCTTCCTCACGGGCGATTTCGAGCTTTTGTTGCTCGGCTTCTAGGTTTTTGCGGCGGATCAGGACTTCTGTATCCTGCTCAATGTCGTTGCGCTTTCTGCGACGCTCTTCAATCTCTTGCGTGAGCTTGGTCAGACCTTCTGCATCAAACGCGTTGTTCGGATTGAAGTATTCCATGCGAGTCTGGTCAAGACCGGTCAGGGAGACTGATTCCAGCTCAAGGCCGTTTTTCAGCAGATCTTCGGAGACGGCTGCCTGTACCTTCTGCACAAAGGAGACGCGTTGCTCGTGCAGTTCTTCCATTGCCATTTCAGCAGCCACGGCGCGCAGAGCATCAACGAACTTACCTTCAATGAGGTGCTTCAGGTCTTCCGGACGCATGGTACGAGTGCCGAGGGTTTGTGCGGCATTGGCAATGGATTCGATGGTTGGCTGAGCACGCAGGTAGAACTCGGCCACCACGTCGACGCGCATGCGGTCTCGGGTGATAAGGGCTGCTTCATCGGCTCTGCGCACTTCAAGGCGCAAGGTGTTCATATTCACTTGAATGATGTCATGAAGGACTGGCAAGACGATTGCGCCGCCGTTCATGATGACTTTCTGACCGCCAAAACCAGTCCGTACAAACGCAACTTCTTTTGAAGAGCGGGTGTAGAGGCGGGAGAAGACAATGCCGATTGCGAGAAGGGCAATAAGGACAACGGCTGCCAGGACGAGCATCTCAGTCAGTCCAGTGGCTGACTCCAAGGCGGAGTTTTGATTTTCTGTAAACATATTGGGCCTCAAATTGAGAGATTAATCTGCAAGCGTGTCTGGGCGAGGTGATAAATTTTTGTGTGGGTTCGCAATTGCTGTGAAAAGGGAGCCTTTTAAGCCGACAAGCAGGACTTCGTCTCCCTGCATTAATGTGATGTCTGGCTGATCTGGAATGACCTGCACGTAATGTCGTGTGCCAAAATTATCCGTAACGCGAGCTTCTGCCTGCAAAGCCATGGTCGCATTGCCAAGTGTCAGGATTGCAACTTCGCCCACCAAATTGTTTCGTGAACGTGCGTCTGTCTCTTCCTTGGGCATGATGCGGCCAATGGCATGACCAGTTGTGGCGGTGAACCAGAAGCTGACAATCACTGTCGGGATGAGCGCCATCCAGAAGGGGATTGATGAGCCTATGACAGATGCAGCGGTGTACTGTATCAGCACACCTATGATGCCGAAGCTGGTAAGCAGGATGATCAGCAAGACGATGAACGGGACCTTGCCCACGGCCAGCCATGCCAGGAACCCGTCGACGGGGCCAAGGCCGACCGCGTCTACCGAGACGTCTGCATCCATATCGACATCTGCATCGATATCCAGATCCGGCAATACATCATCGACCAGACCGGAAAGAGATAGCCCGAACACCATGCCGACAACTTCGAGCAGCGCCAGAGCGAGCATGACGAAGATGGCGAGCGTGAAGAGATAGGTCTCGCTTGAAAAAAGTAGTTGTGCCAATTCATCCCCCAATGAACACTATGATTGCCGGTTGCTGTTATTCCAGTTCAGCTTCCAGCGCAGCAAGGCGCTCTTCTACGCGGTGGTCGCGGGTCATCTGATCCAGCTTTGCGAGCTTTGCATCGTCACCCATACTTCCTGAGTTCGCGACACCCGGTACTCCTGTAGCCGCATTCATTGCGCGATCAAATGCAGAGTTGGCATTGTCAACGGCTGTATTGAGCTTGTGATCGCTGCCTCCATCTGCGGTTGCGCTTTGTGATGTTGCAGCATTTTTCTGCGTTATGTAAGCGTCCAGTTGGTCTGACATTTCGCGCTTGCGGCCCTGAAGGGCGAGGATGGAGTTGTTGAGCTCCTGTTCTTCATCACCAGCGTCGGCAATTGTCTTTTCCAGGACTGGAATTTGCGCTTCCAGATCCATCTGACGGGCAACAGCCGCGCGGGCTAGATCCTTCTCGCCAGCGCGCAGGGCAATGGCGGTTTTCTCGGAGAGTTCTTCGTGTGACTTGTTGGTCTCTGCGAGCCGCTGGCTTGCTACGTGTTTTTTGACGGCTGCTTTGCCAAGAGCGTCGCGGACGTCTTCAACAGCGTTGTCGAGTTCACGAATAGCTTGTTTCATCACCATGTCAGGTGCAGTGCTTTCGACGGCATCAACAATAGAGTTGGCAGTTCCGGAGACCAGACGACCGACGCGAGATAAAAGAGATTCAGACATTGAGTCCTCCAGTATTACTTCGAGTTTAAACGGTTGCGCAAAAGTTCGGTGGAGCTGCGCATATCATCGACAAGCTCTTTGAAGAGTTCCGGATTTTGTAGGCGCGGATTCCGTCTCAATCCGGCTTGAAGCACCAGCTCAATGAGCTCAAAAAAATCTTCTGTAACTGCGGCTTCTGCGTCCTTCAGATCTGTTTCGCCAGCTTTGCCGGCCAGCTCCCCTAAAAGAAGCGGAAGGCGATCAGTCAGTAACCGCAGAACGTCTGACTGGCGATCACTCTGGTCCAGCATGTCGCTTGCTGGTTTTACCAGTTTCCGCGCCGCAAATGTGTGCGTACCATCGCCCAGTGATGCGAAGCTGCTTTCCGGTGCGGCTATGAGTGCCCGGATTTTGTCACTTGGCGTTTTGGCTTCCGGAAAGTTCAACCGGGCCAAGCGCTCCGATTCCTCTTGCGTTAATCGCACGCTTAGCGAAATGGATCTTGATGGCATGTAGCACCTTTGCATTACAAATGTAGTTCTAATGTAATTGCAATTTATGATTGTTCAAGAGGGTAAGCTAAAGTTTTTTGGATTTGCAGAAAATGACACTGACCAAAATGCGAGTGTTTAGTTGGATTTTTGGTGAATGAACTCTGAGGTCTCACAGCAGCTGTCTGGATTGGTCTTCTTCAGGAAGGATGATGTTGGATAAGGTGAGATTTCAAAATGGCGAACTCGCGCGAGGATAGGTGTGATTGCAGCTCGGCGGGTGAACGTGGGACAGGCGAGTTTGGTGATGCTGTTTGGGATGAGCCGGAACGCCTGCATGTGCGTAAAAGTTTGATCCCGGAGGGGGATAACACTGCCTTTGAGCGGATCATGGGTGTTTCTGACATCTTCCCGATTAACTACCTCAGCCGTGGGGTCGCGGCTGCGCGGTCTATCTGCAAGGTTCAGCTTTATCGAGGTGGACGTATTCCGGCAGGGGCCGGGTCTGGCTTTATGGTTGGGCCGAACCTGCTTCTGACCAATAATCATGTGATCCGGTCGCGGCAATCCGCAGCGCAGGCCTCGGCTATCTTTCAATATGAGATGGATGAGGATTTTTCGCTTGGGCGGTCTGCCGAGTTCTCGATTACGGATGAGATCTTCTTTACCAGCGCGAGTAACAATCTGGATTTCAGTTTCGTCTCTGTTGAAGAGGGGAATAAAGAGGCCCGGTCACTCTCTGACTTTGGTTCTTTGAAGCTGTTGCCTCAATCTGGCAAGGCGGTGAAAGGTGAGTCTGTTTCAATCATTCATCATCCCAATGGTGGGTTGAAGAGCCTTTCTCTTCGCAACAGCCAAATCCTGAGCGTTCATGACCACTTCATAACTTACTCAAGTGATACTCTGCCGGGGTCTTCGGGGGCGCCGGTGCTGAATGACCAATGGTTGCCGGTGGCTTTGCACCACCGCAGTATTTCTCATCCATCCAACAGAAACCGCTGGATTGCGAACCGCGGTATCCGGATCAGCGCTATTTTAGCCTACCTGAAGCTGCATGCGTCAAAGCGCAACACCGACGCATTGAGGATTACTGAACATCTTGGTTTGTAATTAAGCAGCAATATCAGTGCACTAACCAAAGTGTTATGTTGATATACGTAGTTCAAAGTGACTAATGGGCATAACGTATATATCAATCCTCTTTTTTCAGAATGCTGCTAGATAAGCGTCCATAAATAGAAGAATAAATCTACATGATAGATCGATGCAAAGCTCCGGCGTTATAAGCAAAACAATTTTAGGACTTCTGGGAAGCGTACTCTTTGGTGGCGCGGCTGTTGCACAAGTGTGCCCAACCGCAGACACGATGAAAACCGGAATGGTCCTCATAAACAGCAATATTCCCGCACGTTTGTTTGTTCGACTTGAAGAGGACGGACAGATTACAGAGCTGCATTTGAATGAGCGATATGTGGTGGTGCGTGACCAGATACATGTTCATGAGAAGGGCTTGTTCCTTTCCTATGAACGAGGGGCTCACATCAATCGGACTTACGTGCCAGATATACCGTTTGTTGAGTTCTTTCCGCTTGAAGTTGGTAAGGTCTGGACAGCATCCATTGATGTGTTTGAGAACGAAGACCTTGTACGCAGAGATGTGCCCTACAAGTTTTCCGTTGGTGAGCCTGACCGCTTGCAAGTTGGCAGTTGCGCCTACGATGTACTTGATGTGACGCTTGAAACCGTCAGCGCAGAGGGTGAGGATATTGTTACCAAATATGCCTACAGCCCTGAGCTTGGGACCATCCTTAGAGGGGAAGGCAAGCATCTTTGGACATCCGAAAACGATGTGATGCAGTTTGATGAGCTGCGCGTTGTCCGCAACAAGCTGGTGCAATAAGAAAAAAGGGAGACCAGAGCCTCCCCCTAAATAAGTTTAAGCCAGCACTTCGCGGCTGATCAGTTCCTTCATAATCTCTGAAGTACCGCCGTAGATGCGTTGAACGCGGGCGTCTACGAAGGCGCGGGAAACGCCGTATTCTCTCATGTAACCGTAACCGCCGTGGAGCTGGAGGCAGCCGTCTACAACACGGCCCTGCATTTCTGTTGTGCCGAGTTTGGCCATGCTGACTGTGGTGTTGTCGAGCTTGCCTTCCAGGAACAGGCGGCAGCATTCGTCAACGAACGCGCGGTGGGTGCGGACGTCGGTTGCCATTTCTGCCATTTTGAAGCGGGTGTTCTGAAGGGTAGCAACAGGGCGACCGAAGGCCTGACGTTCTTTGACGTAGTCAGCCGTCATTGCCAGTACGCCTTCCGCACCTGCAACAGCGCCCACAGCGAGGGTAAGTCGTTCGCGTGGGAGCTCGTTCATCATGATGTGGAAGCCAGCATCCATTCTGCCGAGGCAAGCGCTGGCTGGGACGCGGAGGTCCTCAAAGAAGAGCTCGGATGTGTCTGAGGAATGCAGACCGATCTTGTCGAGGTTCTGACCGCGTTTGAAGCCCGGGTTGTCAGCTTCAACGAGGAAAAGGCTGGTTCCCTTGGAGCCGGAGACGTCCAGATTTGTGCGAGCCACAACGATCACAATATCTGCATGCTGGCCGTTGGTGATGAAGATTTTGCTGCCGTTGATGATGTAATCATCGCCGTCTTTGCGTGCGATTGTGCGGATGCCCTGAAGGTCAGAACCTGCTGCAGGTTCAGTCATCGCGATGGCGCCGACGCACTCGCCTGTTACCATTTTTGGCAGGTACTTTTGCTTCTGCTCTTCACTGCCGTGATTGAGGATATAAGGGGCAACAATGTCGGAATGCACGCTGAGAGAAACGCCCAGACCAGAACAGTTGGCGCGGGTGAACTCTTCAATGATGACCATGGAGAACAGGAAGTTGGTGCCGAACCCGCCATATGCTTCCGGGGTGTCTACAGAGAGCAGGCCTTGCTCGCCCATCTTGTTCCAGATGTCACGCGGGAAGATATCTGCCTTCTCCCATTCGTCGTAGTGCGGGAGAATCTCTGCTTCGATGAACCGCTTTACATTATCGCGAAAAAGCTCAAGTTCACCTTTCAGGTCTTCGTCAATCATATCCATCCCTTTGTATTTCAAGCAGAAACGACGCTTTCCCAAATTCATCTCCCAACAGCGATTTAGGGTCGTTTCTTTACGTATACGGCAAGCCTAAGGGAGGTGATCAATCTGCGCAACTGGCGATGAGTATTAGGCGATTGGCATAATTGCTGTCGGTTGTGACTTGACTCTCCAAAATCGACTTATATATTAGAGAAAACTAAATTAGAAAACATAAATTTTGATCATGGTATCGCGCATGCCCTGGTTAGTTTCTCCATCAACCGAACTTTCCTCTGCAGGGGAAAGAACGAGTATAAAATATGACTGAGTTTACCCCATATGCCTCGTTAGCCGGAGGCGTTTTAATCGGCTTGTCTACTGTCATCCTGTTGCTCGCCAATGGGCGGATTGCGGGGATTAGCGGCATTTACAGCCGCTTGTTTGAGACCGGTACGCTTGCCAATGGCAAGTCGGCCTGGGTGCATGGTGAGAAGGGCTGGCAACTGTCGTTTGTTGTTGGGATCGTTCTTGCGCCTCTGCTGCTGATGGCAGGGGGATTTGAGATTGAGCAGGTGTTTACAGGAGACCTGACGCTGATCGCGATTGCAGGGGCTCTTGTTGGCTTTGGCTCGGTGTTTGGAAGCGGATGCACGAGTGGGCATGGTGTTTGTGGTTTGTCGCGCCTGTCTGTTCGGTCACTGGCCGCGACGATCACCTTTATGTCGGTCGGTATCGCCGTTGTGTTCGTCCTTCGCCACGTGGTGGGGGGATAACATGCAACGGATCATCGCTGGTTTTTTGGCTGGCCTGACCTTTGGGGCGGGGCTGGTTGTTGCGGGAATGAGCAATCCTTTGAAGGTGCAAAACTTCCTTGATGTGTTTGGAAATTGGGATCCAAGTCTCGCCTTTGTGATGGGCGGCGCCATTCTGGTGGCTTTTCCGTTTTTCCGTCTGGCGCGCTTTCTACCGCGTCCGTTTGTGGCGGATGATTTTCGGATTCCAACGTTTCAGCAGATCGATAAACGGTTGATTTTTGGGTCAGCTACATTTGGTGCGGGATGGGGATTAATCGGTCTGTGTCCGGGTCCTGCACTGGTTTCAGTTTCATTGCTGTCGCCTCAGGCGATTGTGTTTGTTTTATGCATGACGTCGGGGATGCTGGTCGCGAGACTGGTTGCCAACCTCTCAATGCGAAGAGCGTTGAAAGAGGCCTGATCTGTCATGTGTTTCATTGATAAATCATGGATTTAGGTGGGAGAAGGTTATGAGCAGTTATCCTGTGCAGATGGATCAGAAAGTGGAGATCAAGGATTTCTTTGATCCGGTGTCGAACACCATTACTTATGTGGTGACAGACCCGGAAACAAAGGCATGTGCGGTCATCGACAGTGTGATGGATATCGACTATCCGGCAGGGCGCATCAGCTTTGAGCATGCCGATGAAATCATTGCGTACATCCGCGAAAATGATCTGAAGCTGGAATGGCTGCTCGAAACCCATGTGCATGCTGACCACTTGTCTGCTACGCCGTATATTCAGCAGAAGCTGGGCGGCAAGATTGGTATTGGTGAGCAGGTGACAGTTGTTCAGGGCGTGTTTGGTAAAGTGTTTAATGCAGGCACTGAGTTTGCACGCGATGGCAGCCAGTTCGACAAGCTGTTTCAGGACGGAGATACCTATCAGATCGGGAATCTGAAGTGCTTTGCGATGCATACGCCGGGGCATACACCAGCGTGCATGGTGCATGTGATTGGTGATGCGGCGTTTGTGGGGGAGACGTTGTTTATGCCGGATAGCGGCACTGCGCGTGCTGACTTCCCGGGCGGGGACGCGTCCGTGCTGTATGCGTCTATCCATAAGGTGTTGAGTTTGCCTGACGAAATGCGTTTGTTCATGTGCCATGACTATGGTGCGAATGGACGTGAGATTTTGTTTGAAACAACCGTTGCAGCTGAGAAAGCGGAAAACATTCACGTAGGTAATAGTACTAGTCGTGAAAAGTTCGTCGAAATGCGCGAAGCTCGGGATGCAACGCTTGATGTGCCTAACCTGATTGTGCCGAGCATTCAGGTGAATATGAGAGCCGGTCGTTTGCCTGAGGCAGAAAACGAAACCGGTCAAACCTATTTGAAAGTGCCAGTCAATGTTCTCTAATCTACTTCAGAAAATTTCAGGCGGTGGTGGTGGCCAGCTGCGTGCGCGTCAACTTGCCGAGGATTATTGGGTTGCCGGGCAGCTCTATCCTGAGGACATGGAGAAGGCACGTGAGCAGGGTTTCCGGTCTATCGTCTGTAACCGACCGGATGATGAAGCACCGAACCAGCCGACTTATCTGGAGGTTTCTGGAGCAGCTGAAGAGCAGGGTCTGGAGCACATTTACATTCCAATTGGACCGGGGACAGATTTTGCCGAGGCTGGTCAGGAATTGATTGATTTTCTGGCGGAAGCACCTAGGCCTGTTTTGGCGTATTGCCGGAGTGGGAATCGATCTACCATGTTGTGGCGATCGATTAATATGTAAGCGTTGCCAGACAGTTAGATTTTATGATGCCAGTGAGGGGAGACCTTGCTGGCATTTTTCGTTTGTGGGTGGGTTTTAGGTTGCCGAGAGGGGATAAGCCTCAGACATTGAGCGCGATGACGCCCAGTGCGATGAGCGTGATGATGGTGGCTGTGATGCGCACGCCAAGGTAGTTTCGCGATGTGATTTCCAGGTTCTGCAAATAGAAATTAACAAACAGCATGCCCGAGAAGAGGATGATAAGTCCGAGAATGAAGATGATCGGAGCGGTAAACAGGAACAGGCACCAGCCGGATAGTGCGACAAAGTTGCTCCATAACAGCAGCCATGCACGCCTTGGGTGAGGAGCGATGAAGAACATACCCCATTGGCTTCCCGCCATGAAGGAGAGGATGACAAGGGCATATAAACTGACTGCTATGACAGTTGCGCCCACCAGTGGCAGAAATGAGTAACCCACTGATAAACCTATGGCTCCGGCGATGAACGGAATGGTTCCGGCGAGAGCAAGGCACGCGTAGAGCAGGGGCAGTTCTCGGTTCATCAGGTTTCAGTCCAGCTCATTTCTACTCCTGATAAAGGCTAGCGGCTAAGGCTGAAGGTAGTCCTGATACGAAGTTGCTCTTTTGAATGAACTGCTCAATACCTTAAGGGCACAACCAGACGGTCATAACCAGCGAAGGTGCCCGCCATGCAGCAAGAGATACTCACCACAGCCCGAATGATTGCAGAGGAGGCTGGTGCTTATGCTCTTGAGGTCTTTCATGACCGCGACAAGCTGCAGATTGGCAGCAAAGGCTTGTTGGATTACGTGAGTGAAGCGGACTGTGAAGTTGAGCGGCGCATCAAGCAGGCGTTGAGTGACGCCTTCCCGGAACATGGTTTCAAGGGGGAAGAAACAGGCGGTGAGCTGCAACCGCCGTGCTGGGTGATTGACCCGATTGATGGGACGACCAATTACCTTTACGGGCGGCCAGACTTTTGTATTTCCATGGCTTTTGTTGATGAGCAGGGACCAGCGGTTGCTGTTATCCATGCGCCTTTTCACCACCGGACGATTTATGCGGCGCGGGGGATCGGGGCGTTTGAGGATGGCAAGAGATTGCGACCCAGACAGGCCTGTGACCATGAGCTGGTGGTGAACCTGTGCTTTAACTACAAGCAGGAGAATAATCTCGATTTCCTCAACAAGGCCAATCGGCTGGTCTTAGGGCAGCATCAAATCCGTATTTGCGGGTCTGCGGCGTGGGCGTTGTGTCAGGCGGCGACGGGACAGGTGGATGGCGCCTACAATGGCTGCGTGAACAGCTGGGATGTGCTGGGCGGCCAACTCATTTGCGCTGAGGCTGGTCTTGAAGTTGCGCCTTACGTTTATGAGCAGGGCAGCGTCTACGCCTATCCGAAGGGCTCTGTGCTCTCAGATATTCTGGTTCCCTACCTTTAGGCGAGGGCATCTGAAGCGGGGATATCTGCTTTGCGTTGTTTTGTGCGTTCGTTTGCGTTGAATGCGTTTTTTCTGCGTTGCTCGGGGTTTCTGGTCCTGTGGTAGACGGGCAGCCCGATTTGCTAGCTGTCCGAAAAGTTATTCCCCTCACTCTGCGCTGCACTAGGTTGGTTTGAGCGCTGCTTTTCTGAAGTGATCGTTTACCGCAACTTCTAGTTACTATCGCTGCTCAGGCCTGGGTGAATTTTTATGACTGTTGACGCCAAACTCTAGGGCATATTAAGAATAGAATAGAATATTTTGATAATAATTTGAATGATGTTTGCAAGTTCTAATTGCGTGTGGGGGAGAGCATGGCAGTTACAGATGGTGGCTCGGTTGTTAAAAGCAGGAAGTGGTTGATGCAAACCACGCGAGAGTGGAGTGATTTCTTAAAAGCTGTTCTGTTCATTCTTGCGACGCTTGCTGCAGTTTTTACAATTGGCTGGACCTATTATCTTAAGCCAAAACTAATTGAAGAAGTGAAGCTAGAGCTTCAAAAGCAAGAGCATTCAGAATGGCATAAGAGGAATGTTTTTCTGGCGTTGTCCGGTGATCAAAGTGATTTAGTTGACGCTTACCTCACGGATCATAAGACAGAGAATTTGATTGAACACATCCTTGACCCGCCTAAATACAAGATCCTGGAGGGCACGGTAAACAACAAGGTTGATGCGGTAAAAGTCATTAAGCTTGAAGTTGATCGGTCCATCATTTTTGAGAGCGGTGAGGCTAAACAAGACGATAATGGTGAGTTTATGCGAAGGAACCGCCACATCCTTCGTGATGACTTTTATGCTAACAGAGATCAAAACGTTATTGTTCGTGTCACCCCGGATTATGATGGAAATTTTAAGAAAGCCATTGAAAACGGTGAGGATATGGTTCTCCTGAAAGTCGGAATTTCTGAACCGATCCCCATCAACCAGCCTATCATGCAAATGGATGTTACCTGTGAAGTCCGAAGAGCGCTGGGGCAGAGCCCGGAAGGTTTGGTGAAGATTGAAGCAGACACAAAAAATCGTTTTGGCAACATCAAGGATGGTGGATTCCGTTTGAACGTTGTTGTGACTGTCATGAAAGGAAGTCAGTCATGCGATTAAGTATTTCTTTAGCGATTTTTTGGGGAGTTTGGAGCTCCGCAGCATTTGGTCAAGGTTGGCTGGAGACATCTGACGAAAGCGAGTTATGGACCAAGAAAGAACAAGTGTTTAATGTTCCAGGTCTTGGGAAGCCTGTAAAATATTCAGCTCTAAGATTTGAACGCTTGAAGTATTATTATGAAGTTGCTGAACTTCATGACCTGCTCATTGAGAAATATCCTGATCTTTCCAGGGACTCTATTGCCTTTGATAAGCAGCAGGGGACGGAGCGTGTGATTGAGCCAACGCTGCGAGAGGCTTGGGAGATTTTGAAGAATGATGAGCGCATTGTTGCTCTTATTCCTTTTGGCTTTTCTGAGACTGCTGGCGGGGATGAGATTGCTGGTTTTCGGAAGAACAACGGTGAGGTCAGGCAGGAGCTTTTTGCGGCACCAAATCTTGATGCGATTTTCTGCTTTGATGATGAAGGGCGCCGTCAGAGGTTGAATACTTCTTATGACGGTCAGATCCCTTTGTTGCTCGAAATTATCTATAAAACGAATGCGGATTACACTTATGTAGACGGACTGGATCTTGTGCGATTTGATGGTGGCAATAACAAGGGTATCTATCGGGAAGATTTTGAAAAGTGCCGTGATATGGTGCAGCTTGGGTATACTATTCTTTCTCCGAGAGATGCTGTGATTGATAAAGACTCTCAAGGTCGTATCAAGCACGGCAGGACGTCTAGAGAGGATGAACGCCTCTTCCGGCGCATCGTTATGATGTATGATCGTTTTGGGTATTTGAATTTTATACAGGTCAATGAACCTGCGCATAAATATGATGTAGGCGTGGCCTTGAGCTCTCACTCTTACTTTGATGGTGTTCCTTGCAGATATCGCGAGAACCCTAACTACCTTTCACGTTCTTTGAGTTGTGAGTTATGGGCAGTAAGCGTATCTGCTTACGATGATGCACCAATCGCCTTTCGGGCGGAGCCTTTGCAGGAGGTTGATTTTTGGGGAGATCCTGACAGGACGACACCCGGTGTGATGATTGTGCGGCACCGGACTAATTGAAGGATGTTGCGCAAACGTGCTTTGAGTGAGCTTGCAGCATGCTCCCAGATCGACCGGGAGCATGCATGTCGTGGTGTTACTTGTTCAGGAACGGGCGTAGCTTGCCGGCTAGCTCTTTTGGGTTGTTGAAGTGTGGGAAGTGGGCGGCTTCTTCGATGCGTTCCAGTTTTGCGTTCGGGATCGCGTCCTCATAGATTTCGGAGACTGCGAGTGGCTGGAAGTCTTTGTCGCCATGGATGATCAGCGTGTCAGCGGTGATGTTGCCCATATGCTTGCTCCAGTCATGGCGTCTGCCAAGGCCGAAGAACTGAGCGCGGGTGTACCAGCTGCCGAAGAGATCCTGTGAGATTGGCGGGGCACCTTTGATGGTGTCACCTGTGGCCTTGATGAAGTATGGCAGGAAGTCTGCATCCAGCTGTTGCAGGCTGGCTTCATCTTCTTTGAAGACCTGACCGAGATCCAGATAACGGCGCTGCCATTTGTCGTAGGCTTTGTGGTCCCGCTCTGGCAGGAGCTCACGAACGTTCTCAAACAAGCCTTTGTTGCCAGAGGGGAAGATGAGCAGGTCTGCCGGATTGAGCAAGACGAGCTTGTCGACATTCTCAGGGAACTCGGCGGCATAGAGGGAGGCGAGCAGGGCGCCGTAGGAGTGGCCCATGAGGATGAGCTTGTCATCGCCCAGCAGTTTGCGGATGCGTTCAATATCTGCCAGTTGCTGAGAGATGCCGAGGGTGCTTTCCAGCAGCTGGATCTTTGTCCATGTGCTGTCTTCTGCCGGGAAGCGGTCGAAGGGGCGTGTGGAGCGGCCTACACCGCGCTGGTCGTAGTAGTTGACGCGGTACTCGTCAGAGAGCAGGTCAAAACCCGGTGCGCTTGCCATGGTTGGAATGCCGGGTCCACCATGGATGAAGAGGATGTTGCGGCCTTCGCCGGTTGAGAAGTGTTTCAGCTTCACATCTGGTGCGACTTCCCAGAAGTCGTCGGAGATGCCGACGGGCGTCAGGTCTGTGCGCTGGGCAACGGTGCCCGGCTTGAACATGGGTTGTTGCATCATCCACCAGACAACAGCGCCACCGATAGCAAACAGCAAGCCAACCAGAACAACGAGTAACAGAAGCATCTTTTTGCCACTTACCCTCATAAAATCACTCCTTCATTGCAGCGGAGCCCAATGAATCATATGTGCACCCATCCGGTCTATAGCGAAGAGAACGTGCACGCTCAAATTTGTAGTATCAGGACTGTACTCAATTGAATTTGCACGTGCTTCGCAATTCTTGCGGAATTTGGCTCATGAATGGGTTTTGTAGCTTTTGTTCCGAAAACAGACTTTGTCTGACATATTCATGCGTCAATCGCGTTTGGAATGACCTGAAATTACGTTTTCTTGCGCTTGCCTACGAAAAATCTCGTATTTCGCTTGCGATCTCTGGTTGAAGCGTGTTTTCTAATTCGCGTGAATATTTCTTGTTCACTTCATTACACCAGTCGAGCGTCCTTTTTGATTTTCCGGTGACTGCTCAGACTTCTCATAGTGTTTGGGGCAGACGATTTTATGGCGCTTCTACGCCGTAGAGTATCCTGTCTCTCGTATATTTCCCGGGGGGCTATGACGCTTCTATCTTCCATTACTAAATTGGCGACAGCTGCAGCTATTGTTGGCGGCGCGGCGCTGTTTTCTGGTCAGGCTTTGGCGCAGGACCTTAAGTTCTTTACCATTGGCACAGGCGGTACAGCTTATACCTACTACCCGGTTGGCGGTATGATCGCCAATGCGATCTCCAATCCTCCGGGCTCTCGTGCCTGTGATGCTGGTGGGTCTTGCGGTGTACCGGGTCTGATTGCTTCTGCTGTTTCTTCCCGTGGTTCCGTTGATAACGTGAACGCGATCAACTCTGGCCTGCGTAACTCTGGTTTCGCACAGTCTGATGTTGCTTACTGGGCGTTTTCCGGCACCGGCACCATGGAAGGTAAAGAGCCGATGAAGGATCTGCGCTCGATTGCAGCGTTGTTCCCTGAGCATATTCATCTAATTGCAAAAGCTGACAGCGGCATCAATTCTGTTGCTGACCTGAAAGGCAAGCGCGTGTCTTTGGATGAGCCGGGGTCTGGCACATATACGGATGCGAACCTGATCCTTGCAGCTTATGGCCTTTCCACCTCTGACATCACTGCTGAAGCGCTGAAGGGTTCTGCTGCGGCGGAAGCACTGCGCAACGGCAAGGTTGATGCGTTCTTCGTGGTTGCTGGTTTCCCAACCGGTGCTGTGGTTGAGCTGGCGTCTGCTGAAGACATCAAGATCGTTCCGATCACTGGTCCGGAAGCTGAAAGTCTGGTTGAGAAATACGGCTTCTTTGCAAGCTCCGACATTCCATCTGGTGCCTACCAGGGTGTTGATGCAACAACCACTTTGACTGTTGGTGCGCAGTGGATCACCAGCGCGAAAGAAGATGACGAGCTGATCTACAACATCACCAAAGCGATGTGGAACGACAAGACCCGCAAACTGCTGGATGTTGGCCATTCCAAAGGCAAAACCATCACCATGGAAACTGCAACGGATGGTCTTGGTGTGCCGCTGCATCCGGGTGCCGAGCGTTTCTACAAAGAAGCTGGCCTGATCAAGTAAGGCCTGGTCACCTTTGATGATTTTGCGGTGCCCGGTAGACATCTGCCGGGCGCTGCTGTTTTCAATCTAAATGAAACGCAGGGCTGATGTCTCAGGATACGACAGATCAATCCCTTGAGGATCTGGAACGGAAATACGATCCAGACCTTACCTTCCGAGCGGCTGGTCCGGTGCTTGCTGTTGTTATAACAGCGGCACTTGTTGCCATGTCACTCTATC
>NZ_LCWX01000049.1:33437-43333 GCF_001431305.1 Pseudovibrio sp. POLY-S9
TTATTACGCGTCCGGCTTCGGGCTTATTCGAGAGCTTGTCCATCGCGGCATTCACCTCTCGTTTGTGCTGGGGCTGGTGTTTGTTCTTTTCAGTTTCATCAAGAGCACGAGCAGTCAGCCAGCGTCTTCCACATGGTGGCGCCCGAGCGGGGTGCACCTATGGGATATCGTGCTGGCGGTGATGGCTGTGGCAGCGGCAATGTATTTGCCATTGTTGCCAGCTGAGGCGGTTGCCTCCCGTGTTGGGGCTCCTGCGCCGATTGATGTGTTCATGGGCACCGTGTTGTTGGTGCTGGTGCTGGAAGCTGCGCGCCGATCCGTCGGGCCAACGCTGCCGCTGATTGCGCTGATCTTTGTTGGCTATGCCGTGTTTGGCATGTATGCACCGGGCGCTCTGCGGCATCCGGGGGCGAGCTGGACGGGGCTGATCAATCACCTTTACCTGACGAACCAGGGCATCTACGGCATCGCTATTGGCGTGGTTGCCAAGTATGTGTTCCTGTTTGTTTTGTTTGGTGTTTTGGCCACGCGCATTGGCCTTGGGCAGTTGTTTATCGATCTGGCCTCTGTGATTGCCGGACGCTATGCAGGCGGACCTGCGAAGGTTGCGATCTTCTCCTCTGCCATGCTGGGCACGATTTCTGGCAGTTCCATTGCCAATACGGTGACGACAGGGTCACTCACCATTCCCGCGATGAAGAAGGTTGGGTATCCGCCGCACTTTGCTGGGGCTGTTGAGGCGACGGCGTCAACGGGTGGGCAGATTACGCCGCCGATTATGGGGGCGGCTGCCTTCATCATGGTGGAGTTTTTAGAGATCCCGTATCGTGAGGTGCTGCTTGCGGCGATGTTCCCGGCGATGCTGCACTATTTCGGCATCTTCGTGATGGTGCATCTGGAAGCCAAACGCCTTGGTTTGCGCGGTTTGACCAAGGATGAGCTGCCGAAAGCGTTGGTGGTGATGAAGCAGCACTGGCTCTCCGTCATCCCGCTGGGCATTCTGGTTTATCTGATCATCTCCGGTAAAACGCCAGATTTTGCAGCGGTTTGGGGGATTACCGCTTGTGTGGTTGTTGGGATTTTAAATCCGCATAACCGGATGGGACTCAAAGACCTGATTGAATCCCTGGCGACAGGGGCCAAGTACTCGCTGGCTGTTGGGGCTGCTGCTGCGGCGGTTGGCATCATTGTGGGCGTGGTGACACTGACGGGCACTGGCTTCCGGCTTTCGTTTGTGGTGACACAGGCAGCCTCTGATCTGGGCGGATTTATTGCGTCTGGTATGCTTGCTGAGTATGTGACGCAGAATGGGCTGACGCTGTTCTTCACCCTGTTGTTTACGGCAGTTGCCTGTATCATCATGGGTGCGGGTATTCCGACAACGGCGACCTACATCATTCTGGTTTCCATTGCTGCACCTGCGCTTGCCTTGTTGGGGGTTCAGCCGCTGGTGGCACACTTCTTCGTGTTCTACTACGGTGTGCTGGCGGATATCACGCCGCCTGTGGCACTGGCTGCTTATGCCGGGGCTGGGATTGCTGGTGCGAACCCGTTCAAGACAGGTAACACGGCGTTCCGTCTTGGTATCGCAAAGGCGCTTGTGCCGTTTGTGTTCGTTTACTCTCCAGCACTGCTGTTGGTGACGCCGGAGTTCACCTGGTACGACCTGAGCGTAACTCTGGCGGGTGCCATGTGTGGCATTGGCCTGCTGGGTGTGGCGTTCTCTGGTTACATGCTGGCTGGTTTGAATAAGCTGGAGCGGTATTGGACAGCCTTTGCGGCGATGTTCTTCGTCGCGCCGGGCTTGCAAACCATGGCAATCGGCGGTGTGCTTATGCTGCCTGTTGTGGTGCGGCAGGTGATGGCACGCAAGAACCAGCAGCTGATGACGCAAGACGCTTAGCGGCGATTTTTTATGAGTGAGATAACCCCGCCGGATGAGAATGTTCGGCGGGGTTTTTGTTGGAGAAGGTTTGTTTGATCGTGACTGACACTAAGAGTTTGCTTGGCATGAAGCTTCCGGCGCTGAAACTGAGGACAACGAATGCTGAGATGATTGATTTGTCAGCGTTACAGGGCCGCACTGTTGTCTATGCCTATCCCAGAACGAGCCCTCCGAATGAAGGGCCAATTGAAGGGTGGGATCTCATTCCCGGAGCTCGTGGATGTACGCCTCAATCCTGTGCGTTCCGGGATCACTTTGGTGAGTTAAAAGCGGTTGGGGCGCAAGCGGTGTTTGGGCTTTCTACTCAGTCGACAGCGTTTCAGGCTGAAGCTGCTGATCGTTTGCATCTGCCGTTTGCTTTGCTTTCTGATGAGAAACTGGAACTGACGAAGGCGATGGAGCTGCCGACTTTTGAGGCAGGAGGCATGGTTCTGCTGAAAAGGCTCACCATGATCATCAAGGATGGTGTGGTGGAACACGTTATGTATCCGGTGAGTGATCCGGAGCAGAATGCTGAGGGTGTGATTGCGTATTTGAAGCAGTCGCAGTGAATGTGACAAGCCCCCGCCGGATGCACCAATCCGGCGGGGGTGTTGCTTAGGCTGCTTCGGTTACTTCCTCCGGGTAGGTTTCTTTGATGCGGCTGGCGTAGGCGACGAGGTTGGGGAACTGCTCGGTGGTTTCCTTCCAGCCGGAGAAGGGCAGGTTGGAGAGGGTGCAGAGGATTTGAGCGCCGATGGCGGCATCAGCAAAGCAGGGGCGGTCGCCGAGCAGATAGGGCTTGTCACCGAGCTGGGTGGAGATGGCTTGCAAGTCTGCACGGCCCAATGCGAGGCGTTCTTTCCATGTGTGCTGACCGTAGCCGTGGTTGTTGACTTTGGCGATGACACTTTTGCGAGATTCGTTTGCAAGAGAACTGCGCATTTCTGGTGGCAAGATACCGAAGAACTGGTCTTCAATAATGGCGAAGTTCTCATCTGGCAGCCAGCGGGTGCAGACGGTTACGAAGTACAAAGAATGTTCTGCCATGCGCATGAAGGCGTGCCCAACAGCCAGTTCGGCTTCAGAATAACCACCTGAAAAATCAGCGTTATAATTGACCACCAAATGCCGTCTGATGAACTCGGAATCGGCAATGAGTTCTTCGTTGTCCTTCATGACAGGCAGCTTGCCCTTTGGGGCGGTTTGCAGGGCTGCCGGGCCTTCCAGAACATCGTGGGAGAGGCCTGCCATGGCGAGCAGGATATCTACTTTCAGGCAAAACGGGCTTGCGCTGACGCCATCGAGTTTGGCGCTGAATTTGTGATGTGTGAGCATTTGCTTTCTCCGCTTGTGTTTCGTGGGGGATTGGTAGCAAGGTGCTCCTGACAGCATTGTGTCAGGAGTGTTTGGCGTTCCCAAAATTTCTGGCCGAAACTTTCCGGAGGATTACATGCGCAGGGCAGATCGGTTGCTGCAGGTCGTTCAGTTGTTGCGACGTCATCGTGGGCCGGTGACCGGTGATGCGATGGCGGAGGAGCTGGAAATCTCTGTTCGCACGCTTTACCGCGACATTGTCAGCCTGCAATCAACTGGTGTGCCGATCCGCGGGGAGGCGGGGGTCGGTTATGTGCTGGATGAGGGGTATGATTTGCCGCCGCTGATGTTCAACAGTGATGAGCTGGAAGCGGTGATGATGGGCCTGCGCCATGTGCAAGTGCGCGGAGATGAGCAGCTTATTCGCACAGCCAGTGACGTGATTGCCAAGATTGCGGCGGTGCTGTCTCCCGAAGCGCGGGACGAGTTTATTGAAGCGCCGCTTTATGCGCCGGATTTCGGGGTGGAACCTATTCCCACAGCACGGATTGAGCTGAAGGATGTGCGGCAGGCTATTCGCGGGCAGAACAAGTTGCGGCTGACTTATGAGGACGCGCAGGGTGAGATGAGCGAGCGCCTGATATGGCCGCTGAGCCTGACTTTCTTTGCACATTCTCGAATGATCGTGGCGTGGTGCGAACTGCGCAAGGACTTCCGCGCGTTCCGGACCGATCGCGTGGAGCACATGGAGGTGCTGGAAGACCGCTACCGCGAAAACCGCGTCACCCTGCGAGATCGCTGGTGGAAGATGGAACTGGCCCGGCGGGAGAGAGAGGCGGCGGAGAAGGCTGCGAAAGACGGCTTGCCTGTTGCAACGAGTTAGTGTGAGCCCTATCAATACTATATGTATTTTTTCATTCTCACTCTACTCGTCGTATCCTTGATTTCAGCCGGAATTTCAGAGGGAATTTTTCTTCGGTTCAAAGCTGATGACTACTTTGAAAATAGGCAATCCGCACACATCTTTCATTTTCTAGTTGCAATGCTAGCTGGATTTGTTGCGATGTATTATGCGTTATGGGATTACCATCAGGCTGCTGCTGATGAGCCACGAGCTTTCCAATACCTAGGGTACATCGTCAGTCTACCTACCGGCATTTTGGCGTATGCCGTTTGCAACCTGTTCTACGAGTTCCTCCGGTATGTGAGAGGAGCGTGAGTACGTGCTGAGATATGCACCTTCAGCTTGTGTTTGGCTGTCATATAAGTGAGAATGATTGCGTTTTGAAAATGCTTTTTTGAACGCGTGCGAGACTCGCTTTGCATTTTGTAATTTGGGACAGCTTTCTGGTACTCGCTGCTGCCTATATCTGTACGGTGTTGGCTGAGTTTCTTGTTATTGGGCGCAATGCTGAAGGGTATTTCCGCTCGAACAAACTCGCGCGGGTGCTGCTGTTTATAGGGGCTATGGCTGTATCGATAGCAACGACGCTTTGGGTGCTACTCAGCTATGGTTTTGCTGACACAGTTATGTACAGAGCGAATGGATACATGGCACTTGTTGCAGGTGTTTCCAGCTCGTTTCTCTCGTATCTGGCGCTCTATCTGATCTATAAGTTTGTCGAAGATATCTTCAATTGAGTAGCGACTTATCAGAGGTGTTCAGCACTCATTGCTTCCTTGATTTTTCTGAGTATCGCCAGCTGCTCGTTGTGGGGCGGACAGGGTCTATCCTGAAAGGTGAGGTCCTCATTGAGGATGTAGCGGCGGGAGGTGATGTCGGTTTTCTCATACATCGGGATCAGATGAGCGTGGGCGTGGGGGATATCTCCGCCGGTGAAGAGGAATGCTACTCTTTCTACTCCAGTGATTTGCTTGAGTACTTTGGCAAGGTGTTGGCCGAGTTGCATAATTCTGGTCGCAAGTTCGAGGGGTAGATCATCAAAGTAGTCGTAATGCTCCAGTGGGATGATCTGAGTATGACCGGGGCGGATTGGGCCATTGTCGAGAAAGGCCATGATCTTGTCATCGCGATAGACCTCGAAAACGCGATAGTGCTTCTGGGCTATTTTGCAAAAAGAGCAATCCGTTTGTTCGGTCATCTCTACTCCGCTGCCACTGCAGTACCATGTGAGACAGTATCTCCCGGAAACTGGATCACGGTGTCGTTCTGGTTCAAGCCAGAGCGGACTTCGGCCATGTCCTGGTTGAAGGCGCCGATGGTCAGGAGTTGGAGTTGGGCTTTGCCGTTGACGACTTTGAAGGTGGCCCAGTCGTTGCCTTCGCGGAAGAGGGCGGTCATGGGAATGCGCAGGACGTTTTGGCCGTGCCATGTCTCAATGGCGGCGCGCAGGTGGAAGCCGTGGCCGAGTTCCAGTGCCGGGGTTTCCAGATCCAGAATTGCGTTGACGCGCTGTTCCTCGATGCCAAGGGCTGAGACCTTGGTGAAGCCAGCCGGGTCAATGCGGCGGACGGTTGCCCTCAGGGTGTTGCCGCCCCAGTCGACCAGCGTTGCTTTTGCCCCTTCAGCGATTTTCACGGCTTCGGTAGAGAGCAGGTCCACGACCACCTCGATATCAGCGGGATCGCCTAGTTCCATCAGCAGGGCACCAGACTGGATGGTTTGCTCGCTTTCAACGGCCAGATTGAGGACCAGGCCGTTGATCGGGGAGATCATGCGTACGGCCAGTTCTTCTGAACGTTCAGGATCCTGAGCGATGTGCGGCTCAATCAGACGGGCTTTGGCGCTTGCAAGGTCGCTGTTTCGCTGGGCAATCTGAGCTTCTGCGCTTTGGACTTTGGCGGCTTTCAGGGTGACGTCGATTTCCACGCGCTCCAATTGAGCGTCAGAGATGGTTTTGGAGCGGTTGAGGCGTTGGGCGCGGATGAGCTCTGACTTGGCCAGTTTGTGTTCTGCCTTGGCGGAGGCAAGCTCAGCCTCTGCCAATGAGATGGCAGCTTTGGCGGTTTCAACGCCTGCCAGCGCTTCTGCCTTGGTGCGGGCGTTCATGAACGGAGTGGTGAGTGGGTTGATGGTGGCGACTGTGGTTTCGCCACGGGATACCTTGTCGCCGACTTCCAGCAGGGAACGGTCGACCCGTCCGGCGATTGGGGCGGAGATTTTGTAGATCTCTTTGACGCGGGTTTTGCCGTCTTCCTCCACGGTGACAATCAGGTCGCCGCGAGTGACTTTGGCTGTTTCAACGGAGATTGGCTTTTCCTGCAAGGCCCAACCAATGAGGAGAAGAACGAGCAGGGCGACAGCAATATATGCGCCTCGTTTGACGTATTTACCGTTCATTCCTATTCCCTCGTTTTTAAGGTTTTGATGAGATCAAGTTTGCCCACACGGCGGCGCACGATGAACGCACAGGCCAGGGCGGCAGTGAGAATGACAAAGCTGGCGATGGCGTAGGTGCTTGGCAGCACCACAAGCGGCACGCGGAAGAGATCACTGGCGAAGCCCTGTATCATGCCCGCTGCCATGCCGTAGCCGATGAGCCAGCCCATGGGCTGTGCCAGCAGGACGATCATCGCCATTTCCACCAGAATGACGTGGAACACTTCCTGCTTAGAGAAGCCGATGACGCGGAGACTGGCCAGTTCGCGGCCCCGCTCTGACAGCTGAATGCGGGCGGCGTTGTAGACCACGCCAAAGGCTACGATGACGGCGATGGTGATGTAGGCCACCAGCATGGAGGTGAAGCTCTGGTCCATGAGCTCGCGGAACTTTTCGCGTGAGAGCATCTGCATGGCGATGCCGCCGAGGCCCGGTGTTTGTTTGACAGCGTCGTAGAGATCATCAAGCCGTGTACGGTCGATGTTGATCGCCAGATCAGAGATGCGCGGGCCGGTGGGGACAAGGGCGTTCAGCGCGTCTATGTGCATGGAGGCGGAGATGCCCATGTAGCTGGTGACGGTGCCTGAGACCCGAACCTGCCGCAGGATCGAGTTGTGCTTGGTGAACTCTACGGTGAGCATCTCGCCCGGCTTTACACCCAGCTGGTTGGCGAGGTGAGTTGGCAGCATGAGACCGGTGCGGGGCATTTCAATAGCGCGCTCATCAAGGTCCAGAATGCGGGAGAGGTTGGCGTTGGTTGGGCGACCTGTGATGGCGACGCGCTTTTCTTTGGGACCAAAGCGCAGGATGACGGGTTCTTGTCTGTAGGCTTCTGCAGTGAGCACGCCGGGCAGGCGCAGGATGTCATCGAGCACGCTGGGGGCTTTGTCATCTGCCAGTGTCAGGCGGGCATCTGCGGTTTCCGCTTTGTTGAAGGCCACATTGATCATGTGGTCCATGGAGTTGGTCAGGAACAGCGCGGAGACGAGCAGGGCCAGCGCGAAAGAGACACCAAGACTGGTGAGCAGGCTGCGGACCGGATTGTGCATGAGATGGCGCAGGCCCATGGTGCTGAGTTGGGACAGGAGGCGCACGCGCTTTGATTTGAGCGAGAGGAAACTGCGGAAACGTGGTGGCGCAGGTGGACGCATGGCGACTGCGGGTGGCAGGCGGGCAGCTTTCATGATGGAAGAGAGCGCACCGCCCAAAGCAGCGAGTAACGAGATGGCAGTGGCGATGAGGTAGAGGTCCGGGCTTTCATCGAACACGAGGAATGGGAACGAGAAGTACTGCGCATACATTTGGGTCATCAACTTGCCCATGTAATTGCCAGCAATGGAGCCGATTCCAACGCCCAGAAGCGCAATGAAAGAGACGAGTTTGGCGTAGTGACCTGCGACGGACCATGACGAGTAACCGCAGGCTTTCAACAGGCCGATTTGTTCCCGCTCCAGAGCGATCAGGCGAGACAGGATCATGTTGACGAGGAAAGCGGAGACCAGCAGGAATATGGGGGGTAGCACTTTCGCCATGGCGGAAAGCTGGGTGAGCTCCGCATCCAGAAAGGCATGGGATTGCTGGTCTTTGCGTTTATACGCGCCAGTGCCGCCGTATGGTTTGAGCAAGCGGTCGAGTTGTTCCAGCACACAAGGTGTGCAAGCGCCCCTGAGCAGCCTCAGGGAGATGTCGTTGGCCGCGTTCTTCATGTCGAACAGGCCTTCCATGGCGGATTGAGCCATGAAGAAGACTGCAAAGCGGCGGTCGTCGGGGACCAGATCTCCGGGGCCGAGAGCGTAGATGAACTCGGGGGAGAGGATGATGCCTGTGATTTCGAGGTTAAGCTTTTTCCCGTTCAAGATTGCGCTGAACGTGTCGCCGGGGTTGAGGCCATGTGCTTTGGCAAAACGGGAATCCAGAGCGACCTGGTTGGTACGGGAGCCTTCCGGCAAGCGGCCTGCGCGTAAGTAGAGGCGGTTGACGGCAGGCTTTCTGCCTGAGGGCAAGGAAAGAGCGATGCCAGCGGCGGGCTCTGCCATTTGCGGGATGTCGAGGATAGCGGAGCGGACGATGCGCATTTCGACAGCGGCAACACCATCAATGGCGGTGATGCGGTCTTTCAGGTGATCGGGTGCGCGGACGGCTTGCGCAAAGATGTGGCCGAAGCGGTATTGATCATAATAGGTTTTCTGCGTTTCGCTGAGGGAGCGGTAGGCCCCTTGTGCGAGGATTAGCGTCATCACTCCGCAGGCCATGACCAAAGCAATCGCGAGCACTTGCGCCCACAGGCGTTTCAAATCGCGGATCACTTTTCGGTCAAGGACGGGCAGAGCTACCATGCAACCTCCGAAGGCTGCTTGGGTGTTTCATTCTCGTGGGTGCTTTCGATAGCGCCGTCTTTGAAGATGTAAACACGGTTTGCCATCTGCTGGATTGCCGTGTTGTGGGTGATGATTGCTGTAGTGGTGCCCAGTTCCAGATTGATGCGCTGCAAGGCTTCCAGCACAAGAGTGCCAGTTTGAGTGTCGAGCGCGCCGGTGGGTTCGTCGCAGAGCAGGACTTCTGGCCGTTTGGCGATGGCGCGGGCGATGGCGACACGCTGCTGCTCTCCGCCGGACATTTCCGCCGGGAAGTGAGAGGAACGGTTGCCGAGGCCGACCAGTTCCAGGGCTTCTTGCGGGTCCATTGGGTTCCTAGCGATCTCTGTTGTCAGAGCCACGTTTTCCCATGCGTTGAGGCTGGGAATGAGGTTGTAGAACTGGAAGACGAAGCCGACGTAATCGCGCCGATAGCGGGTCAGTTCGCTTTCGCTGAAGTCCGTCAGGTTTTTGCCCATGAATGAGACTGTGCCGGAGGTGGCATTGTCGAGACCGCCGAGAATGTTCAGGAATGTGGATTTGCCGGAGCCGGATGGTCCAAGCAGCACAACCATTTCGCCTTCAAAGAGTGTCATGGAGACACCGCGAAGTGCGTGCACCTCAACCTCGTTGGTGACATAGGTTTTGGTCGTGTTTTCAGCGATAAATACTGGCGTTGGCATAGGGGCCCCAACCTGAATGTGCAGCTACGTTACACTATAGCCTCAGACTCAAGTTGTATGGCAATGATCCCACTCAAGGAACTGAGTAAATTCCCTAGGCTAGATGTCAGTGCGTGGCGGTGCGCCTACAGATTTGCGGAAAATAAGTTCCGGGTGCCACAGGCATTGCAGCTCTTTGATGTGTGTGCCCTTGAGATAATTCATGGCCATGATCGCGATCTCCCGGCCTGCGTCGCGCAGTGGTGAGCGGGTGACGGTCAGTGGCGGGGTCATGTCAG
>NZ_LCWX01000049.1:43561-62630 GCF_001431305.1 Pseudovibrio sp. POLY-S9
TCTCCATGGCGAAGGTGTAGCCGTTTTCCTCTGACATAGCGCCTGCACGCATATAATCCGGGTTCGGCGTGACGCCTCGTTCCTTCAACGCATCCTGCCAGCCGTTAAGCCGGTCAATGGCGTAGACACGATTTGGATGGCCGTTGAGGATCGCGATCTTGTCGTGGCCCATTTCCAGCAGCATCTTTGTGGGCTCGTGGAAGACGCCGTAGTTGTCGATGTCGATGTACGAGTAGCTGTCACAGGTGGCAGTGCGGCCATGGACGATGAACGGCATGTTGAGGTCTTGCAGAAGACGGATGCGCTCTTCGCTGAGGTCCACGTTGGACAGGATCACCAGATCAACGGTGCCTTTTTCCGCAAAGCGGCGGTAGACGTCCACTTCTTCACTCTGCGAGGAGGAGATCATGATGTCGTAGTCAAGCTCGGATGCCTTCTCAGAAAGACCTGTCAGAAACTCGATGAAATGCGGATCGAGAAACATGTTCATGTCAGTGGGGAAGGCGATGCCGATCACGCAGGAGCGTCCGGTTGCCAGACGGCGCGCGTTGACATTGGGACGATAGCCATAGGTCTTTGCTGCCTCCGAAACCCGGTTTCGGGTGGCGAGAGACACGTCAGAATACCCGTTCAGAGCTCTGCTGACTGTGGTTTGTGAAAGACCGAGGTGATTGGCTAAACTCTTAAGATTCATAATAATTCAATGGCTCAAACTTGCTGTGCGCCTTGTTTATAGCCCCTTGTTCTCCCGCATGCTTGGATGAAATCTAGCCCAGAAGTCTGCCTAAAATCCAGTAGAACCTTTGTCTTTTCCAAAGCGCTTTGGAAACGGTAACGGAGACAGTGGAAAACTGATATTTTTCAGAGGTGCAGTAAAATACCACATAGGATGGGCTCTAAACTTAGGAGAATTCAGCTATTTTGTGGGTGCTGCGTTGCAAAATATGACGCCAGATGGACAGCCTCACAAAAGTTCCTACGGATTTTTACTATTGACTTAGACCGGTGACTAAACTTTGCTTGTCTCAAAGCGCTTTGGGAATCTTTTGAAAGATGACCAGTGTTTGGGGAGCCCTTCGCTCTGGAGGGGTAATTAATGGCCGGACAACGATTGGGAATTCGTTGAACCAAGGGCCATGGACGAAACAGGGAGGCGTCCCATTATGGGTATCCGTCGTACATTATTAGGTTCTGCTATTGCTGTTGCTGGTATGGCTGGCGTTGCGGGTTATGCAATGGCTGCTGAAGTTACGGTTGTTTGTGGTAGCGTTGGTCAGGGTGCTAAGCTCTGTAAAGGTGCTGCAACCGAGTGGGCCAAAGAAACTGGCAACACCGTCAAGTTTTTCGCTGCACCTGCATCATCTACCGAGCAGCTGGCGCTGTACCAGCAGATCCTGAGCTCTGGTTCTTCTGATATTGATGTTTTCCAGATTGACGTTATCTGGCCGGGTATTCTGGGAAGCCACCTTGCTGATCTGAAGCCATATTCCAATGGCGCAGAAGACATGCACTTCCAGCCAATCGTTGCGAACAACACCTACAAGGGTAAGCTGGTTGCTATGCCTTGGTACACTGATGCTGGCCTGCTGTTCTACCGCAAAGATCTGCTTGAAAAGCACGGCGAAAAGGCTCCTGAAACCTGGGGTGATCTGACCGCAAGCGCGAAAAAAATTCAGGATGCTGAACGCGCAGCTGGCAACAATAAAATGTGGGGCTTTGTTTATCAGGCGAAGGCTTATGAAGGTCTGACCTGTGATGCTCTTGAGTGGATCGACAGCTTTGGCGGCGGCGATGTTGTGAACGCTGATGGTGATATTACCATCAACAACGAAAAAGCTGTAAAAGCTCTGTCCCTTGCAGCAAGCTGGACCGGTACAATTGCACCATCTGGTGTTCTTTCCTATCAGGAAGAAGATGCACGCGGTGTGTTCCAGTCCGGTAATGCAGTGTTCATGCGTAACTGGCCTTATGCATGGTCTCTCGGTCAGGCTGACGATTCTCCGATCAAAGGCAAGATCGGTGTGATGGCTCTGCCAAAAGGTGGTGAAGACGGAAAGCAGACCGGTACTCTTGGTGGTTGGCAGCTTGCTGTTTCCAAATACTCCAAAGACCCTGAAGCAGCTGCAAGTCTTGTTATGCACCTGACTAGCAAAAAGAGCCAGAAACAGCGCGCTATCGAAGGGTCTTACAACCCAACCATTGCTGAGCTGTACTCTGATGCGGATGTTCTTGCAGCAAGCCCGTTCATGGGTCAGTTGAAAGACACCTTCACCAATGCTGTGGCACGTCCATCCCGTGCAACTGGCTCTAACTACAACAAAGTTTCCAATGCATTTTACAATGCAGTGCATGACGTGCTTTCCGGTAAAACCGAAGCAGAGGCATCCCTTGCGAAACTTGAAAAGAACCTGAAACGCATCAAGCGTAAAGGCTGGTAAGTCTCCTCCCTAGACTTGCGATCTGTGTTGCGGCCTCCCGATGGCCGCAACACTGAACCGAGCTCCTGGGTGGTTCCTTGGAGTTTCCCTGAAATAAAGAAACCAAGGATCAGAGGATGACCCTTGCTCTTCAGCAGGATGGTACAGCCACTCGTAAGGCAAAACGCTCCAATCTGAGCTCTGCCAGATTGCGCGCCGCGTGGCTTTTTCTCGCCCCCATGATGATTGCTTTGGCCGCTGTTGCAGGCTGGCCGTTGCTTCGCACCATCTGGTTGGGTTTTACCGACGCAAACCTCATAGATCTCAGCCAATCTCAATTCATCGGCTTTGAGAACTATCTCTCGTATTATGACGGAGAGGCTTATGGCGTTCTCGTTGATGCCGAGTGGTGGAATGCGGTTTGGAACACTCTCTGGTTTTCTGTCATCTCTGTTGGTTTTGAAACTCTGTTCGGGCTGCTCATTGCATTGATCCTGAATGCGGAGTTCAAAGGACGCGGCCTTGTGCGTGCTGCGGTTCTGATCCCCTGGGCGATCCCGACTATTGTTTCCGCCAAGATGTGGGGCTGGATGCTTCACGACCAGTTTGGTGTGATCAACGAAATTTTGCTGGGTGTCGGCATTCTGTCTGAGCCGATTGCCTGGACGGCTGATCCTTCCACCGCGATGTGGGCTGTGATCATGGTGGATGTCTGGAAGACAACACCGTTCATGGCACTGCTGACCCTTGCTGCCCTTCAGATGCTTCCGGGTGATATCTATGAGGCTGCCCGCGTGGATGGCATCAACCCGATCCGCGTGTTCTTCAAGGTGACGTTGCCGCTGATCCGCCCGGCAATCATTGTTGCAGTGATTTTCCGCAGTCTTGATGCGCTGCGTGTGTTCGATCTGATTTACGTGCTGACATCCAGCTCCACCTCGACCATGTCCATGTCAGTCTATGCAAGGCAGCAACTGGTTGATTTCCAGGAAGTTGGCTATGGCTCTGCAGCTGCGACGCTGCTGTTCATTGTGATTGCTTTGCTGACGACCATCACCGTGGTGGCAGGCGGGCTGAAGTCCGGTGAAGGAGAACAATCATGAACAGACAGATGAAGTCTATTCTGTTTTACACGCTGGTTGTTGTGGTCGTGATTTTCTCGGTCTTCCCGTTCTATTACGCGATTGTCACGAGTTTCCGGAGTGGGCAGGAGCTGTTCAATCCGTCCGTATTCCCAACATCCTTCACGATGGGGAACTATTTCTCCATCTTCAAAGAGCAGCCGTTTGGCCTCAATATTCTGAACTCGGTGATTGTTGCGACATCTGTTGTGGTCTTGTCGCTGATTATTGCGGTGACGGCGTCTTATGCGCTGGCTCGTATCCACTTCCGGGGCCGTGGCTTGTTGTTGATGACGATCCTGTCTGTCTCCATGTTCCCGCAGGTGGCGATCCTTTCAGGCATGTATGAGCTGATCCGCTCCATGGGGCTTTACAACTCTCTGCCGGGTCTGATTATCCCGAACACGGTGCTGACCCTGCCGTTCACTGTGTGGGTGCTGACGACCTTCATGAAGGAACTGCCGAAGGAGCTTGAAGAGGCTGCGGTTGTTGACGGAGCTTCTCCGCTGACCATTGTGCGCCGGATCTTCCTGCCGCTGATGTGGCCAGCGATGGTGACCACTGGTCTGCTTGCCTTCATCGGTGCGTGGAACGAGTTCCTGTTCGCGCTCACCTTTACTCTATCCAACGAAGTTCGCACCGTGCCAGTGGCGATTGCCCTGATGTCCGGCGCAACTGAATACGAGCTGCCATGGGGCAATATCATGGCTGCTTCTGTGCTAGTGACCGTCCCGATCGTGGTCCTAGTCCTGGTGTTTCAACGAAAAATCGTCGCTGGTCTTACAGCTGGTGCGGTTAAAGGATAACTGGAATGAACCTCTCTACCCCAATAAACGAAAATACAAGCCATCGCGTTCTGGCGAACGATCCGGATTGGTGGCGGGGCGCAGTCATTTATCAAATCTATCCGCGGTCTTTCGCAGATAGCAATGGCGATGGCATTGGTGACCTTCCAGGTATTACAGAGAAGCTGGACTACATCTCCGATCTTGGTGCTGATGCGATCTGGATCTCGCCTTTCATGAAGTCGCCGATGGATGACTTTGGATACGACGTTTCTGATTATGAAGACGTTGATCCGATGTTTGGCTCTCTGGATGATTTCAAAGAGCTGGTAGCTAAAGCGCATGGCAAGGGCATTCGTGTTCTGATCGATCTGGTGATTTCGCACACCTCTGAGCAACATGAGTGGTTTAAGGAAAGCCGGAGCAATAAGACCAACAGCAAGTCTGACTGGTATGTCTGGGCAGACCCGAAGGCTGATGGTTCTCCGCCAAACAACTGGCTCTCCATCTTTGGTGGTTCTGCCTGGCAGTGGGACAGTCGCCGTTGTCAGTACTACCTGCATAACTTCCTGCGTTCTCAGCCGGATCTGAATTTCCATTGCGAGGAAGTGCAGCAGGCAGTGCTTGATGCAGGCCGGTTCTGGCTGGAGCTGGGTGTTGATGGTTTCCGTCTGGATACCGTGAACTTTTACGTTCACGACAAGCAGCTACGTGACAACCCGCCATATCCCGATCCTGATAGTCTTGCGGATGTGACTGGTGTGAACCCTTATGCGTTCCAGGATCACAAGTTTGACAAATCGCAGCCAGAAAACCTGCCGTTCCTTGAGCGCTTACGGGCTGTGATGAACGAGTATCCGAACACCACCACAGTTGGTGAAATCGGTGCAGGGCATGAAGCCAGTGAGATTATGAAGCAGTACACCTCTGGTGAGGGACGCTTGCACATGGCGTACAGCTTTGATCTGCTTTCCAATACGCCAACTGCAAAGTATGTGCGTGAGCGGGTGACCAACCTGCAGAACATTGTGACCGAGGGCTGGCCGAGCTGGGCGATGTCCAACCACGATGTGAAGCGTATGGGATCACGGCTTCCTGCTGATGTTGATCCTCAGGTGGCGACACCAGCTTTGATGGCGCTGAGCGCTTCCTTGCGTGGTAGCCCATGTATCTATCAGGGTGAGGAACTGGGCTTTAAAGAAGCTGATTTGGCTCTGGAAGACCTTCAAGATCCATATGGCATTGAGTTCTGGCCTGAGTACAAAGGCCGTGACGGGTGTCGTACGCCGATTGCATGGACCAAGGACGGTGGCTTCACCACTGGCAAGCCTTGGTTGCCGATGGCGCAAGACCATCTGGACCACAGTGCGGAAGCTCAGGCTGGAGATGAGGCTTCTCCACTTCGCAGGACAGCGAAGTACCTGCAGTGGCGTAAGGACCAGAAGGTTCTGCAAAAGGGGTCTTTGGACTTTGCTGATCTGGGAGAGGATGTTCTGGCGTTTGTGCGTGAGCATGAAGGCGAACAAGTGCTTTGCGTCTTCAACCTGACAAATGATGATATGCGTGTTGCTCTGGGAGCGTACAGCTCTGCTGCGTTTCTGGAGGGGCATGGATTTAGTGCGGAATTGGACGGCGAGGCACTCAACCTGCCTGCATGGCAAGTGGCTTACTTGCAAATCTCAAAGAACTAAGCTGAGGGCAACACCATGGCAGATGTAACACTCAAGGGTATCGTCAAGGACTTCGGGTCAACCCGCATCATCCACGGCGTTGATTTGCAGATCAAAGATCGCGAGTTGATCGTGTTTGTTGGGCCATCCGGCTGCGGTAAATCGACTTTATTGCGCCTGATTGCAGGGCTTGAAGATATCACTGATGGTGACATGTTCATTGATGGAGATCTGGTGAACCAGCGCTCTCCTAAAGAACGCAAGATAGCCATGGTGTTCCAGAGCTATGCTCTTTATCCGCATATGAATGTTTATGAGAATATGGCGTTTGGCCTTGAGCTCTCCAAGCATTCAAAAGAGGATATCAAAGACAAGGTGATGGAGGCGGCTCGTATTCTCGAGCTGACTCCGTTGCTGGAACGCAAGCCGAAGCAGCTGTCTGGTGGTCAGCGTCAGCGCGTGGCGATTGGTCGTGCGATTGTTCGTAATCCTAAGGTCTTCCTGTTTGATGAGCCGCTTTCCAACCTTGATGCGGCGCTGCGTGTGCAGATGCGTATTGAGATTGCCAAGCTGCATCAGGACATGGACGCCACCATGGTGTACGTGACCCATGATCAGGTGGAAGCAATGACGCTTGCAGACCGGATTGTGGTGCTGAATGCTGGCCGGATTGAGCAGGTTGGTAGCCCGCTTGAGCTGTACCATCGTCCACGCAACAAGTTCGTGGCTGGCTTCATCGGGTCGCCGAAGATGAACTTCATTGAAGCGCAGGTGACAAGTGTTGCTGAAGACGGTGTTGAGCTGTCGGTTATCGGCTCTGATCCTGTGAAGGTTGTCGTTGATCCGACCGGCCTTGCTGTTGGCGATAAGGTTGAGTTTGGTATTCGTCCCGAGCACATGGGCAGCGGAACGGAAGGCGAGCTTTCCGGGAAGGTCGAGGTTATTGAGGAACTTGGTGAGAGCCACTTCCTGCATGTGCGCTTGACTGACGGCTCTTTGATCACTGTTCAGGGCAGGGGTGATGCTACTGCGAAGGCTGGCGAGAGCTGTAAAGTGAAGCTGGACTGCAGCCATGCGCATGTGTTTGGCGGTGACGGATTCGCGTTTTCTAAATTGGGGACGTTAGGTCAACATGAAAATACTGCAACTCTTGAGGGTGCGTGATAAATAAAATTGCTCACAGGCTCACTCCAATTTGGCATAGAGTTCCAACGCTGCACCTTGTGTGCAGCGTTTACTTTTTCTGAGACGCCTCTTCATTTCTTAAAACGATTAAATAGCTGATTTTTTTAGACTGAATCAGGCTTGATCATACCAATTGACTAGTCCGTTAGGGGAGGTTTGATTACTGGCAGAAACCGCAAGGTTAGCCGTCCAGAATCAGGCAAGGATTGAGCTGGCGCAAGGTATTCTTTGGCTGAGCTCAACCAAGGGTACTTGTTCCCATTCTTAAAAAGTGAAAGAATTTAATCAGTGATTGCACTTAGATGCGGTTACAATTCTTTCGCCTTCGCGCGACTAACGATGTGAAGGCATTTTATAAATAGGGGAGCATTTTATAATGCAATTTAAGCGTAGTCTTCTCTCGCTGGCGCTTGCTGCAAGCGTGGCGATGCCAATTTCCGGCGCTATCATCTCTGAGGCTGGTGCTGCAACACCACCTAACATGCTCATTGTTGCTGGCCGTATTGACGATATCATTTCCCTTGATCCGCAGGAAATGTTTGAGTTTTCCGGTACGGACATGGCGAACAACATGTATGACCGTCTGGTACAGCTGAACCCAGCTGACCTATCTAAAGGTTATGAGCCAGGTCTGGCAACGAGCTGGGAAATCTCAGAGGACGGCAAGACCTTTACCTTTAAAATGCGTGAGGGCGTCAAGTTCCACACTGGCAACCCTGTTACTGCAAAGGATGCTGAGTACAGCCTTCGCCGTGCAGTTGCGATGAAGAAAACACCATCTTTCATTCTTACGCAGTTTGGCTTCACTCCTGAAAACATGAGTGAGACAATCAAAGCCGTTGATGAGAACACTTTCCAGATTACGACAGATAAGAAGTACGCTCCTTCTTTCGTGCTGAACTGCTTCACTTCTGCAATTGCTTCTATCGTTGATAGTGAACTGGTTAAGTCCAATGAAGTTGATGGCGACTGGGGTAATGGCTGGCTGAAAACAAATTCTGCTGGTTCTGGCGCGTTTAAGCTGCAGAGCTGGAAGCCAAATGAGTCTTATTCTCTGACTGCTGTTCCAGGCTACTGGCGTGGTGAAGTTGCGATGAAGCGCGTTATCGTGCGCCACGTGATGGAATCTGCTTCTCAGCGTCTGATGCTGGAAAAAGGCGATGTTGATGTTGCCCGTCACCTGTCTCCAGAAGATATTGCTGCGATCTCCACCAACGAAGATCTGAAGGTTGAAGACACGCTCCGTGGTCGTCTGATGTACATCTCCTTCAACCAGAAGGATAAGGCGCTGTCCCATCCAAAGGTTGCGGAAGCTCTGAAGTATCTCGTTGACTACAAAGGCATGACCGGTTCTTTCCTGAAGGGTCAGTACACCATCCAGCAGGCGTTCCTTCCGCAGACCTATATGGGCGAACTGAAGGACACTCCATTCTCACTGAACGTTGAGAAAGCTAAAGAGCTGCTCGACCAGGCAGGTTATGCCGATGGTTTCGATGTTGAGTTCATCGTTCGTAATGCGACTGAGCGCGTTGAAATTGCTCAGAGCTTGCAGAACACCTTTGGTCAGGCTGGCATTCGCGCGTCTATCACACAGGGAACTGGCAAGCAGATCCTTGGTCGTTACCGCGCTCGTGACTTCCAGATCTACGTAGGTGCATGGGGTCCGGATTACCCAGATCCACACACAAATGCTGATACTTTCGCAAACAACCCGGATAACTCCGATGAAGGTAAGCATGTTGGTAAACTGGCATGGCGTAACGCTTACCCAGCAACAGAGCTGACCAAACTGACCGATCTGGCTGTACAGGAAAGTGACCGCGAAAAGCGTGCCCGCATGTACGTGCAAGCTCAGAAGACCTTCCAGAAAGAAGCTCCATTCTCAGTTATGTTCCAGCAGATTGAACAGAACTCCATGGCTGCAAACGTAACCGGCTTCAATCCGGGTGGCGCTATTACTGGCGTATTCTTCTGGCCTGTAAAAAAATAAGATTGGCTAATTACAAATGAGCATCGCTGACTCTACAGCGACTGTGGTGCGGCGAGGGTTTACCTCGCCGCTCTACAAGATTTTAAAAGGTTTAATCGCTGGCCTTTTCTCCATTGCCATCACTATGGTGGGGCTTCTTTTCGTCACCTTCATTATTGCGCGCGTTATGCCAGTCGACCCGGTCCTCGCGGTTGTCGGTGAGCGTGCCTCTCAGGAAATTTACGAAGCTGCGTACAAGGCCATGGGTCTTGATCAGCCGCTTTACGTGCAGTTTATGCTGTTCTTGAAGCAGGTGGCGATGGGTGACTTCGGGATGTCGACGCTGACAGCGCGGCCCGTTGTTGAGGACATTGCCCGCGTTTTCCCGGCTACATTGGAACTTGCAACTCTTGCGACGATCGCTGGCGTTGGCATTGGTGTGCCGATGGGGGTTTTGGCCGCAGTGAATGAAGGCCGTTGGCCGGACCAGCTGATCCGCCTTGTTGGCCTGTTTGGCTACTCCATGCCGATCTTCTGGTTTGGCTTGATGGGCCTCTTGATTTTCTACGGTATTCTTGGCTGGGTTAGTGGCCCAGGTCGTATCGATATCTATTACGAAGATATTGTTCCTGTTGTTTCAGGCATGATCCTCATCGATAGCCTGATTGCAGGAGAGATCGAGATCTTCTGGAATGCGGTGAGCCACATCATTCTGCCTGCAAGTATTCTTGGCTATTATTCTATTGCTTACATTTCCCGTATGACCCGCTCGTTCATGCTGGAACAGTTCTCTCAGGAGTACATCACCACCGCGCGCGTGAAGGGTGTTTCTGAGACTGCTGTGATCTGGCGTCATGCGCTGCCCAATGTGATGATCCCGCTTATTACGGTGATCGCGCTTTCCTATGCGAACCTGCTGGAAGGGTCTGTGCTGACAGAGATTATCTTCTCATGGCCGGGACTGGGCAACTACATCACCAATGCTCTGCTTTCTGCCGATATGAATGCGGTGCTGGGTGGAACAGTTGTGGTTGGTGCTATCTTTGTGGGCCTCAATCTCTTCTCTGACTTCATGTACAAAGTGGTTGATCCGAGGGCACGATGACAACAGCACCTGTAAAATCTAACGTGCCTGACAGAGCTGGCTTGAAAGCATGGCTCTCCTCTGATGCACCTACATCCCGCGGACATGCGCGCGCTGTGCAGTTTTATATGGGGTGGATGAAACTCTATGAAAACAAACTCGCGTTTCTCGGGTTCCTGATTATTCTGAGCCTGGTTCTGATGGCGATTTTTGCGCCGCTGCTGGCAACAACAGAGCCAAATGCACAAGACCTTGCCAAGCGTTTGACTGCGCCGGGGGTGGATGGTCACCTGCTTGGAACTGATGAGCTTGGCCGTGATATCTGGAGCCGCCTCGTTTATGGTTCCCGCATTACGCTTCTGATTGTAGGCATTGTGGCGTTCACAGCACCAGTGTTCGGCTTGCTGATTGGAACTGTTGCCGGGTATCTGGGCGGTTGGGTCGATCAGGCACTTATGCGTCTGGTTGATATCTTCCTGGCGTTTCCCAAGCTAATTCTAGCGCTTGCCTTCGTTGCTGCGCTTGGGGCGGGTATCGAGAGTGCGATTATCGCGATCAGCCTGACGGCATGGCCTCCGTATGCGCGTATTGCTCGCGCTGAAACTCTGACCATTCGCAATGCGGATTACATCAGCGCTGTGCGTTTGCAGGGGGCTGGTGTCATGCACATCATCATCGGGCATGTGTGGCCGTTGTGTCTGTCCTCCATCATCGTTCGTGTGACGCTTGATATGGCTGGTATTATTCTGACAGCTGCCGGCCTTGGTTTCCTTGGTCTTGGTGCTCAGCCTCCAGAGCCTGAGTGGGGCGCAATGATCTCTGCTGGTCGCAAGTTCATTCTGGACCACTGGTGGGTTGCTGCCATGCCGGGTATGGCGATCTTTATCGTGTCTTTGGGCTTCAACCTGTTGGGTGATGGTTTGCGCGATATTCTTGATCCGAAAAAGAGCCAGAGCTAGGGGAGAGAACCATGAGTGATACGCTTTTAAGCGTTGAGGACCTTTGGGTTCGTTTCCCAACACGTAGCGGTACCGTTGATGCGGTTCGTGGTATTTCGTTCTCTGTCGGGCGTGAGCGCGTTGGCATTGTGGGCGAAAGTGGCTCCGGCAAATCTATGACCGGGCGGAGTATTTTGCGCCTGATCCGGTCTCCGGGCCAGATGGAAGCCAAGTCGATTAAGTTCAATGGTGAGAATCTGCTGGACTATTCGGAACGGCAGATGCGGAAAATCCGTGGTCACCAGATCTCCATGGTGATGCAGGATCCGAAGTTTTCGCTGAACCCTGTTCACACGGTTGGCAAACAGATCTGTGAGGCTCTGCGCCTGCACACCAAATCTTCTCGCCGTGAGGCTCGTCAGGGCGCTCTGGAGATGTTGGAGGCTGTTCAGATCCGCAACCCTGAGCGTGTGTTCAATTCTTATCCGCATGAGCTTTCAGGCGGTATGGGGCAGCGTGTGATGATCGCGATGATGCTGATCACTGATCCAAAGCTGCTGATTGCTGATGAGCCGACCTCTGCTCTGGATGTGACTGTGCAGATGAAGGTGCTGGCGATCATGGACAAGTTGGTGCAGGAGCGCGGAATGGGGCTGATCTTCATCAGTCACGATCTGAAGCTTGTCTCGTCCTTCTGTGACCGAATTATCATTATGTACGCAGGACGTATTGTAGAGACCTGTAAGGCCAGCGAGCTGCACAATGCGACGCATCCTTACACACGTGGGTTGCTGAATGCGCTGCCTCGCATTGAGGAGCCCAAGGGGCGCCTTGAAGCACTGCAACGTCAGGACAGCTGGAAACAGGAGGTCAGTGTTGATGCCCGGGTCTGATAGTGCTGTGATGGAACGTAAGCCATGGGTTGCGGAAGCAACAAAAGACGCCCGCCTCGAGATCAAAGACCTCAACGTCTATTTCGGTGAGGGACCGGATCGCTTTCAGGCTGTCAAAAACGTGAGCGTCAAGGTTCAGCAAGGCGGCAGTTTTGGTATTGTCGGTGAATCTGGCTCAGGTAAGTCAACTGTACTGCGCGCTGTGTGTGGACTGGTTGAGAGCTGGGATGGTGAGATCGATATTGACGGCGCCCCTGTTTCGCATAAGCGTGACAAGGTTTTTGCCCGCAAGATTCAGATGGTTTTTCAGGACCCTTATGCGTCCTTGCATCCACGCCATACCGTTGACCGAGTTTTGTCAGAACCTCTTAAATTACATGGGTTTGGTGATATTGATGGTCGTGTACTTCGGGCTCTGGATGACGTAGGGCTTGGGGCAGATTTCCGCTTTCGGTATCCGCATCAGCTTTCCGGTGGTCAACGTCAGCGTGTGGCTGTTGCACGTGCTTTGATGTTGGAGCCGGAGATCCTGTTATTGGATGAGCCAACTTCAGCGTTGGATGTATCTGTGCAGGCGGAAATTCTGAACCTGTTTGCTGATCTGCGGAAGGAGCATAACCTTACCTATGTGATGGTGACGCACGATCTGGCGGTGGTTGCACATATGTGTGATGAGATTGCCGTGATGCAGCATGGTGAAGTTGTTGAGGTGATGGATGTGGAAGCGATGCGCAGCTCCACACCGGAGACAGCTTACACGCAGGAACTGCTTAAAGCCTCTATGGGGTATGATGCGGAGTTCTTCGGCGACCGTTGATCTGCGAAGCATCTGATGATTACTGAGAGCCCCGCCCTTGTGGTGGGGCTTTTGTTGTTCTGGCGGGGGAACTTCAGTAGGATCGCTTTGTTGATTTGATGATTGTTGGTTGCGGAGCCAGAGATGAAGTATTTTTATCGCCTTCTTTGTATTTTGGGATTTCTGCTGCCGTACGGGGCGTTTATGCCATGGTTGCTTGAGAACAGGTTGAACCTACCGCAACTTCTTGCAGAAGCATTTGCTGGCGAGATATCGGCTTTTGCCTGGCTTGATGTTGTGGTTTCAGCGGTGGTTTTGATAGGTTTTATCTTTGCCGAAGGGCAACGACTTGGAATGAAGCGTCTTTGGCTTCCGATTCTTGCTGTGTTCACCGTTGGTGTGTCGTTAGGCTTGCCATTGTTCTTGTTCTTGAGAGAATTACACGTTGAAAAACCTTCAAAACCAGGGGCTCACAGCGGAAAAAACGTAGCGCACATATGATAGTTGGAACTCATGTGCAGAAAATGGCCTACACCAATGAGTTCACTGTGAATTTCTTAATGTTTTCTGCTATAAACAACCGGCTTAATCCTACGAGTACATACGCTAAAACACTCGCAGATTGGCTTGGGTGTTTTCTAATTGATCTACGGTGTCTTCTTTGAGAAGTCTTGACGAAAATCTTATTTCCCATATTCCTCCGTTCCGAAAGCTGGAACGCGTTGATATCAGAGAGATTTTGGACGCAGCAACGCCAAAGCGTTTCAGCGCGGGTCAGGCTATTTTCGAAGAGCATGAGCCAGCTGAGCGGTTCTTCCTGCTGTTGGACGGTCATGTGCGCGTTATTCGCACCACGGCTTCCGGAGATCAGGTGATTGCGCGTCACATCGTCAGTGGCGAGCTTATGGGCATTGCCTCCGCAATTGGCAGGACGACTTATCCAGCCAGTGCTGTGGCGATTGATGACTGCCTTGTGCTGTTCTGGCCGACAAGTCTCTGGAAGACGTTTGTCGAAAAGTACGATGGATTTGCGACGGAAACCTACAAAACCGTCGGAGAGCGTATCTCTGAAGCGAACAACCACATTCTGGAACTGGCAACTCAGCAGGTCGAGCAGCGTGTTGCACGTGCTTTGCTGAGGCTTGCAATCCAAAGCAGCCGCATCACCGATGAGGGAATGGAAATTGATTTTCCTCTCACACGCCAGAATATCTCTGAGATGACAGGTACAACTTTGTACACTGTGAGCCGTTTGCTAAGCGCTTGGGAAAAACAAGGAATTGTGAATAGCGGGCGTAAAAAGGTCATCGTGACGGAGATGAATAAGCTGAAGACTCTGGCTGATTTGGACCCAATGGCTGACTCTTGAGTACCGTTGAGCGATTGCCTGAGTGTTACTAGGCATAAATACCAGTATTCTCGATTTTATATCCTATTGTTTTTAAATGTGTTTTTCTCCTATATCCGGTAATTACCGAATAGGTTGTTCTAGCACAAACTTCCCCAGTGGCGTCAATTTTATCATCTTCGGGACCGTAACCACGATAGGATTCCGTAGATGTCAGAATTCCTTACAAAATCGCGGGCACGAAATATTTTTTATGGGGGATCCTTATTCTTCATAGGCATATTTGCCGTGCTCTCAATCGACAGCCACCTTTACGTCGTCAATGAATCGACTTCAAAAGCTGATCTCACTGACGAGGTTGTCCTCGGAAAGCACGTTTGGGAAAAGCATGCTTGCATCAACTGCCATACGTTGCACGGGGAAGGCGCTTACTTTGCTCCTGAAGTCGGCAATGTGATGACACGTTGGGGCGTGCTGGATGATCCGGATGATGCAGCTGAGACCCTTGGCTCCTGGATGGAAGCTCAGCCGAGCCGCATCGAAGGTCGTCGCCAGATGCCTTTCTTCGATCTGACCAAAGAAGAAGTCCGCGGCCTCTCTGAATTCTTGCGTTGGGCTGACAAGACCAACACGCAAGACTGGCCACCGAACGACGCTGGTTAAGGGGTGGTATTATGAAATACAGTTCTCAAAAAGTCGCGTATGCCTACTTCGTAGCTGCGCTTGGCCTATTCGCAATCCAGGTTCTGGGCGGTTTGCTCGCTGGCTGGATTTATGTTGCACCTAACTTCCTTTCGGAGTTGCTGCCGTTCAACATCGTTCGCATGTTGCACACCAACGCACTGATCGTCTGGCTTCTGCTCGGCTTCTTTGGTGCGGCTTACTTCATCATCCCGGAAGAGAGCGAACGTGAGATCCACTCCGTTAAGCTCGCTTACATTCAGCTGATCATTCTTGTGGTTGGTACACTGGGTGCTGTTGTCAGTTACATCATGGGTATCCATGAAGGCCGTGAATTCCTTGAGCAGCCGCTCTGGGTTAAAGTCGGCATTCTTGTTGCTGCGTTGATCTTCCTCTTCAACATCTCAATGACCGTGTTGAAAGGTCGTAAGACTGCGATCACAAACATTCTGGTGATTGGCCTTTGGGCTCTTTCCCTGCTGTGGCTGTTTGCATTCTACAACCCAGACAACCTGAGCCTTGATAAAATGTACTGGTGGTACGTTGTTCACCTTTGGGTAGAAGGTACCTGGGAACTTGTGATGGCTTCCATCCTTGGCTTCCTGATGCTGAAACTCACCGGTGTTGACCGCGAAGTGATCGAGAAGTGGCTCTACATCATCGTAGCAACTGCTCTGTTCTCCGGTATTCTTGGTACAGGACACCACTATTACTGGATCGGCTTGCCTGGCTACTGGCAGTGGATTGGTTCCGTCTTCTCTACTCTGGAAGTCATACCATTCTTCCTGATGATGACCTTCTCCTTCGTCATGGTCTGGAAAGGTCGTAAGAACCATCCAAACAAAGCAGCTCTGCTGTGGTCTCTCGGTTCTGCAACTGTCGCGTTCTTCGGCGCTGGCGTATGGGGCTTCCTGCATACTCTGCACGGTGTGAACTTCTACTCACATGGTACACAGATCACTGCAGCGCACGGTCACCTTGCCTTCTTCGGCGCATACGTTGCTCTGAACCTTGCGATCTTCACTTACGCAATGCCATTGCTTAAAGGTCGTAACCCATACAACCAGGTTCTCAACATGGGCAGCTTCTGGCTCATGACTGGTGGTATGTCCTTCATGACCTTCGTGCTGACATTTGCTGGAACCATCCAGACACACATGCAGCGTGTTGTTGGTGAAGACTTCATGTCTGTACAGGACCAGCTGACAGTGTTCTACATCATGCGCTTCGGTGCTGGTGCGGCTGTTGTGATTGGTGCTCTGCTGTTCATCTACTCCCTGCTCGTACCGCGCAAGGAATTGTTCACAGCGAACTCTGGTTCCAAACCAACGACCGGTAGTACTCCTGAAGCCCAAGCAGTTCTGGAAGGTGGTCGTTAATGACTGTACAGAACCACGTTTTTGATGTGCCCTATTATCAGCCTATCGCCGATGAATGTGCATTATTTGAAACGGCTTTTAACAAAGGTCTGCCCCTTCTTTTGAAGGGGCCGACGGGCTGCGGCAAAACCCGCTTTGTGGAACACATGGCCGCAAAGCTGGGTCGTCCGATCTACACCGTGGCTTGCCACGATGATCTTTCCGCAGCAGACCTTATTGGTCGTTACCTGCTTAAAGGCGGCGTGACTGAGTGGGTTGATGGCCCGCTGACCCGCGCTGTTCGCGAAGGTGCGATCTGCTATCTTGATGAAGTCATCGAAGCACGGAAAGACGTTGCGGTTGTTTTGCACCCGCTGACCGATAACCGTCGTCGTCTCATCATTGAGAGAACTGGCGAAGAGCTGCAAGCTCCTCCGAATTTCATGCTCGTTGCCAGCTACAACCCCGGCTATCAGAACGTTCTGAAGCAGATGAAGCCTTCCACACGGCAGCGCTTCCTCTCCACGACCTTCGATTTTCCTGATGCGGAAACCGAGATACAGGTCGTTGCTAAAGAAAGCGGACTGGATACTGAGCGTTCCAAATCCTTGGTTCGTCTTGCCGGCCATATCCGTGGTCTTTCCAGCCTGGATCTGGAAGAGGGTGTTTCCACTCGCTTACTGATTTATGCTGCATCCCTGATAGCTGGTGGTATGCCAGTTGAAAAAGCACTGCAATACTCTGTTGTTGAGCCACTGAGTGATGAGCCTGATGTTCAGGTTGCGCTTCGTGATTTGATCGCAGTTGTTTACGGGTGAGCCTGATGAAAGAGCAAATACTGGAGTTTTTAGAGCCTGAAGAAGCCGTAGGTAATCTGTGGCATGATTATGCTTCAAGCCTGGGTGCTCCAGTGCACCACGAGGATATGGAGGTCGAGCTGGCTAAGCTTCGCACCTCCGTGCAAGTGGTGTTTCGCGGGTTAGGTGGTGAAGCTAAAGTCGAGATCAGTCAAGCTCCGGCGACGGCTTCAACCTACCGCATGCCCGTAAAACGTAAGCTCGGCAACGCTGCAGAAACAATCTTTCTGCCAGAGTTCGACGGCGAGCGTTTGAGACTTCCTCCGGTTCTTGGCGTTTTTCCAGAGGCCGAAATGAACCGGGCCCATTACATCTGGCTTGCTGCATTTGCAGCGAACTGCGATGTGCAGGCAAAACCAGAGGATCCGTTGCAGGCGGATGTTCAGGCATTGGCTTTGGCCAAACAGGCGATTGAACGTGTTTGGGGCAAGTGCGTTGGTCTCCATGATTTCTTCCGTCAGTCCTGCGAGTTTCTTCTGCAAACCCGTAAGCGTCCAAGCCTTCCTGAGTGGGAAGCTGCAGTTGAAGCAATTGTTCTGGAGTTGCTTGGCGGGCCGCGGGCTGTCACCAGCACAAGTGCAACAATTCGCAAGGCGATGGAATGTGTTGATGAGCGCTGGAAGCTTACAGCTCCGCACGCATATTGCACCTTTGCGCCTGTGCCGATCTGGGTTTCCAGCGAGCTGGTCAACGGTGAGCGCGGTGAAGAGCGCTCGGATGAGCAGGCTCCGCCAACTCCGCAAGGATCAAGTGCAACAACGAAACGCAAAGCTAAACGTGAAAAGCGGGAGCAGGCGGATCGTAAAGACAGTTTTATTCTACACCGGTTTGAGGCGATCCTCTCCTGGGTAGAAAGCATGAACCTCAATCGCAGTACCGATGACGACGAAGAGGAAAATGCGCAGAAAGCTGCTGATGATCAGGATTATATCAGCCTTTCGAAAAATCAGCGGAAAGCAGCGACACGGTTGCGACTGCATCTGGATTTGTCTCCAGAAGATGCAGACCACGAACGCCTTTCCGACAAGTTCACATATCCTGAGTGGGATCACCGCCAACGTAAGTTTTTAGAAGATCATTGCCGCGTCCTGGAGAAGGATGCCGAGCCTGATTATGAGAGCGTGCTGCTGACGGATCCTTACCATAAGCGCCGTATTCGACAAGTGAAGCGTCAGTTTGAAGCATTGCGTCCAAAGCGGATCATGCAGATGCGTCAGGCTGAAGGCAGTGAGCTGGATCTGGATGCTTTGGTGACGGCTCAGGTTGACCTGAAAGCTTCAGGTTACGCATCCGATCGGATCTTTCAGGATTCACGTGCGGTTGAGCGCGACTTATCCGTTGCTATGTTGCTTGATACATCCCGCTCTACTGAGAGTGCGGTTGGCGATTCCAGTGTTATCGAGATTGCGGGGGCCGCGCTTGCTGCTTTGTCTGGCGGTGTTGATGCAAGTGGTGATCATCTTGGCGTCTGGGGTTTTTCTTCATTGAAACGCGACCGGGTTTTCATGAACAAAGCCAAAGACTTCAACGAGCCGATGACGGATGAGGTGATTGCAAAGATTGGTGGGCTTAAGCCGTGTTACTACACCCGTTTGGGAGCGGCGATCCGGCATACCACTGCGCAGCTTGCCTTGCAGCAAACACAGCGGAAGCTTTTGATTGTACTAACAGATGGAAAGCCGAACGATCTTGATCACTATGAAGGCATTCACGGAATTGAAGACAGTCATATGGCTGTTCGTGAAGCCCGCAAACTGGGCATGGCCGTTCATGGTGTGATTGTTGATGAGGATGGGCAGGATTGGTTTGCCCGTATCTTTGGCAAAGGTGGTTATACGCTCTTTCCAAATCCGGAACGTCTGACACGTGCGCTACCGGATATCTATAGAAGCCTGACAAGGGAGTATTAGATTATGAAGCTTTTCTATATGGTTATGGGCTTTATGGCAGGGCTGCTGCCTTTGTCC
>NZ_LCWX01000049.1:62739-72588 GCF_001431305.1 Pseudovibrio sp. POLY-S9
TTTCCGGATACCAACGTCCTGTGCCTCAGCCGCAAAGTGCGACTGCTGAGCTGTGGTTTGGTCTTGCTACTGTTATGCTGGTTGTCTCACTTTATATCGTGCACCGGGTTGTAAAAGGCAGATGAGTGAAGAAGACCTCAGCAATCGCATCAGTGTAAGAAGGTTGGCACTCTATCTTTACCCACTGGGTATTGGAGCGGTCGGTATCAACCTCTTCTTTTTGTCGCTGATTTTCTCATGGGTTGGATGGCCGGTGATGTCACCTTATCTTGCGATGGCTGGCGGCGTTGTTTTGGGCTATCCGTTTGCGTATCCCTTTGCGAAACATATCCGTTACCTCATGGATAAATCGGATGGTTTGCTGGACTAACCATCTGTTTTGCAAGCATTGGAAGTCGAGCGCGATCTACAAAGATCGCGCTTTTTTTGTGCGCTGTGGCCATCTGATTGTTCTGATTGATAGTTTTATCAATTCAGAAGCAAAAATTAATGTGCCAGCATAGCGTTGTCCCGCTGGAGTTGTGCTGCGTTCCATCTGATTTGGTGTTTCCTGACAGGAGAAACAACAGTTGCGAACGTCTGTTGCCCTAACATCATTAGCAAGTGTGATGAAGTGGTGTTGCCTGCTGCGCGCATGTCTTTGTTTTTATGCGCTTTTCAACGGTGTAGCGCAGGCGCAAGACTCTCGTTGGCCGTTGAACTGGGGCGATTGGGAGACGGCGACTGGAGACTGGGGCGGGTATCGGACGAAGCTCAGCGATATGGGTATCGATCCAGAGTTGAACTACACCCACGATATCATGGCAAATCCGGTTGGAGGAGAACGGCAAAGTGCTGCTTATGCCGGAGCGCTCGGGGCCAATATCAACTTTGACTTTGAAAAGCTGATGGGTCTGAGCGGAACCAGTTTCAGTCTTGGTTTGTATCAGGGGCTTGGGCGAGATTTGTCTGGTGAAGACATCAATAACGTTTTTGATGTGGCGCAGATCTTTATCGGCGATGTTTTCGGTATCTCGCAGATGAACATTTTGCAGACGCTGGCGAATGATCGGGTGGAGATTGCGATAGGTCGACTTTCTGCGGGGGCGGACTTTGCGTTCAGTGAGGCTTTCCCGCTTTATGTCAACAGCGCTGTTAATGGAAACCCGGCCCAGCTTCTTGAAAACTTGCCTTCATTTACTACTCCCCCTTTCAGCCAGTGGGGTGTTCGGGGAACAGTGAAACCGGAGGACTTTCTCTACCTTTCTGTCGGTGCATACAACGCGGACCTGAATGCGCAGGACAACGAAGATCAAGGATTTAACTTCAAGTTCAACCCTGAAGACGGCGTGTTGGTAATTGCAGAAGGTAGGATTCTGGTTGGGCAGGTGAAGACCAGCGCTTACTTACCGGGGCAGTATATGCTTGGCGGCTATTATGATACCAGTGATTACACGCCTTTCATCGATGCAAACGCGACGGAAGAGGGCAACTGGGGGCTCTATTTCATAGCGAACCAGATGGTCTATGAAGAGCAACCGGATCAAGGCTTTAATCTCTGGGGGCTTTTTACGCTTGCACCACAACAAAGCATCAACAGTTTGCCTTACGGAGTGAGTGGTGGTGCCTACTACAAAGGACTGCTTGATAGCCGGGATAACGATATCACAGCGGGTGCATTTTATCTTGGTTTCTTCAGTGATGACCTGCCAGGTCAGACCTATGAACTTGTGTTTGAGGTGAACCATCGTTTTCAGTTTACGGAATGGTTCTATACGACGGTCGATGGGCAGTATGTGGTGAACCCAAATGGCCAGACAAATATCTCTGATGCATGGGTTGTTGGCGTCGAAATGTCCGTTGATTTTTAAGCCTAAAGACGTTGTTTTTTCAGAAAAATAGCTCGTTTTCGAGAGTGCAAATCACTTGCAAAAAACATCAGCACACGACCAAGAAAAAGTACGTGGAAATCCACTGTAATCTTTATGTTTTTGAGTGTGCGTAATAGTTTTACAAAGTGCATCAGCCTCCACAAAAGCAGTACAAAATTTCAGCTTTAAAATAGTCGGTTTCAGGTCCGGATTTTGGGGGGCTTTGATGAACGCACTGACGTTACTTCAGAAATCACTAAATTAGTTTAGTTTGAAGTAATTTGAAATGTGGACGAAAGCTAAATTATCACGGAAACGTGAGATGTAAACTCAAGTTAAATTTAAATCTTGAGTTATTCGTACTAGTATTTCTGAAGCATTCAATTTGATTGCAATCAAAATATAAAAGTAATCTCGTTGATATATTTTTCTCAGTTCAGTTAAGAAGTTGATTCTATCATGAAAGCGCAGATGGGAAGGCGGCATTTTCTTGGTATGTCCAAGTATGCGGAGGATAAGCCGTGTCCGCCTTACAGTATTGGTGAAGTTGAATTTTCCGATGTATGCACCGGTTGCGGTGATTGTGTTTCTGCGTGTCCTGAAAAGATCCTTCGAATTTCTGAGCGGAGCAGATTGGCTGTTGTCGATTTTGGAGTGGGATCCTGCACCTTCTGTGAAGCGTGCGTCGACGTTTGCAAAGAGGGAGCGCTCGTTAAGACTGAAGACGCTCCCTGGGCGATGAAAGCCACGATCGGCTCCAACTGCCTTTCCTATCAAAAGATCGCGTGCCGGGCCTGCGCTGACTTTTGTGAGATGAGGGCAATCCGATTTCATCTTGGCCTAGGTGGCCAGCAAATTCCTGATTTGGACAGTGAGGCTTGTACCGGGTGTGGTGCCTGCCTTGTTGCCTGTCCCAATGGATCCATCGAAATGCGCGAAATTAAACTCCAAGAGGAGGTTCTATGAACATTTGCGGCGTTCTCGTTAATTGCTTAGCGGGGAAAACCCAAGAGGTTTCTGAAGCATTGTCCGCCCTGCCGGGCGTGGAAGTTCATATCACCAAAGAGGATACAAACCAGCTTGTTGTGACTGCAGAGGATACGGAAGAGACCTTCGCTGATCAGCAGGTGCTGGAAATTCACCGGACGCCAGGCGTCGTGTCCGCTGGTCTTACCTATCATCAATTCGAACCAAACTCCGACCCTGACTTGAAGGCGGCCTAACGGGAGGCAAAACATGTCAATCACGGCATCTCGCAGAGATATTATAAAGTCAGCAGCGGTTGCAGCAACTGCTTCTGCAGCTGGTATCGCTTTACCAAAGTCCGCCGAGGCTCAGGGAAAAGCCTCCGATATACGCTGGGACAAGGCTGTTTGCCGCTTTTGCGGAACAGGTTGCTCTCTCCTTGTAGGTGTTAAGGACGACCGTGTTGTCGCCACACAAGGTGATCCTGATGCACCAGTGAACCGCGGTTTGAACTGTATCAAAGGCTATTTCCTTTCCAAGATCATGTACGGCAAGGATCGTCTGACAACACCGCTTCTACGTAAGACCGCTGGCGTCTATGACAAGCATGGTGAGTTTGAGCCTGTCTCCTGGGATGAAGCTTTCACTGTCATGTCCGAAAAATTCAAGGATGCATTGAAGGAAAAAGGCCCAACCGCAGTCGGTATGTTTGGTTCTGGTCAGTGGACTATCTGGGAAGGGTATGCTGCTTCCAAATTTATGAAGGCTGGTCTGCGCTCTAACAACATTGATCCGAATGCTCGCCATTGCATGGCGTCAGCTGTGGCAGGTTTTATTCGGACCTTCGGTATTGATGAGCCGATGGGTTGTTATGATGACATGGAGCTTGCCGATGCATTCGTGCTTTGGGGCTCGAACATGGCAGAGATGCACCCAATCCTTTGGTCACGTATTACAGATACCCGTCTGACCAAGCCGGGCTGTGAAGTTCATGTGCTTTCTACTTTCGAGCACCGTTGCTTTGAACTTGCTGACAACGGCATGATGTTCACGCCACAGACTGATCTGGTGATCCTCAACTTCATCGCTAACTACATCATTGAAAATGATGCGGTGAACTGGGACTTCGTCAATAAGCACGTCAACATCACCAAAACTGCGACAGATATCGGTTACGGTTTGCGTCCGAATGATCCGCGCGAGCAGGCAGCTGAAAATGCTGGCTCCGGTAAGATCTCCAAGATTGACTTTGAGGAGTATAAGCAGCTCGTTTCCAAGTATACCCTTGAGTATGCAGAAGAAATGTCTGGTGTTCCTGCCGAAAAGCTCCTGAAACTGGCGAAGATCTATGCTGATCCTAACCGGAAGGTCATGTCTCTTTGGACAATGGGCTTTAATCAGCACTCACGCGGCAGCTGGGTGAACAGCCTTTGCTATAACGTGCATCTGCTGACTGGTAAGATCTCTGAGCCTGGCAATGGTCCATTTTCTCTGACAGGCCAACCATCTGCGTGTGGTACTGCGCGTGAGGTTGGAACGTTTGCGCACCGTCTGCCTGCAGACATGGTGGTCAAAAATCCTAAGCACCGTGAAATCTGTGAGACTGCCTGGAAAATTCCTGAAGGAACAATTCCTGCCAAGCCTGGTTACCATGCAGTTCTGCATCACCGCATGCTTAAAGATGGCAAGCTGAATGCCTATTGGGTTCAGTGCACGAATAACCTGCAAGCAGCTCCTAATATGAACGAGGAAGGCTGGCCGGGGTATCGTAATCCTGAGAACTTCATTGTTGTCTCTGATCCATATCCAACCGTCACGGCAATGGCTGCTGACCTTATTCTGCCAACAGCTATGTGGGTGGAAAAAGAAGGGGCCTATGGTAACGCAGAGCGCCGTACCCAGTTCTGGCGTCAGCAGGTGAAAGCTCCGGGTGAAGCCATGTCAGATGTCTGGCAGGTTATGGAGTTCTCTAAGTACTTCAAGACAGAAGAAGTCTGGCCTGAAGAACTGCTTGCCAAAATGCCTGAGTTGCGCGGCAAGACACTCTTTGAAGTGCTTTATGCCAATGGGGTCGTCGATAAGTTCCCGGTCTCTGAAGTCAAAGAAGGCTTCAATAACCATGAGTCTGAAGACTTCGGCTTCTACGTTCAAAAAGGGTTGTTTGAAGAATACGCCGAATTTGGGCGTGGCCATGCGCACGACTTGGCTGACTTTGATGTCTACCACAAAGCGCGGGGTCTCCGCTGGCCAGTGGTTGATGGCAAGGAAACACTCTATCGCTTCCGCGAGGGGTACGATCCTTACGTTAAAAAAGGTGAGGGCGTTAAATTCTACGGTAAGCCTGATGGTAAGGCGAACATCATTTTCGCACCATATGAGCCGCCAGCAGAAGTGCCAGACAACGAGTATGACCTCTGGCTCTGCACCGGTCGTGTGCTTGAACACTGGCATACAGGCTCCATGACGCAGCGCGTCCCAGAGCTTCATCGGGCATTCCCGTCTGCTGTTCTGTTTATGCATCCGCAAGATGCACGGGAGCGTGGTCTTCGCAGAGGGCAGGAAGTCACTATCTCCACTCGTCGTGGTGAAGTGCTGACACGCCTGGAAACCAGGGGTCGGAACAAGGTTCCAAAAGGCTTGGTTTACATGCCTTTCTTCGATGCAAATCAGTTGACCAACAAGCTTACACTCGATGCCACTTGTCCGATTTCGAAAGAAACCGACTACAAAAAGTGCGCTTGTAAGGTGGAAAGCGCTTAGAGCAACCCTCTGAGCAGCAATGGATAAGAACCATGTCTGATCTCAAAAAGACAGGCCTCAGCAGTGCAAAGCGTCGCCAGTTTCTTGGCGACGCGGCCCGCACAGCGTGTGGCTGTGCTGTTGCTGCGACGTTTCTGACGGTCTATCAGGCGCAGGCTAAGGCTTTTCCTGCCGACGCCATCAGACCGCCCGGAGCTCTCTCTGAAGAAGAGTTTTTGAGTGCGTGTGTGCGATGCGGACTGTGTGTTCGCGATTGCCCATATGACACGCTGAAACTCGCCGAGCTTGGTGAAACTGGCCCGGCAACAGGAACGCCATACTTTACAGCCCGCGATGTGCCTTGTGAAATGTGTGAGGATATTCCTTGTGTTGCTGCCTGTCCGACAGGGGCACTGGATCATTCTCTCACCGATATCGACGATGCTGATATGGGTGTGGCTGTTCTGATTGACCAGGAGAACTGCCTTAACTTCCTCGGTTTGCGTTGTGAGGTTTGTTATCGGGTTTGCCCGCTGATTGATGAAGCGATCACACTCGAAATGACACCAAACACGCGGACAGGTAGTCACGCAGTCTTTTCGCCAACAGTTTATGCAGACGTCTGCACGGGTTGCGGCAAATGCGAGCAGTCGTGTGTGTTGCCAGAAGCTGCGATCAAGGTTCTTCCTCGCCGCATTGCCAGAGCTGAAAGTGCTGAGCACTACCGGCTTGGTTGGGAGGAAAAAGCCAAAGCAGGAAATGCGTTGGTTCCCGGTGTGATTGATCTGCCTGATCGTGTGCCGGATGCTGGTGGGTTTGAGCCCGTATTCCAGCCAGGGAAGGGGCGGCCATGACTACTCATGCATTAGACGCTCATGTTCCAAAAGAAAAGAAGAGAAGCTGGGTGCTGCGCAACAGATTTCTGTTGCTCAGACGGAGCTCGCAATTGCTCATTCTGGCTCTCTTCCTCGCAGGGCCGTGGGCAGGCCTCTGGATAGTCAAAGGAACACTGACCTCCAGCATGACGCTGGATATCCTTCCGCTGACAGATCCGTTCCTGTTGCTGCAGACGATGGTGACAGGACATTGGCCTGAACTGACAGGTTTGATTGGTGTTGCCATTGTGGTTGGCTTTTACGCCGTGTTTGGCGGCCGGCTGTATTGCTCATGGGTTTGTCCCATGAACGTGGTGACTGATAGCGCCAACTGGTTGCACCGCAAGCTTGATCTGAAAAAAGGATGGCAACCGAAAAAGCACACCCGATATTGGGTGCTGGCCATGACGCTGCTGGTTGCTGCCGGATCTGGCTCTCTTGCTTATGAGCTAGTCAATCCCGTGACCTTGCTGCACCGCGGATTGGTGTTCGGCATGGGGTTTGCCTGGGCTGCGGTGTTGATGGTGTTTTTATTCGACACCTTTGTCTCCCGGCATGGTTGGTGTGGGCATCTTTGTCCTATGGGGGCTGTCTATGGGCTGCTCAACACCAAGAGTTTGCTGCGGGTTTCTGCGAAAAACCGGGATGCCTGTGATGACTGTATGGACTGCTTCGAGGTTTGCCCCGAGATCCACGTAATCTCTCCGGCTTTGCGAGGCAAAGGGGATGATACCCCGCTGATTGTAAATCGAGACTGTACGTCTTGTGGTCGCTGTATCGACGTATGCGATCTGGATGTTTTCAGTTTCACCCATCGTTTCGATACTCAACTTATTCAACCTACTTCAATCGAACCGGGCCCCCGCGATCCGGTCACGACCAAAGCTATGGGAGGTCACAAATGAAAACGGGAGTGCCTTGGAAGGCTATCACCATTATGGCGGTTTTGCACCTTACCGGCTTTGCTGCCTTGAGCGCACATGCAGAGGGGGTAAAGTCATTGCGGGGTGTACAGGTTGATGAACCTGTCTTCGTCGAGCCGATTGCTCGCCCGCAAAACACTCGGGTGAACCGTGAGTTCCGCCAGCAACCACCATTGGTGCCACACAAGACTGAGGCTTATCAGGTCGACCTGAAAGTCAACCAGTGTCTGACGTGCCATGACTGGGCTAATGCAGGGGAGAAAAAAGCGCCAACCTTGTCCATGACACATTATGCAGACCGTGAAGGACGTCAGCTGGACCGGGTTGCAGGTACACGCTGGTTCTGTACGCAATGCCATGTTCCTCAAGTCGATGCTGATCCGTTGGTGGAGAATGAATTTACTCCGTCAAGCGAACGCTAGATGGCACTTCTGACTGGAGGAAATTAATATGAGCAATCAAGGCGCAATTCCCAGTAAAGATCAGGGACCTGGCTTGTTCAAACGGATCTGGCGGTTTTTGAGACATCCTGCAACGACAATTTCTGCAGGCGCTCTGTTGCTGATTGGCGTTGTTGTCGGTGTGGTTTTTTGGGGTAGTTTCAACTGGTCCATGGAGATGACGAATACCGAAGAATTCTGCATCGGCTGCCATGAGATGGAAGCAAATGTTTATGCGGAGTATACCGAAACGGCCCACTATGCGAATGCATCTGGCGTGCGGGCAACATGCCCGGATTGCCATGTGCCGAAAGAGTGGGTGCATAAGGTGGTTCGCAAAGTACAAGCTTCCAGAGAGCTATATCACAAGGCTCTGGGCACCATTGATAGTCCGGAGAAGTTTGAGGAGAAACGTCTTCAACTGGCGACTAATGTTTGGACTGCAATGAAGAAGACCGATAGTCGCGAGTGCCGTAACTGTCATGAGTTCAACTCTATGGACTTCGTTCTTCAGGAAGGTCGTGCCTCTGCCGCTCACTCTGATGCATTCAAGGAAGGCAAGACCTGTATTGATTGCCACCAGGGCATCGCCCACAGCCTGCCCGCCAATGCGCTGGAAGCTTACAAAGAGAAAGTCTCTGCTGTTTATGACTAGGCATCGCTTAGGCTAGTTGCATAGGGCGCTAGAGTAGTAACCCACCTTTGAGAGTTCTCAAAGGTGGGTTTTTCTTTGCTCCTACCAAAGTAAGTGAGTCGAATCAGCCGTTGACGAAGCTGCTGATTGTCATCTGCCAGAAGCTCTTGTCTGTGTGGTTGCTTGATCCAAATCAAATGAAGCAAGGAGAAGCAACCTGAGATGTGTTTAAAATGACACAAATATGAGTATTATATTCATGTATTTTACCTGGGTGGCGGTTTTTACATTGATAGATATCTCAATACAATAATATGAGTAATTAACTCATATTAAAGGTTGTAGGGATGTCCAAGGGTTTTGTCTCCGGCTTGATGACCGGAATCTGCTATTTCGCACTGCAGTCAGGTGCATATTCTCAGGAGCAAACAGATCCACAAGAGCTCGGGCCAATTGTCGTCACAGCTTCGCGTAGTGAGCAAAGCCTGGATGAGGTAACCCGCTCCGTTGCTGTGGTGGAGAGCGAGCAGATTGAGCGGTCTGTTGCGGATAGCGTAACTGAAGTTCTGCGTGATGTTCCTGGCATTAAGATCATCGATAGCGGCGCACCTGGAATGCAACGCATTAGTATTCGTGGCGAGTCTTCTATCCGCAATGTAGTGCTGGTGGATGGACAGGAGATTTCCGATCATACTTCCTATGGACCGTTGTTTCTTATCGCGCCAGAAGACATTGAGCGAATTGAAGTTGTTAAAGGTCCAGGCTCCGTTCTCCATGGTTCAAAAGCAATTGGCGGTGTTGTTAATATCATCACCAAAAAGGGCGCTGATCGCGCTTTGGAAATTGAAGTTGGTACAAAGTTTAACTCATCAACCAATGGTTTGAGTGGCTTTGGCTCTGCAGCAGGGACGATTGATAAATGGGATTATCGAGTTTCTTTATCAAGAGCTTATGATGGTGATCGCGAAACTCCGGCTGGACCTTTGGAGCCTAGTGCGTCTTCAGAACAAAGTGCAACCGCATACATTGGATACCGGGGCGAACAGCATAGTCTCAGCTTAAAAGCTGAGCGATATGAGTTGGAGGCAGATGTAAATACCGGCAGTTCAGAGTTTCCGTTTGATCTACCCAAGCGTGATCGCTCTAAACTCTCATTCTTTTATGATTTTGAGAATGTGAACGATTATATCTCCAAAGTTCACTTTGATGGTTACTTCCAACAAATAGATCGGGTTGCTGATAACACTTACACTCGGCCTGAGTTCGCGCTCCCACTCACTACTCCTCCTACAATCACAAAGATGAAACAGCGGAGCAATCATATCGAAAGCGAGCTGCAGACACTTGGTCTGAATAGCCAAGTTGATCTCAGTCTAGCAGATAATGTTGTGACATTAGTGGGGTTTCAGGTCATTCAAGATC
>NZ_LCWX01000049.1:72685-87063 GCF_001431305.1 Pseudovibrio sp. POLY-S9
GGCTTGATAGGCAAAGTTCTCAGTCCGGTTTTGATATTCCATTTCCACCTGGCCCACCGAATTTTCCAGTGCCAATAACGCCAACCAGCACAGTTGACATAGGTGAAGTAACGACTTTTTCCGCTTTCATGCAGAACGAATGGGATGTGACACAAGACCTTACTCTTTCTACAGGGGGGCGGTACTATTATGTGAAGACTGAGAATGCGGGATCTGCAGGTTATCGTAAAGAAAGTGATCAAGCGTTCGTTGGAGCTATCGGGTTTAACTATTCTGGGTTTGATAGCGTTGCTTTGAGGGCTAGCCTCGGCCAAGGCTATGTGTACCCGACTCTCATCCAAACGATGATAGGCACCAACTTTACGCCAGCAGGTATGATTTTCGCGAACCCCGATCTAGAGGCGGAAACTTCTGTGTCAGCTGAAATTGGCGGTAGGTATGATGATGGCGAGTTCATGTTTGATGCTGCTGTGTTCTATACGCAGGCAAAAGACTACATCACGTCCATAGCATGTGATAGCGTTGCGTGCCCTGCCGGCTCGCTAATATACGACAACATCAATGAAGCGCGGACGTGGGGCCTTGAACTTTCAACATCATACAAATTTGCTGAACTGAATCTAACTCCATATGCCAACTTAACTTTGATGCAGCGCCAATTTGAGCAAGCAGCTCTAACTACGTTTCATACTAATACGCCACTTGTTTCCGGGTCTGTTGGAGTGAAGAAAGGTTGGATCTTCGAAAACGGAATTGAAGCTCATGCAGATCTGTATGCCCGTTTTGCTAGTGAACATACAGATCTTGATCGTAACAATGATGTTGTCAAAGAAGCTGGTTATGCGACTCTCAATCTTGCTGGCGGCTTGTCATATGACTTCGATGATCTACGTAGACTGAAAGTCAATGCAGCTGTCGAGAATATTCTGGATCTAGAATATAAACCGTCAATCGAAGAACTCACTGCACCGGGCCGGGCGTTTAAAATTTCTGCGAGTGTCGTCTTCTAGTTCTCAGAGGCCTGCCGTAATTGCGATGGGGCTGTTTTTAAAGGATATCATCACATGAAAACCGTGCTTCTCATGTTTTTGCTGAGTTCAGCGGGGCCGAATGGTGAGATGGGTGCTTCCTACGTTGAAAAAGATAGTGTTGAGGAATGTCAGCAAGGCATTGTTGCGTTGAAGGAAATTTTGGCGGAGCCGCGCTTTAAGATCCATTATGCTGGTTGCCATCAAAGCTCGGCTCAGATCTCTGAGTTTGAACATCCGGGTGCTGATGATGAAGGCGATAAGCCGGAGCGTTTCGTTTATCTCAACAGGATTGAAGAAGGTCAGTTGCTTGTTTCTGTGGCTGACAGCCTTGCCAGTTGTGAGGCGAGTATAAACAAAAGCGAGAGTTGGTGCGCTGTGAGCACGCAGAAGTTGTTGCAGCAATAGCTAGACCTATGCTTTGCTCCTCCCATGGGAATTCTAATGTTGCTTTGGGGGGAGTGCGAATGACATCTCGAAAAAAGACTGTCTGGATTATTGGGGCAACTTCAGGGATTGGTGAAGAGCTCTGCAAGCTTTATGCATATGATGGCTGGCAGGTTGTTGCGAGTGGCCGCCGGGTTGATCGACTTGAAGCACTGAAAGAAACATACACATCAGTGACGAGTTTACCGCTTGATGTAACGGATAATGAGCAGATAGCTCAAGCCGCCCACGATTTTGATGAAAATGCCAGCCTGCCTGATTTGACGCTTTATTGCGCCGGTGTTTTTCACATTGGTGGACTTTCTACATTGACCGAGGAAGTCTGCGTTAGTGCGATGGATACGAACTATTTTGGTGCTGTGCGGACCATACATAACTTGTTCCCATTGCTGAAAGAGCGCGGCTCCGGGCACGTTGCCATCATTTCCTCGCTTAGTGGCTATGGAGGGCTGCCTTATGCTGCAAGTTATGGCCCTACAAAAGCTGCGCTCATCAATCTTTGTGAGGCGTTGAAACCGAGTTTTGATCGGGCGAACCTCTCTCTTTCAGTCATCAATCCCGGGTTTGTGAAGACCGCGATGACTGAAAATAGCAAGTTGCCTATGCCCTTTATCGTGAGTGCAGAAGGGGCTGCCAAACGGATCAAGAAAGGCCTTGACCGTAAGAGCTTTGAGATTGCGTTTCCTTTCCCGCTTGTTACGGCTTTGAAACTGCTACGGTTTGTCCCTTATTGGGCATATTTCCGATTGGTTGGCCTTACAGCCGGGAAGCGCAGTTCTTCATAAAGATTAAATTAGGAAGGTTGGAGGTGGGACGATCTCTGACCTTCCTCAGTTTCTGTTGTATGTGTCATTGCTTGTTGCAGCTCGGGTAGAAATGCCCAGATCTCACGATTGAGTTTCACAAGCTTCTCGATTGCATTTCCCATTTGGGTGATGCGCGCGTCGTCGACTGCCTTGATTTCCCCGAGCTGGATCTGTCCATTCTTGCGTTGAATGCGCATGGAATGGGTGTGGGTGATTTCGCCTTGCTGGTTCTGTTTGAAAGTTGCGTGGCTAAATTCATTTCTTAGCCGGGTACTTTCGTTGAAGATGCGAAGAATGCGGCGCAGCTTCTTTTTGAGGGCAACATCTTTTAGCTTTGCGTCTGCCAGGCGTTCTATCAGTTCCAGCCTTGCCCTCGTTGTGTTGAGAGTGCCGAAGACAAGAGTTGCGGTGAGTTCGTCGGTCTGCATGAGATGCTGCAGGATGTAGATGAACGTGCTCTCATTGTTGGACCAGCTGTAATTGATGTTCCCAATCAAAGCGAACAGGAGGTTTCGCCGCCCAGCCTTGTCGGGGGCAATTCTGTCTAGTTCGTCAAAGTCAGGTGAATGAGAGGTTTGATCGTGCATAAAGCGCGCCTGTCTGAGAATACTCGTTTTCCAGCCTATAATTACGTTTCTAACGCTAGGGTAGCAAAGCTAAAGCGTTATTTATAGAGCATGATGGACAGGTTTTGCTTGGCGACTCTTTGACTGGATGTCTGGGGAGTGTTGGTGAAGTAAATGAGTCTTAGTCTCGATGATTCCTGAGATTTAAAGGAGCATAAGCCACAGTGACTGAAGATATTCCTGAATTACCTGTGAAGAAATTTATGCGATCAGGAATGTGAGTTACTGGGCGGATTGTGTCTTTAAATTAGAGTATGGCGTTCTTTTATTAGTCGGCAAAGTTTGGTTATAAACCTATAACTTTTACACTCAAACAGTGTTTTAGCTACCTTGAGAATTCACTGCATATTACATAGGTCACCGAAAACCTATTTCTTGATCAGGTTGCTATGTGATTTAGATGACACTGTCATTATTGAGACCAATAAACACTTCCCTGTTAGGAGTACTTAGTTGTTTTTTAGTAATATTTAAAACACTAATTTGCGAATACTAACGTTAACTCACTATTAATATCCTAGATTGTCATGGTAATTATTATCTAGTTCAATTGAATGTATTGTTGATTATTACCAGATATTACTCTTGGTTTGTCTGTTTTTTAGGCCGTGGTATAGCTTCCGCCGCTTCCAAGAGGAATATTCTTTCTTCTTTACTGGAGGTTTTGTTTGGAGGAATGGAGTCTATTCGTTTTAGCAAGAGCATTTAGTTAGTAATTTAGCCAGAATTCCAGAACCAGCGCATATTTTATCGGTTACTTCGTTTTCTGAAGCCGACGTGTTGTTTAGCGTACAGATTTTACATTTGTGCGAGCTGGAATCTTGCGTCCAAATTCGGGGTTATCCGAGTTTACAAGCCATTTGCTTGTTCTGATCTTGGATCAAAAAGCTAAATCGAAAAGACATCCTTCAAATCATGGAATGAAACATTTTTTCAATCCTCAGGAGAACCTGTGGCAACCAGCTGACGCAAATGATCGGCTTCTTGCAGGGCAGTTCTTCGAATATTTGGAGACGATATGTCTGGTTACAATCCATTTACTGATGGCACTGATACGCGTATCCGCGCAGAGCAGGATAACACGCTCGGTGATAAGGATGTCGTTGAGCACAATGGTGATAGTAGCGCTGAAGTGCTTAATGACGGTTCGTTAGACCAAGAGGTCTTAGTGAACCGTGATGATCTGATTGATACAATCGCACAGGCTGGCGATGGCATTCAGGATATTAACGCTGCACTACAGATTGGCGACGACCTGACCATTGATGCGAGCTCTTCCGCTTCAGCTAATGGCCAGGGTGTTGCGCTTGCCTTTGATCAGGGTATCGCGACCGGTGCGAACCTGCAGAGCAACGATGTCTCCGGCAGTGTAACTGGCGGAAACTTTGATGCGTCGACCGTTGGTGGTGACAGCTCTGGTGTCAATGCGCATCAAGCAGGGGCGGCAGCAGCAGATAACGACACGGATACACTGGTTCGTGCAAACCAATCCAACTACGCGAATGACCTTGATACACTCAATAATGTTACCGTCACGAATGATGGTGATGCTGAGCAACGTGTAAAAGTTAAAGGTGGTGATGCTGATTCTGGTAATGGCATCATTGGTGCTGGACCAACTGATATTGCTGGCTCAAATGTTGGCGTTGGTGATGATGAAAGCATCACTGGTTCTACTGCTGCACAAGCAGATGCATCTGGTCTTGCACGTAGCTTCAACCAGACACTGCAAACTGGTAGCAATGAGCAGGGCAACAATATTGATCTATCGATCACAGGTTCAGATGTAGATATTTCTGGTGCTGGTGGATCTGGTGCTCAAGCTGTTGTCGGTGGGACTGACTACACTTCTGGTAACTCAGATACCAACACTCGTGGGCGTGTCACTCAGTCAAATGAACTGAATGATGGCGTTGGTGGTGGTTTTGGTGGTGGCAACATTGACGGTGCTATTGCAAATCCTGAAGTTGCCAATCTTGATGACTCTTTGCAGGTTGTTAAAGCCAAAGCAGGTAATGCATCTAGTGATGATGGCATCAATTCAATTGACCATATCGGATCTGCTGCATCTGTTGGTGGTGACGGAAGCGTAAGCGGTAGTGCTGTCGCATCTGCTTCAGCAAGTGCTGTTGGCGTTGGTTTCCAACAAGACATTTCTGCAGGCAGCAATGCCCAGGGTAACTCTGCAAGTCTTGACATTACAGGTACTGGTGTTGGCCAGGCAACCTCTGGTGAAGATGACGCGACTGCTGGTATTCAGGTCAGTGCCGATTGGAATTCATCTATTAATGAATCTGAAACAGGCACAAATGCTCGCTTTAACCAGTCTAACGAAGCTTACGATGCCGATGCAGTTCTAGAGCCAAGCCTTCATAATGACGGGCATTCCACTCAGAAGATTGAAGCCTACGGTGACGATGCGACCGCTGGTGACGGTATTGACATGAAGGGTGGCCGTCTAGGTGCGGAACACGTAGTCGATGATGGTTCCATCACTGGTTCGACGCTTGCCAAGTCTGACGCTTTGGGTGTTGCCGCAAGCTTTGAACAGAAAGTCAGCACTGGTGGCAACTCACAAAGTAATGCCTCTGAGTTAGGTGTAACTGGAGCAAATCAGGTTACTGCTTCTGCTGGTGAGGACGGTGCCACTGCGTCTCTAAATGCTGACAACCCATCAGTTTACGGCGATCACAGAACTGGGACACGCACTGAAAGTAATCAGTCTAACGCGCTTGGCGATAAAGATGAGATTGATGATGCGAATGTTTGGAATGAGCATGACAGTACTCAAACTGTTGATGTAACTGGCGGCATCTCTAATGCTGGTAACGGTATCTCGTTTGATTCTGGTACTTCTGCTGCAGTGCATAGTAACTTTGACATGAGTGGATCTGCTGCGGCTTCTGCAAATGCTCAAGGTGTCGCACAGTCCTTTACGCAATCATTGACCACAGGCGGAAACGCCCAAGGTAACTCTGCTGAAGTCTCTGTGACTGGTGCAGAAATGACGGCCTCGATTGCTGGTGAAGACAATGCTGGTGCTGCTGCAGGCCCTGTTTCGCTTTTGGCTGGCAGAGGTGACACCAACACAAATACCCGATCCTTTCAGTCTCAAGAAAATGAGATGTACGAAGGTGACACTTTGTTCAGCCCTGATGTCATCAACACTGGTGGGGCAGATGCGGTGCAAACCGTCACAGTTGATGCTGGCAGTGCGACCGCAGGTAACGGTATTGAAGCTCTTGGTGGTAATCTCGGTCCTGATACCGTTGGTGATGATAGCTCCATCACTGGCAGTGCTTCTGCAAGTGCGAATGGTGTAGGCGCTGCGATCAACTTTGGGCAAACGCTCAAAACTGGTGGCAATGCTCAATCAAACTCCGTCGATGTTGATATTACTGGTGGTAACAAAGCTGTTGCAGCAGCTGGTGAGAGCGGAGCTACTGCTGGGTCTGAGCCAATTACATCTGTCGATCATGACACCACAACAACCTCGTGGAGTGATCAGAGCAATCAGCTTGGTGATGTTGATGAAATCGAGCATGCGGACGTCACTAACTGGGGCCATAGCACTCAGAGTGTTGATGTAGACGGTGGAACTGCTTCCTCTGGAGCTGGTATTGTTCAGACTGGTAGCAGCTCAACCAACATTGATGGAAATGAGAGCATCTCAGGCTCCAGTTCAGCATCTGCTGATGCAACAGGTGTTGCTCAGTCCTTCACTCAGACGCAGTTGACAGGTGGTAATGCTCAAAGCAACTCTGCATCTGTTTCTGTCACAGGCGCAGATGTGAATGTTGCTTCTGCTGGTCAGGACGACGCGGAAGTAAACGGTACTTGGGTTGGAACTACGAACACCGATAGTTTTTCAGGTGGCCTACAAGGTAACACCGCTTACGATGGCGATACCATCTGGGATAGCGATGTTCGTAACTTCCATGATTCCACTCAAGATGTGACTGCTACTGGTGGAACTGCAACTGCTGGTGATGGCATTGCATCCAGTGGGGATGGTCAAATTGGTGCTCAAGGTGCTCCTGGTGTTGCGGAAGACAGCAGCATAAGTGGCCTTTCCAACGCTGGTGCTGATGCTACGGCTTCTGCAGCATCGTTTGAGCAGGTTCTTAGTTCAGGTAGCAATGGACAGAGCAATTCTTACGATGCAAGCATTGTAGGTGCGAACTCTGGCGTTGCTGCATCTGGTGAAGACAATGCAACACTTGGTCAGTTTGGTCAGGCAGCAGCTGCCGGTCAGTCTGATACCGACACAGCAGCTGGTGCGTGGCAGGAAAACACGCTTGGTGACAAGGATACCATTTCTGATGCTGATGTCGTAAATCGCGATATGGTTGATCAGGATGTCTCTGCTTCAGGCGGAACAGCCACAAGTGGTGCTGGCATCAGTGTTGCTGACTGGGATGGAGATGTGGGAGCTGCGAGTGTTGGAGATGACTCTTCCATCACTGGTGTTACGCAAGCAACTGCGGATGCGTCTGCTTCTGCGTCTTCCATGAACCAGAAACTGTTTTCTGGTGGTAATGCTCAGAGTAATGATCTTGATCTGAGCGTAACTGGTGGAAGCAGTAATGTTCAGTCTGCCGGCGAAGACTCCAACGTAGCATTTGCATCTGTAACTGGTACTGGTCCAGCTAACAACGGCGGTGTAGATTCAACCGACTCCCTCCTTGGCGGGTATCAGAGCAATACCATTTATGATGGTGACAGTATTTCTGATGCGGATGTTGTTAACTACTCTAATGTTGAGCAGGATGTTACCGCAACAGGTGGTACTGCGAGTGCTGGTGTTGGTTCCGGTGGCATTGATGGCACAGATGTGAAGGGTGCGTTGAACGTTGGTGACAATGCATCTCTCACAGGTAAAGCCTTGTCGTCTGCTGATGCTGTTGCGGAAGCCTCAGCATTCAACCAGGTAATATCTACCGGTGGCAATGCGCAGGTAAACTCTGCAGATGTCGAGATTGTTGGAGACAACAAGAATGTCATCTCCGTTGGTGATGACAGTGAGGGTGGTGCTTCGAACTCAATTCGATCTGGCACCGTTGCTGGCAATGCTGACAGCCTTGCCTTGTTCTCACAAAACAACACTGCTGGTGACAACGATCACATTGATGAAGCCGATGTCGAAAACTTCGATGAGTTAACTCAGACTGTTACGGCAATTGGTGGTGACGCTGACTCTGGTGACGGTATTACTGATCCAGTGAGTTCGTTCGTTGCTAATGGTTCTGTTGGTGATGACTACACCGTGACTGCGGAAGCTGTTGCTTCTGCGGATGCTACGGCGAAGACATCTGCCTTTAACCAGAGCCTGTCCTCAGGTGGTAACAAGCAGGTCAACTCGACTGAGCTGGATGTTACAGGTCAGAACGATACGCTTCTCTTCACAGGAGAAGATGATGGTCTGGGTTCATTGGACATCACACCTTCTGGTAGCCCAGATGTTGGTGGTGGCTTCTTTGGTAATCTGGATGCGAATGGCACTGACACCATCTTCGGTGCTGAGCAGGCAAATGCATTGTATGATCAAGATACGATCACCAATGTTGAAGTCCATAACCATGGAACGCTTGATCAGAGTATCGTTGCTGATGGTGGTCAGGCGATGTCTGCGGATGGCATCCACGATGCTGAAAGTCTCTTCGACTTCGGTACTGGTGACGATTACAGCGTGACGGCTTCTACGGCTGCGACTGCTGATGCTCTGGGTGTGGCTAATGCCTTTAACCAGACAATTGTCATGGGTGCGAATGTTCAAGCCAATGCTGTTGATGTCAACGTCGTGGGCGGTTCCTCAACCGTGAACGTGGTTGGCGAAGACGACCTTGCATAATCCAAACTAAACAAGACCTGCGCGGATCACTCCGCGCAGGTTATTTTATATATCCATATGAAATTGTTAGGATATTTTATGCTGTCGCAGGCTATAAATGAATTGAGCTGGCACTTTATCGGCTACATGAAGATTTTTGATAGTATCGCTACAGCTGAACAGAGCTTTGACGAAGCACTGTTTGCCCAAGACACTATTGTGATTACTCCGGTGGAAGTGGTTTATTCTCGCGGAGGTATCACAGACCTTCCCTATGAAAAGTTCTACAGTCTTCCTTCGCTTTTGCCAGAAATTAGCGCGCTGTCACAAGCCCGTCTCCCATATTCGGTTGAGACGCTCGTAAATGCTTCTAAGTTTGTTCCACCTTCTGAAGTTTTACTGTTTGAAGACGGTACGGGCCCAGAGCTGCCGCAAGGTGGAGATAGCGGTCAATCACTGGACTACACGTATACTATCACCTTCACTTATCGCGATATTTATGCGCCGGACATTGAAATAAACCTCGCTCAGGAAAACGCCCTGACGGATGATGATTTGCTTTTGTCCAAGAGTGAGTTTGGGGATGATATTCCTGAGTGGAACTCAGATGAAGTGCTGGATCAACTGCTTGATGTTGCGAGTGACATTGAGCTGGATACGCTTGACCAGATTTTTGATGATGGTGATGCGCAAAGTGCGGCTGATGCCATTGGCGAAATGCTGGTTCATAGAGCGGAGAATGATGCACCAAATCCTTCTTTTACAAGTGGTGAGAATATTGGTGAACTGCCTGAGGACGAGCAGGCAGAAGACGACACCTCTGAAGATGAACAGAGCGATAGCAGCTATGTAACGACCGGTGACAATGAAGCGGTCAATGTTGCCTCGATTGTAGACCTGAGTGAGTTGAAATGTTCGACTGTCGTGATGGGGGACTACTACGCCACAAACTCGATCATTCAGAGCAACTTATATTATGGTCCTACAGATCAGCCAACGGACACTGTCGTCGGTCAGGGGCTTGATGAAACGATTGTCTTCAATGATGCCAATGTGACTTCTGAAGGTGAGTACATTATTTCCTCCGCAGTTACCTACAACAATCCCGATTACACCATGAGTGTTGATGTTGTTAGCGGCAATTTTTATGACCTGAACATTGTTAATCAGAAAAACTTTCTTTCCGACGACGACTGCGTTTCATACCAGTTGAACAACAGTGGTTATTATGTTCAGACCGGTGATAACACCCAGGTCAACGCGGCGCAGTTGATTGATAACATTCAGAATTACGATGTGATTGTTGTTCTTGGAAACTACTATGACGTCAACTACATCAGTCAGAAAAATATCCTCCTGGATGCCGATTATATTGATGCGACTGGTGCAGCTATCAGTGGGACCGGACGGCACAATGTGCTGACCAATGAAGGTACGATTAAGAATATTGGAGGCGGATCGCTGATGAAGCCGATGACCTCTGAGGTGAACGGTTTGGTGGACGCTATTGATGGTCGAGCAGGGGACTACGAGTATACCGCCTCTTCTGCCACAGGTGGTTTGCCGATCCTGCCGAGCACTGACCTGAAAGTCCTCTACATCACTGGTGATTATTACCAAATCAATGCGATTGAGCAGATCAATGTTCTCTCGGATGCGGACTATGTGAAGATCCATAAAGAACAAGAGGATGATGGTGTTCTCACGCAGTTTATTAATGGTGAGGTCGTTGAAGATGACCAAGAGGGTTATCTGGACACGTCAAGTAACAAGACGAGCAACAAAGCAACCATCATTGATTATGATAGTCAGTCGGGTTTTCAATATTTGGATGGCGAATACTCAGAGGAAGACATTGTTATAAAAGTCAATATCGTTGTCTCTGAAGAAGATGATCTCGAAACAGCATTGAATGGAAATACAGATCTGGTTTCGGAAGTTGTTGCATTTACTGGCAATGACGGTGGTAGCGAAACCGGAACGTCGCCCGCGTTTGTTCCTTATGCGGGTGAGAGTGACATGGTCTCCGATATACTTGTTTGATTTTAATAGGTTTTTATAGAGAGAATATATGTTTAAAGCTCGAGCGACAAAGAACAATAGCCGGCAACGTGGGAGGCAAGCGAGCAAAACATTGCAGGTGGATGGTGTTCAACAAGAGCCTGCACGTGGAGAAAAGCTTGCCAGCCAAAAGGGTAATTTCGCCTCCAGGAAGAATGGAGGACCCTATGAAGATATTGATTTTCGCAAGTTGATGCAGAATGGATTGGCACGTGCCAAGGTAAACCTGCTTTATGTTGGTTTCTTTTCGTTTTGCGCCAGTCTTCTGATCCTGTCTGTTCCAATTTACTTATTTCAGATTTCCGACCGTGTTCTGACGAGCCGGAGTGTTGATACTTTGGTGATGCTGACAGCCATTGTTATCGGGCTTGTGCTTGCACATGTGCTGTTGGATATGTTCCGGCGCTTCATGCTCATGCGGGTTGCTGTTGATGTTGAAACACGCCTTGGTGGGCCTGTTTTGAGTGCAGCGGCGCGAGCGTCTCACAACGGCAGTAGTCAGGAATTTCAGGCTCTTTCCGACCTCCAGCAATTGAGAAGCTTCCTGACTGGTTCAGTTCTTCTAACCATCATGGATGCACCGGTTGCTCCTATATACCTGCTCGTCGTTTATCTGGTTCATCCTCATTTGGGGATGATTGTGACAACGACCATTCTGTTGCTTCTTGTGCTTGCACGGATCAACCAGAAGCTGACGGCTGTGCCATTTGGAAAGGCCAATGCGTTTTCCTCGCGTGCCAATCTGCAAGCTGAGGCAATGGCGAGAAACGCCCAGGTCATGAATGCGATGGGGATGATCCCGGAAGGGGTGATTATCTGGGGTAAGGAGACAGCAGAGTCTTTGAAAGCGCAAATAATGGGACAAGACAGAAATGTCCTGATTTCTGCGATCTCAAAATTCATCCGCCTGTCGACACAGATCACGATGCTGGGATGGGGGGCATGGCTTGCGCTTTCCAATGAAATAACCGGAGGGATGATTATTGCAGCCTCTATTATTGGTGGCCGTGCGTTGGCTCCGGTTGAAGGTATTATTGATGGTTGGAAGAGCTATGTGGGAGCGAAGAGTGCGTATGGCCGTATTCAGAAATTGCTCCATACTTCGCCCCTGAATGTACATCGGTTGCGCCTGCCGAATCCTGCGGGGCGGTTGAGTGTTGAGCGTTTGTTGTTTGTTCCACCGCCCAACAAACGCGTGATCCTAAATGGTATTTCGTTCCAGCTTTCTCCCGGTGAATCGTTGGCGGTGGTTGGTGCTTCGGGATCGGGTAAGAGCACGCTTGGGAAGATGTTGGTTGGTTCCCTTATTCCAACGGCGGGTAATGTCCGTCTTGATATGATGGACCTGCGGAACTGGGATAGCCGGCAGCTGGGCGAAAACATTGGGTATTTGCCTCAGGATGTACAGCTTTTCCCGGGGACAATTAAAGAGAATATCGCTCGCATGAACCGTGAAGCCAAAGATGAAGATGTCTTCAAAGCGGCGCAAATGTCGGACATCCATGAGATGGTTTCGCAGTTTTCTCAGGGCTATGAGACGCAGGTTGCTATGGATGGTGCACCGCTTTCTGGCGGGCAACGTCAACGTATTGGATTGGCGCGTGCGTTTTACAATAATCCTCGTTTGTTGGTGCTTGATGAGCCCAATTCTAATTTAGATACAATCGGGGAGCAGGCGCTTGCTCAGGCTCTTGAACGTGCAAAGCAAGATGGCATGACTGTTATTGCCATCACGCAACGGCCTGCTTTGCTGCGTTGTGTCGATAAAATCATGATGCTTAAGGATGGGACGGTTGCTGCCTTTGGCAGTCGTGATGAAGTGATGCCATTGATAACTGGTAAGCGACCCGGCATTCCACAACATCAAAATGCGTCGGGGCATAATCTGCCAGCAGCACAACCAGCTGAATAGTTTAAGCTTTTCTTATTTGGTGATTTTTATGTCTACTAGAGCTCTTATACTTGATGGAAGCTGGTATGAGGATGTGCCTCGCACAACTCGCGCGCCCATACTGGCTAGTTTTATCATTATTGCTTTCACATTTGCCGGATTTGGGTACTGGGCTTCCAGTGCACCGATGGCAGGGGCTGTCGTCGCCTCAGGCTCCTTTGTTGCCACTGGGCAAAACAAGATTGTTCAGCACTTTGAAGGTGGGATCATCAAGGAAATCCTTGTGAAAGAGGGGGATGTGGTGGCTGCTGGTGCAGTGCTGGTGAAACTTGATGAGACAGCAGCTAAAGCTAACCTTGAGCGCTTGTTGATCCGGCAAGCACGCCTTCAAGCTATTCAAGCGCGTTTGACGCAAGAGGCCAAAGGCCAGAAGTCATTGGTGCTGCCGAAGGAACTCTTAAGCACTGCCCAGGATGCTAAGATCAAGAGTATCATTTTGAACCAGTTGCTGACCTTCAAAGCTCGAACCCGAAAACTTCAGAGTGAAATTGATATTTTTACTCAAGGTATTAATGCACTAAAGGAGAGGATCCAGGGTGGCCAATCGCAGCTAGTTGCTGTGAAGGAGCAGATGGATCTTTTTCAGGAAGAGTTGGATTCCAAACAGAAGATCCTTGGAAAAGGCCTCATTCGGAAATCTGACGTACTTCGCATTCAACGCTCACTGGCCAATCTAAAAGGTGAGGAAGGTCGTATCCTTGCTGAGATTGGAGATGCGACTGAGCGTATTGCCAGAGCAAAGGCGCAAATTGTAAGGGCGGAGAATGAAGCCTCGCAAACCGCCGTTGGGGAGCTTCAGGTCGTTAATGCTGATCTGGATGATGTGAGTGAGCAAATACGTGCTGCGCAAGATGTTCTGCAGCGCGTTGAGATCGTAGCGCCAGTTCGCGGGATTGTTGTTCGGATGCGTTATCACACTGCAGGTGGTGTGGTTGAGAGTGGTAAGGATCTAATGGAAATCCTACCTCTGCAGGATGAGCTCATTATTGAAGCGTCGATCCAAACCACCGAGATTGACAACGTGAAAGAAGGGCAGAAGGCAATGGTTCGCCTGACGGCTTTGAACCAGCGGATTACACCGATGTTGGATGCAAGGGTCGTATACGTATCAGCTGATGCATTGCGAAGTGAGGATCCGATGAGCGTATCTGCTGACGTTTATAAGGCGCGTGTGAAGCTGGATCGTGAGAAAATTCCGACATACCTCAACTTCAAAGCAACGCCGGGCATGCCAGCGGAGGTGTACATCACAACGAGAGACCGTACCTTCTTCGATTACCTTATGGAGCCTGTTCGTGACAGCATGTCGAGAGCTTTCAGGGAGCCTTGATTTTGGTCGAGCTTAATAGCTTGTTGCGTTAAGCTGATTCAACCATATGAGCTTTCTGTAGCGCGATGTTTTTTGCTATCAGGTCCAATGCTCAGCAACCTCTACTAAGAATGATTCAAAGGAGAATGGTGGGCTATACCTGCTTTTTTTATGAGACTCACTTTTGTTACTGCACTCTTATTTGTTTAATTGTGCAGGCGCACTAAAGCGTTTCGATCAAAGTTTGAATCTATGAGATTCCCCAAAACTTCGATTTGTGATTCACTCTGTTCGGGAGGATCACAGCATGCCAGCACCAC
>NZ_LCWX01000050.1:0-1369 GCF_001431305.1 Pseudovibrio sp. POLY-S9
AAGCATGCGTAATCGGGCTCGTCCTTCACGAGAGGTCAGCTCCTGTTAAGATCGCAGCATATTGCTGCGAGGATGGGAGAGCACCATGGAATACTATGCTGGTTTGGATGTTTCTTTACGGTCAGTTGCGATTTGCGTGATCGACGGCGAAGGCAAAATTGTATTTGAACGCTCAGTTGCCTGTGAGGTTGATGTTATTGCAAGCAGTTTAGCCAAGGCATCTTTTCCGATCACCCGTATCGGCTTTGAAGCTGGAACAATGAGCCAGCCTCTGTTTTACGGTTTGAAAGAGCAACATGGCTTTGAGGTTGTCTGCATGGAGGCAAGACAAGTGCATGCTGCTCTATCTGCTATGCGCAACAAGACCGACAAGAATGACGCGCGTGGAATTGCGCAAGTCTTGCGTTCGGGCTGGTACAGCCCAGTGCATATGAAAAGCCGCCGCTCGCATGCAATGCGTACGCTCATGACCAGTCGCAAAGCCTGCCTGAGCAAGTGCATTGATCTGGCAAATGAAATCCGGGGGCTCCTGAAGGTTTACGGTATCCGCCTGCCAGTGCGGGTAAAACACACCCACTTTGATGCAACAGTCCGACCGCTCATCGAAGCTAGCCCCGATTTGAGCCTGGCACTGGTTCCGCTTCTGGACGCGCGGCTCGCTTTATTACACACGTATCAAGAGCTGGACAAACGCGTTAAACACGCGGCAAGCACCAATGCAGTGTGCTTGCGACTAATGGAAATCCCCGGCGTTGGCCCTATGACTGCGCTGGCATTTGTCGCTGCGGTGGATGATCCGGCGCGGTTCAGGAGTTCGCGAACGGTTGCTGCCCACTTCGGCTTAACGCCGAGGCGTTTTCAATCAGGAGAAACTGATAATCCTGGCCGGATCTCTAAAGCAGGAGACATGGAGGTCCGCTCGGCCCTTTATACGGCTGCTAATGCAATGCTAACCCGCTGTACTGGCGAATCCAGCATCAAGAGCTGGGGGATGCGCCTGATGCGGACCAAAGGGCGCCGCCGTGCTGTTGTGGCGGTAGCCAGAAAGCTCGCGGTTGTGATGCATCGCATGTGGGTCAATGACACATCATTCTGTCGTGATGGTTTGGAGGTTGCAGCATGATTTAGTCTCACCTCAACATCACGATAGGATCGTCCTCTCTGGACGAGGTTTGTAGATGAAGCCGAAAATGTCTGCTGCGCCATACAAAGCGCGTCCACAAGCGAGGCTCTCTACAACCATTCCGGCACATGCATGCAGCCGCTCACAACGAAGAGCGACCCAGACTGCGAAGAGAAGCGTGACCCGGAGATGGATTAGATCCGATCGGAAAGGAAAAAAGAGCTTGACCTCAGCGCCCGATTAGAG
>NZ_LCWX01000051.1:0-2491 GCF_001431305.1 Pseudovibrio sp. POLY-S9
AAGAATTTAAAAACAGCTTTTTAAGCGGGTAGCGAACTTAAGAGGTTCTAAGATCTGGAGTTGGATCGGGAGTTCTCAAGTTGGTTGCAATCTGAGCTTCAGCAAAACAACGAACAGTGCATAAATTGCTAGTTGTAAGGTGATGACCTGGTGTATCCAACTGATAACAATAATGAATTATAATTCTCTACATGAGGCGATTGCTCTGGAAATGATCAGATAGGCCAATCGTACCCGAAGTTCTATCTGAATCTGTACCTCGGTCATTTCCAGTTGTCTAACGTGGGCTCAGGTGAACTGTTGTGGTTTAGTTTGCATTATATATTAGTGAAATATATCAATCTGTTAAGGTACATTTTTGACAAGATACATTCAAATGTGCTTATGGCGCTAGATCAGCTAATGAAGTTTAATTTGCATTATTTTTCAGTTCTGTAAGTCGTTTTTCTGGAAGAAAGGTATGAATTGCTGCATCGCAAGATAGGTGATCACGATGAGTACGAAGTTCTGAAGCTGATCTCAGATGAATGAATGGGCCTGTTTTTGGAACAGAAGAAGCAATAGTGCAGGGGCACGTCTGCTGTGCAGACCGGGCCTGTCCACGCGCCTTTGGCGCTTACCAAGCCACACACCTCCACACTTAAGGTCTCATAATTTCCCCCTGCAGTCTCTAACGAGCCAGCAACGGCAAAACTCAACCTAAAGCGCTCCACTGTCTGTCTCGGCCATGCGGGGACTGTCCCTCGTGCAAACAAACACGGCAAGCCGCTCTGCGGCTTCCATTACCTGCTGTTCTTTAAAGTCTCCCTTCAGCATGGTCAAGGCAACCTGCAAGCAGGCATTCAAAGAATGACCTTGACCACACTGAACGGCTTCCAATGACGAGAAAAGTGAAACGAACCTCCCAGAGGGGGAGGGGAGTGGACACTTAACTCATCTCCAACAAGGAGCAAGTTTTATGGGAACCCAAACACATCTGGCCTTAATCCCAGAAGCCTCAAACGAGGCTGAAGAAAAGATCTACACGGCTCTGAGAGGTACGCCAGATACCGACAAAGCAGTGCATGCAGCAGTCACGCTCATTCTAGCCTATGCATCCTACAGATCCTATCAACCTGAAATGGGATTGGTTGAAACGGCAATGGAAGCTGCTCTGGAAGCGTTCTCGATTGATAAGGCCGATGTCATTGATGAAGAGGCATAAAAACAGATCCTATGATCGGCACGTTCACAAACTCATGTGAGGTTATATATGCTTAATTTTGAAGTTAATGTCAGCGGTTCTGCAGTAGGCGAACAGCTTCAGGGCGACACTGAGGAGCTGGCTTATGCTCTGGTCGCAATATCGGATAATCCGCAGGCTCAAATCGGGGCCGATGTGGCAGAGCATATCTGCGATCAGGACGATAAGCAGTCAGTTATTTCGCTGCTCAATAGCCTCTTGGAGGAACTTTCCAACTAATTTCATTTCTAAATATTTGGTGATTGATATGAGCATTCAAACAACGCTCAATTGGCGTACAATGGATACTTACAACAAGGGCGATAAAGTCTTATTTTGGGTCGCAAGTGGCTGTGAGGAATTCCCAGTATACGGTTACATCAATATTGACGGCGAAATCTGGGACGAAAACGGTGCGGGGTTTGGCAGTGGCAACAAAGCAAGAATGTGGGCCAGGTTCTCGCCGCCCGACTTAAATTTACATTGACCTGACATTGTTATCAAAGCGGTCTGTTCATAGCAGGCCGCTTTTCTTTTGTGCTGTATCAACCGTATTGGTGATGCTCAGTTGGAGCGCTGCATAGTCCTGATTTTCTTGTCGGTCTTATATTGCCCCAGTGCATACACGGCCCAAATGGCCGCTGGTATCCAGCCAATCACGGTGATCTGAAGCAACAGGCAAAAGATCCCCTGAAACGGGCGGTTGATTGTGAAGAACACAACAAAGGGAAGCACAAGAGCCAGAATTAAACGCATAAATGAAATCTCCGCAGGAATGAAAAGATAACTCCACCTGGCGCAGTCTTGCGCGGTCATGAGATCAGCGCCTTTATCCGCAAACATGGCTGAGCCATGGATTTGTAAACACTGATGTATTGCGCATTTGAACTGCTCGTTCCAAGTCTTTTCTTCATCAGGACGCGCAGCACAGAGCGGCCAGATTTGCTTGTTTCTTGATCTTTATGAGCCGATTTCATCGAAGCTGGTTCTTTGGGCCAAGATCCTCCCTGAAGCACGATACAGCTCAGGTTCAGACCAGTTTCGCTCAAGACACTTCCCGACAGGTAAAATTGATCCTGTGTTGTTTTATTGCAGTTTCTTTGTTTTTTCATTTGCCAGCGAGTTTTTCATGAATGCCATAGTCCAAATCCCTCAGCTCCTTCAGGAGCAGGATCTGGCCTTCACCTTTGCAGCTCCTGCGCAGCCCAACGCGGAGTTGCTGGTCACCGGGTTCTCGGCAACAGAGCGTCTCAATGGGCTCACGCAGAT
>NZ_LCWX01000051.1:2609-8169 GCF_001431305.1 Pseudovibrio sp. POLY-S9
ATGACAACGCACTGGACTTGCATAGCCTGCTGGATACGCCGGCAACGCTGACCATCCATCATAAATACGAGGGCCTGCGCCATCTCTCCGGAGTGATCGCCGAGATTGCCCGTGGTAATGAAGGTCATCATCGCACCAGTTACTCGCTGACGCTGCTGCCCAGCCTGCACCGGCTCGCCCATGGTTCTGACTGCCGGATCTTCCAGAAGAAAAGCGTGCCTGAGATCGTCAAGATCCTGCTGAAAGAACACGGCGTCGAGGATGTGAAGTGGGATCTGACCGAGCCTCATGAAGCTCGTGAATACTGCGTGCAGTACCGGGAAAGTCACCTAAGTTTTTTAGATCGCATCACGGCTGAGGAAGGCATCTGGTACTACTTCACCTATGGTACAAACGGCCAGCATACACTGCAGTTTATTGATAACCCGCAGATCGTCTCCGAGCTCCCAGACCAGCCCAAGCTAGAATATAACAGCATGGCTGGCGGGGCGGTCAAAGGCGTTTATTGCAACAGCTTTGTCCTTCGTGAGCAGCTGCGAGCCACCAGCTTCATGCAGCGCGATTATTCCTTCAAGAACCCACCTTACAACCAGCAACACGCCCATCAGCGCGGTGAGGACAACGGCTCTGCTGGAGACTATGCACTCTATGAGTATCCAGGGCGCTACAAGGCCGATGGTGTCGGCAATCCGTTCACAAAACACCGGCTGGAGGCAGCCCGTGTTGAGGCCACCACAGGGCATGGCGCAACCAATGCCATTCACCTGATAGCCGGTCATCAGTTTGCGCTGAACGACCACCCGAACAGCGACTACAACATCAAGTATCATTTGCTCACCGTCTCGCATCAGGGCAGCCAGCCACAGGCCGTGACGGAGGAAGCTGGCAGCGGTACCACCACTTACAGCGCTGGGTTTGAGGTCATACCCGCCCGCCTGCCATACCGGCCTAAACTACTCAAAAAGCCCTTGGTGGACGGCCCTCAGATTGCCCATGTCACCGGGCCGGAAGGCGAAGAGATTTACTGTGATGAGCATGGCCGGGTGAAAGTCTGGTTTCCGTGGGACCGTCATGGCAAGAAGAACGACACTTCATCTTGCTGGATCCGCGTGTCCTCCAACTGGGCCGGCGCCAGCTGGGGCCACATCGCCATCCCCCGCATCGGCCACGAAGTCATCGTAGACTTTCTCGAAGGCGACCCCGACCAGCCCATCATCACGGGTCGCACCTATCACGCCAACAACCGCAACCCCTACCAGCTGCCCGACCACAAGACCAAGATGGTCATCCGCTCGGACAGCCATAAGGGGGATGGGTTCAACGAGATCTCATTTGAGGATCAGTCCGGCGAAGAGCAGATCTATGTTCATGCTCAAAAAGACCAGGACATTCACGTTGAAAACAACCGTGCCAAGCGTGTTGACGTGAACCAGTCAGAAAGCATCGGCCACAACAAATCCATTGAAGTCGGCAACAGCCACCATGAGGTGATTGGCGGCAACATGACCCTCATGGTCGGCCCCAACAAGTTGCAGCAGTTCGTTACCGAGAAATTCCAGGCCGTTGAGAAAGCCCTCGGCAAGAAAATCGGAGGCATTGCCGGAACCCTCGGCAAGTTCGGCCTCAACATGGGCGAAGGCAATCTGGTCGTCGCGGTTGGCAAAAACAAAGCCGAGACGGTGATGGTGTCTTCTTCCGAAGTGGTAGGCGGAGCTAAAGCCACGGCTGTTGGCGGTGGCTATCAGCTGTCTGTTGGCGGCATTGAGAACAAATCAGTCCTCATGGGTGCCTATGAAGAGGTTGGTCAGAACAAAACAATTGTCGTTGGCAAAACCTTCGAGATTGTCTGCGGTAAGTCCAAGATCGTCATGGAGGAGGCGGGCAACATAAAAATCGAAGGCATCAACATCAGCATCAATGGTTCTTCGCAGATCGTCCAGAAGGGCGGCAAAATCAAGCTGAACTAAGGGGCGTCAGATGCGCAGATATGATGATGGTGAATTTGTTGCCAATGAACTCGCTCGCCGCAAGGTGCGAGACCAGTATCGGAACAAGTTTTTTGCTGGTGTTGGGGGGAAACCTCTGAAAGATCCCTTCGATTATGACCCTGACCCTAAAGCTCAACATGGGATCGTGTTGGGCCTCATTGATAAGGCTCTTGATCTCCAGGACGGTGATAAAAGTGCGCTCATCGCGATGAAGTCTGATGTGGTGAGTTCTCTGCTGAGCGTTCCTGTTGCGGGTGCTGGCAAAGTTGGACGACCTGTCCTGGATGCAACAATTACACCCGCTATCGGCACAAGTCATTTTCTAAACCTCTTTGGAGGGAAGAGTAATGACTGACGCTGATTTTCGCCTTCCGGACACGCAGCCAGGTGGCACGCATCTTGATGGTCAATCCTGTATCGGCCATGCGGCAGATCGCGCCAAAGAATACGCAGCCACAATTCACTTTATCGGCCTTCTTGTTTGTCTTACCGGCACACCCGAAGAGCAGGAGGAGGCGCGGGCACTCGTCAGGCAGGCCATTGAAGAGTTTGGGATACCAACAAATTTAAGCTCGGCGCGAGATGCGGAAGAAGCTACTCGCAGAGCTTATGAAAAAGCCAGCGAAGAATACGGCCTTGCTCTTGCCTCGCCGGATCGAGCGCAGGCGCGCGCAGCAAAGCTGGCTGAAGAGAAGGCTTATGCCACTTATCAGCAAGCCTATCAGCATCGTACAGCCGTTATGCATGGTAGCTTCAACGCTTTCTTTGAAAACCTTTGGGCCTCGTTCAAAACGATCTATCAAGATGCAATTGCTGCCATTGATAACGGTACGTGGAAGGTCGCGTTATGCAAGGCAGCTGTTGATGCTGGATATGCCGTAACCGAAGAAGGCATTGCCCTGGCTCTTGTCGGGTTAGGACTGGGAGTTGCGGCTTTGACGCTCAAATTCGTTGGGCGCGTTGCAAAATCTGGATCGAACGTTGTTAAGATCTTTGTTCGCAGTGAGCGGAACTTTCTGAGAAAAGATAGCTTTGATCCGTCCAGGCCAGCGGTCGTAGAGAAAAGTGTTGGTGACATTGACACGTCAACTGACCTTTCAGATGCAGAGAAAAAGCTCTTAGGGTCAGATAATCAGGGAACGACCGCGCCGGACCGGGACAAAGGACCGGCTGAAGCAAAGGGCGGCAAGGGCAAAAAATCCAAAAAGGAAGATGTGTGGGAGGATGGCTCCTACCGCAACCCTGATGATCCAGGCGGTATGCGGCGCACTTCGGATGGTGAAGCCATGATCAAGAATAAACATGGCGAATGGAAGCCAGTTTCTGATTTGCGTAGTAACAAAGAAATCGAGATTGATGAACAAAGAGCAGCTGAGGGGAAAAGACAAACCCAATCCAACCGGCATAATCCATGGAAAGGCCAATGGGGCGAAACCCTCGCAGACCAGGATGCGAAAGAGCGAGGCTGGGAGAAGATCAATGGAGATGACACCCAGATAACGGGTGATGGTTTTAAGGGGAAAGGGATTGACGGTGTTTATAAGAATCCCAAACCCCCGCCAGATTATTTTGTGACCGATGCCAAAGCATTAGGCAGCAAGGTCGGGAAAAAACAGTTAACTAAAAAGTGGATAAAAGATCATTTGACAACAATGTATGACAAAAGTGAGATTACTAAAGATCAGATGGAAGATATAATTGACAGTAATAAAGCTTTAGTCCAGCGTATTGATGAGTACGGCGAAGTAACTTTAGAGAATAAAGATAAAACACCTTTCAGGGAAAAAGAATAAATATGAGAAATATTTATAAATCAAAAGAGTATTTCGAGCATCAGATTGATGAGGTCCAAAGTAGTTATGATCGCTCAATCGCAAAGTTGTCTAATCCTGATATCACAGAACAAGCGAAGCAAAACAGACTGGACATTCTAGCTGAAGTAGATTTGGATCGATCACTTATATTCTACAATATGGGAAAACCCTTAGATCAAGTTGTTGAACATATGCGCTCAGGTCTTCACAAGATGATGGATATGTTTGATTATGCTTCAACAACGCATCTTCCACCGCATCAAAAAGATCTGGTGACAAGTAAACATCGATTTGAACTCTTTCCTCTCCTAGTCCTGTGTGATGCACCCAAAGAGCTTTGCCATCGCTACATCGAAATGTCGCTGCGCAAAGATATGTCGGTAGAATACGATCAGGAAGGAGATGATGGAGATTACGCCCCTGAGCCAATTCGCATCTCTCCTTTGATGAACGAGTTTGCCAAATATTTTGGCTACGATGTACCGCCTGAAAATGTTGCCCCACGCTGCTATATGGAGACATTTGAAGCACCAATTTATGGATGCTTCACACGACATGAAGGCCACCATCAGGAAATCCTAATGAACTACGTGACCAAGTGGGCAAAGACTGGTCAAAAGAACGAAGAGTTCTATATTAAAAATTTCCATAAACATCCCAAAAGCAAAAGCTTCAAAGGCTACTGGTGCTTCATGGGTGCAGCAGTTGCAAAGGTCCTTGGGATTGACGATAGCCCGCTTAAGGATCATCCCGACTACCCTTACGAACTGGTTCACTACAAAGAGTATTTTTGATGCCAGCTGCTTATAGAAAAGGCGATATCGCCGCGGGCCATGGGTGTTTTCCGCCCACGCCATCTTCTGCTGGAAGCCCTGATGTGTTTGTGAATGCTATTGCTGTAGTGCGTGTCGGTGACGGCGTTATCCCACATGGGTGTGGCAACTGTCCGCCTCATCCGCGTTCTATGTCTGCAGGGTCCGGGTCCGTGTTTGTAAATGGCCGTGCTGTGTGCCGGGTTGGAGACAGTGTTGGGTGTGGTGGCTCTGCTTCAGCAGAATCAGGAGACGTTGAAATTGGCGGTTGATCAAGACACGACAAAACCTGGCGCGTTCGATCTGGGAGAAGGGCTCACTCCAGTGGATGTTTGGCAGGGCCTTCATGCCAGCGAACCTTTATGGATAGCGTCAGCAGGCGTTGATGGCGGCGAAGAAAACCAGAGCCGGATCAACGAGACGGATCTAAGCCTTTTGAAGAGACTGGAAACCTTCCCTGCCAAAAGATGGGCACAGATGTGTGACGGCATCGGCTGGACGGCGCTCGGCGCGGTCGCATTGTCCTGGTGCCAAAGTTCTAACGATCAAGCCTTCAAAACCGCGTGGTCAAACGCAGTTACAGATGAAAAACTCAGCGATAGTCAAAAGCGTGCATTAACGCTGGTGAAGGATCTTGAATTGCAAGCATCCTGATTTTTCGCTCGAATTATCTGCAGCTATCGGACGGGCTAAACTCACATTAGCTGCGAATGAAAGCACATTGTTTGCGACGCGATCGCAATTATCCGGTTAGGATCACATTAGATGTGCCGACCTGCAATCATAATCATCTCGGCTTGCAAACATCGGCTTTTTGAGCCCGAATTAAGTGCATCTATCCAGGGTAGCAAACCCACATTGTTTGGTGCGCCGTGGAAAGGCGCGTTTTCCTAGCGGGTGCGAAACCCGCTCAATACTTGTCGCTTCGGTTGATAGCAGCCTGAGC
>NZ_LCWX01000052.1:0-1960 GCF_001431305.1 Pseudovibrio sp. POLY-S9
CTTATGTGACAGATTGGGCGACAGGAATTGCCGAGATTGATCCACTCGTGCTTGATCTGGACGGGGATGGCATTGAACTCACACCGTTTGCTGATCGTCAGATCTACTTTGACATGGATAACGACGGTGCTCTGGAGCGTACAGGCTGGGTGGGCGCTGATGATGCTATTCTTGTTCATGACCGCAACGGAGATGGTCAGATCAACGACATCACCGAGACTTTGTCAGAGTATTATGGTGCACCGGCCGGGACCGGCGCTGTACATGAGGATGGATTTGATGCCCTCAATACATTTGATAGTAACAATGATGGCCGGATTAATGCATCAGACACCAGCTTCGGCTCACTAAAAATCTGGCAGGATGTAAACCAGAATGGCCGCTCAGAAGCCGATGAACTGAAAACTCTGGCAGAAGCCGGAATTACCTCCATTTCATTGAATAATTCCTCAGATGGCTCCTTTTCTGGCGGCAATGAGGTACGCAGCCAATCAACCTATAAAACGTCTGAACGCGACCTTGCCATCGCTTCAGTAAACTTCATTGCAGACCCGAACGGGCTGACGCAGGAAGCTCTTGGCTCCGGGACAACGGTCACAATTGAGGGTGGCAGCAGTGTCTATACTGTTGGCAATGAAGACGGAGAAACGGTCGACCTTGCACAGAAGGGAGTTACCAGCGGTATTGGTGCTGATGGAGATGACGAGATCATCGGCGATGAACAAGATAACTGGCTCGTTGGTGGGCAAGGTAAAGACCGCCTAAGTGGGGGAGCGGGCAACGACTATATTGTTGCAGATGCCGAAGACCTTTCTGAAAACCAGGATGGTATCCAAGGGGGAGCGGGCTTTGACGTTGTGCAATTCGTCGGTAATCAAGGTGTTGCGTTTAATCTCCAGCAGTCTCAGGTGGAGATGGCCATCGGGACTGATCAAGCTGATATTCTGGTGTCCGGTTCGTCAAATCAGTCCGTGATTAATGGCGGTGGCGGCGATGACATCTTGCTTGGTGGTTCTGCAGGAGATATCCTGAATGGCGAAGAAGGCAATGACATTGTCTACGGATATGCAGGTAATGACCTGATCCGCGGGCACCGCGGGAACGACACACTCTCTGGTGGTCAGGGTGAAGACATTCTGCAGGGCGGTCTGGGAGATGACAAACTTCTGGGCGGGGTTGGTGAAGATCTTCTGATCGGCGGTGTTGGCAATGACCATCTCGATGGGGGTATCGGCTATGATGTAGCTGAGTATTCCGGTTCATACGCTGACTACCTCGTGACCAGAAACGCAGATGGCAGTTACTCAGTTGCTGATCAACGTGCCAGTGGCCCAGACGGTGATGACAGACTGACCAACATTGAAGCTCTCAACTTTGCAGACATCAATGAAGTGCAGCTCGATGGCGGCAATCCTATGCCCGTCAAAGACACCCTGCGTCTGGCACTGCAGGCCGATGGCCACACCTACCGCATTCCCGTCTCAAGCCTATTGAGTAACGATCTGGATTATCAGGGCGATGCTCTTCAGATCCAGGAAACCTTTAATGCGGTTGGCGGCACAGTCTCTCTTTCTGGAGAAGAGGTGATCTTTGTCGTAGATGATGGCTTTGCAGGTATTCCGTCCTTCTCTTACAAAATCAGAGACGAACATGGCAATCGCGGCCTGCAGGTCGGCGTCACTGGAACCAATCAATCTACTGAGATGACCGCTAAAGTCACTCTTGTTTTAGAAGGTCACCCGCAAGATCCGCAGTTCCTGGAACAATGGTACTTACCTGAAATCAATGTTCTGCCGGTCTGGGAGGACTACACAGGCCAAGGTGTCAGGGTTGGAATTTTTGAACCGGGCCCATGGAACGCTGAAGACTATGGACAGGTTGACTACAGTCATCCGGACTTGCTGCCCAATATTGATGATGAAGCGTTGCGCACGCAAAATCCAAACATTGAACCGACACA
>NZ_LCWX01000053.1:0-4863 GCF_001431305.1 Pseudovibrio sp. POLY-S9
CTACAAAACGCCTTGTCAGGCGTTTGAACAAAGGGCTTGGAAAATGGCAGCGTAATGTGTTTAATCAAACTGTCCGGAAACAGGGACGAACTTCAAACATCAGTGAAATCTTGTTGTCGTGGGCACAAAAGCAAGGCATCCATATCCGTCATATTCAACCCGGGAAACCCGCTCAAAATGCGTATGTCGAGCGCTACAACAGGACTGTAAGGCAAGAATGGCTGGACCAATCCTGCTTTGAAAGCATCGAACAAGCCCAGTGGGAAGCAACAAACTGGCTCTGGACATATAACAACCAACGGCCCAACATGGCCATCGGCGGCATTACGCCTGCCGACAAAATAAAACAGGCTGCATAACTCTACTGCAGAACTCCTCCATAAATGGGGGGATTACCCTTGAGCATACAGGTATACTACTGCATATCAACTAGTCAGACTACAAATACTCCATTGAATTCAATAAGTATTCACCCTATTCTTGTCGGTGGAGATCCCCAACTGGGCCGCCTTTCTAGAACTGATTTCCCACCTACGCCTGACACTTGCTAAACTTCAAAAACAGCGTTTTGGCTCATCTTCGGAAAAGATTGACCGCCAGATCGAGCAACTGGAACTGGCGCTGGAAAATGTTCTGATCGCTCATCGATCCTGATATATTAAAAACATTTTTATAGTCAACTTCTTAGCTGTGAGAATGCATATCCTAATGTTTAGATGAAATGTCAAAACAAACTAGAGGATATTGATATGCCTGAATTGATTGAACCAGAAGAAAAACTAGAAGACGATCCAAGTTCAGAACAGTCAGATGAAGACGTGTTTGAAGACGCAGAAGAAGCTGTTACGGAACTAAATCGACAAATTGAGGCTGCAGGAGATCCATCGCCTCCTGATTTTGCAAACACAGTTCAGATGCTTGAAGTAGCGTCAAAATCAGCAGACACACTTGCGATTGGGCTTCCTGCGGTGGATGCTATTACAGAAAACTCAACTCCGACAGATGAGACATTATCAGATTCAACATCGCAGACTGAAAACGAACGTTATGATCAACGAGAAAGTGCCCGCGATGAAGCCCTAAAAGAAAATGCCAAGAAGAAAGGAGCTCTTGTCACACGTTGGAAGTTCTGGGCTGTAACAATTGGATTTGCCGTCTCTGGGCTTTCTACCGTGATCTTGCTTGTTCGGTGGGTTGTTGATTCTACAAAAAATGATGCCAATAAAGACAACAAGCAAAAAGCAGAGAAAATTCCTGGGCTCGATGAAATTCCCGAAAGTGTTCGTCAGACACTGCGTAAGCAGATCTCACGTGCACTCGATGGAGCTAGTAAAGTTAGCATCTGGGATCGGACTATCACGTACATTAATAAGTTCAATCCCTCTTGGCCTGCACTCTATCTAATGATGGAGTACCTGAAAGAGCTTTCACCAGGAGCGCCTGCTTTCAAAATTAATAAAGCGGAAAAAAATAAGCTTATCGACAAAATTTTTGATGCTTGGGCAAGTCAGCCAAAGGACATGCGTTTTAGTCCTGTTGTCTTCAGCACAGTCAAAACGTTAAGTCTCAACAATCAACCCCTTCCTGTAATCGTCGCCGCAGACGTGGCTCAATTAGCGCTTGTTGAAATTGCAAATACAATCACCAGCGGTATGCCTCCTAAACGCTGATCAACTAAAATTGCAGCGCTACTTAAGTGGCGCTGCCACATGATGAGAGATTATTGGAATGAATAAAATTCTCGACAGCACATCTTATCGGCTTTTAGCAAGCACTAATGATGTCAAGCTCCTTACACTAAATCAGTCGGATCCTCTAACAAAGACATTCCCAGAGCTTGCTTTGCTCCCTGTTCTCGACTTCCCGGTTGACGCATACTCAGACGCAGCCACCGCCCAGGCATTCGCTAGAGAATACCTTAAGGAATACAACTATGAGATGAGCTCCTACATCCAAGCAAAACCAATTCCCGTGAAGGTGAGTGTTCCCCTGACGCGTGAGGATAGAGAGAAAATTCTTGGATTAGAAATACTGGATACCAGAGTAGATGGTAGCTCTTCTCTCAGTGCGCTCGAGAATGCTCTAACCGAGAATATTAAGATTAATTCTCGCAGATATGTACCAATTTCTAGTAAAGAAGGTGATGTTCAGGAGATCGTTGGTTTGACTGACGGCACTGACGAGTTCAAAGCAGGCTTAATACGATACTACCGTTCTCATGCTTTAGGTGCTATTGCCGTGACATTCCCGGCTCTTTCAGTTGACAAAAATGCAAACCTTCTCGATCAGATAGATCCTGATGCAAAACCAATAAAACTTGTTCAAAATGCAGGTGGTAACTACTCCAACGTAGTGTTGGCGCAAGGTGGCACTGATGATCAGTCACTGGAGCGATTGGCGGAAGGCGCTTTGAACATGGCTTCAATGTTGTCATTTGGTATCGGCGGGCCAGGTGGCTTGGCGGTTGGAGTTGTCACAAGCCTGTTGAGCCTGATCTTTTCCGCCTTCCTTCCCAAGCCTCAGAAACCTAATGAAGTAAAGATCATTCTAGATGGTGTGCGGAATATTGTCACAACTGCAATCGACAATCAAGATATCAGGGATCAAGCTGCAAGTATCGATTCTGATTTGACTTGGTATAATGAGCAATATGCTACTCTCAGAGATAATACTATTCTTAAAATACCAGAAAATATTTTGAAAAGTGACGATAAGGCAGTAGTGGATCTATATAATAGGCTGAACAGCATTGATGATCCTGGCTCGACATTGTTGGTCGCGAACACTTTGCTGACAAGCACTATTAATAGCGGGGAGTCTGATGTTCCCTTCCACTTCAAAGCTTTTACCACATGGCTTATCGGGGCAAATCTGCATCTATTGATTATCAAGGCATTAATTTTGTTTGATTCAATCCCAACTGGTAAACTAACTGGAAGCAAAGTTGAACACCTGATTCAAACCGCTGAGCGGTATGCAAAATATGGCCGCGATACACTCGTTGAGATGAAAGAAAAAGTTGGTTTGCGTGAAAGCGATGTATCAAACGTCTCATCCTTCACGAAATTCATTTATCAAGGCTCAGCTAGCGCGGTTTATCTTGGATACGAGTGGGAGGACACTAACAAACACAACCCAGATAAGAAAGATCCAGATAAGCATAATTACCCACCTATTAATCGAGGTCAGTGTCGTCGTCCTCTCGATGCTGATAAAGCCCAAGTAGAGAAAGATCGACAAGCATATTTTGATGGTGTTGGAAAGCGTCACTTTTACTTTCCTGTAAAGACATTAGAAGACACTGTTAAAAAAATGCAAGATACAGCTGACTTATACAAGAAAAATAAACAATAAAAATTGAGCAATGTGTTTCTAAGGAAAGTAGTTTTAGAGTCACATTGCTTTATCATATGATTAATACAGATTGATTATTAATTTTGAGAGGTTTAGTGTATTATAATGCATTAATTGAATTCTGTTCTATCGTTGACTCATGGCTAATTGTTTACGGTTCTTCTTTGTCAATTCTCAGTCTTGCATGTGTGGGTTCACTCGTCTCTGTATTGGAGTTGAAGAGTTGGACCCTGCGGAAAATTGCCCGGGTATTGCTGTTCAACACACTTATTGGGTCGTTCGGAGGACCGATTTTGCTGAAACTTATTGAAATTCCAGTTGACGATCGCTCGCCCAATATTCTGTTTGTTACATCTTTTTTGCTAGGATGGGCTGCTCACTCTGTCATTACAGAATTTCGAGATATTTTATTAGCTTTTTTGAAGCGCCACATTGAGAGGATTACTAAGTGAAGCCGTTACTTGCTAATATTAACATGGTAATAAATTCAAGTTTATATAGTAAAACTAAGTTATGTATATCATGTATTCTTTGGGTTGGTCTGTTTCTATCATTTGTCTTATGATGAATATCGAATGTTGAGGCTTAAGTTATGACCTTGACTATCACTGATATTCAGGCGAGATGCGCAGCATTAGGACATCCTCCGGGTACAATTGACGGTATAATGGGCCCCAAAACACGCAAAAGCATTGCAGCGGCTTTGAAGGAGCGCGACGCAAGCCATATCTCAGACCTGTTTCATAGCTCTGGACTACATCGAATTCATCTGCATTGGACCGGCGGAGGGGCTGGTATAATTGATTTAGAACTGATGCACTATAACGAGGTAATAGATCACGAAGGAAAGGTGCATAGTGGCAAATATCCGGTGACCATGCAGGCAGCTTATGCGGTCGGAAAAGCAGCTTCACATACATTAAATGCGAACAGCGGAGCTATTGGACTCGCGATTGATTGCATGGCAGATGCGATTGAGCAGCCGTTCTCTGCTGGGTCAGCACCAATGACTACAAGCCAACTCAAAGTATTAACAGAACGCGCTGCGTATTATTGCGAGATGTTTGATATTCCCGTGACTAGATACTCAGTGTTAAGCCATGCTGAAATTCAAAGAATACTTGGCATTAATCAAAAGAGGAAATGGGACATTTGTTGGATACCCGGAATGCAAGCTCCAGATGACCCGATATTAGTTGGGGATAAAATCCGAGAAATGATTCTTGAAAAACTTAAGCTCAAGACTCATAGCAGTATTTACTAGCGTGCTTGATTCGATAGTCATAACCATTGACATTGTTACAGGGATCGTGATTTGAAGCGGCGTTGTTGCAGAAAGAGCTGGTCCCGTTTGTTTGGACAGTTGATCGTGTTTTATAAGTGGATCCGCTCCGATTACGCCGCAGCTTGAGTGAAGTTCGTCCCTGTTTCCGGACAGTTTGATTAAACACATTACGCTGCCATTTTCCAAGCCCTTTGTTCAAACGCCTGACAAGGCGTTTTGTAGCC
>NZ_LCWX01000054.1:0-419 GCF_001431305.1 Pseudovibrio sp. POLY-S9
TATGAAAGCGGACCTGTGCTGTGCGGCCCTCAAGATGGCCCTGGGAAGACGCGGTCCTGTTGTTGGCCTCATTCATCACTCCGATCGCGGTAGTCAATACGCGAGTGAGGAGTACCGCAAACTTCTACGGCAAGCTGGCATCACCCAATCCATGAGCCGAAAAGGCCAATGTCTCGACAATGCTCCGATGGAGAGCTTCTTTGCCTCTTTGAAAAAAGAACTGGTTCATCACACCAGGTTTCTAACAAGGGAGCAGGCCAAGGCTGCCATCTTCGACTACATTGAGGTGTTCTACAACCGTCAGCGCAGACATTCGGCTATCGGCTACAAAACGCCTTGTCAGGCGTTTGAACAAAGGGCTTGGAAAATGGCAGCGTAATGTGTTTAATCAAACTGTCCGGAAACAGGGACGAACTTCA
>NZ_LCWX01000055.1:0-56186 GCF_001431305.1 Pseudovibrio sp. POLY-S9
TGGTGCTGGCATGCTGTGATCCTCCCGAACAGAGTGAATCACAAATCGAAGTTTTGGGGAATCTCATAGATTCAAACTTTGATCGAAACGCTTTAGGCTTGCTCTTTTCATTGATTGATTTGGTTCACGCAAAAACCAAGCTTCAGAGCAAACTCACTTAATGTATTCTTTCCACGAATAGCAAGAAGCGACATCTTCGTTTTATAGGTCGGGCTACGGTTCCAGCGCGGATGTTTAATTATGGTGTTCTCCTGTTCTTGGCATCAGGTTAGTTTTAGGAGCTAATTCCACTTATACGAGTTGTCCCAAAAACTAAGCACCTCTTACAATTATTCGCAAAGCAGGATGGATGTAATGTAAAGTGCTGAAGTTCCACCGTGGTAGGCGCGCGCGAGCTCATGTCTGTGCATTGTTTAAATGCAAGATTTCACATAGCAACGCAAAATTGCGCAAAGAAACGCACAGAATAACGCAAAGGCGGAAAGTGACTTTCGTGAATGGGTGAAGGGGTAGCTTCTATGTCTGGTTGTCACATGCGCCAAAGTGATAAGCTGGTATATCTACCTGTAACTTCAGACTGAGACATAAATATATTTCAGTTAATCTCCCACTTTAGGCATAGTTTTCCTCTGCGCAGCCTAAGAGCAAATGCAAGTATAAACCCCGATAATCTGCATGAAATGCGGTTTATACTCACCTTCGCTCTTATATATGTGAACTATATTGAGATTCATTCAATTTCACTTATCCACCTCGTTCTTTAGTTTGAGCTCAAACACTTGGGTAAAGGTGATCAACTGTCGTTCAGATAGGGCTTTACCCTACTGGGATTTGAACGAGGTCCATTTTAAAGATGAAGGGATTTTCGAAGTTTTTAGGAGAGACTTGCAGTTTACGCAAAGGAGCTTAACCTGCCTTTCGAGCGAAATTGATCAAAGAGATTCCTTTGGTCGGTTCGGTAAAGTTTAGGGCCTTTGGTGCATTGCACAAAAACGATACCAGCGCCTACGCTGGGAAAGAGAATAAAAAACGATTGGAACAGTTGGTAACGAGCGATTTCTGCTGGAAACCTATTTAACAGGCAAGAGGTTAGAACATGATCATAGGGGCTGCCAAGGAAGTCCTTGACGGGGAACGTCGGGTCGCGTTGACGCCGGACAGCGCCCAACAGCTGCAAAAGCTGGGATATGAGTGCGCTATTGAATCCGGCGCTGGTGAAGCTGCAAACTTCTCTGACACAGATTATAAAGATGCTGGCGTAAAGGTTATCGCAGATGCAAAAACGCTCTGGGAAACCGCAGATATCGTCATCAAAGTCCGTCCGCCCGAAGCGTCTGAACTGGAACTGACACACGAGGGACAAACCCTCATCAGCTTCTTCTGGCCAGCGCAAAATGGTGAGCTTCTTCAGCAGTTTGCCGATAAAAAGGTCAACGTGCTGGCGATGGATATGGTGCCGCGTATCTCGCGCGCACAGAAGATGGATGCTCTGTCATCCATGGCCAACATCGCTGGTTACCGCGCTGTTATGGAAGCTGGCAACAACTTCCCACGCTTCTTCACCGGCCAGATCACCGCTGCCGGTAAAGTGCCACCAGCCAAAGTGCTCGTCATCGGCGCTGGCGTCGCTGGTCTTGCTGCAATTGGCGCCTCAACCTCTCTTGGCGCGATCACCCTTGCGTTCGACGTTCGCCCGGAAGTGGCTGAGCAGGTCGAATCCATGGGCGCTGAGTTCGTTTATCTGGACTTTGAGGAAGAGCAGCAGGACGGCGCCTCCACTGGCGGCTATGCCTCTGTTTCTTCACCAGAATTCCGCGAAGCGCAACTGGCGAAATTCCGCGAATTAGCACCAGATGTTGACATCGTCATCACCACAGCACTGATCCCGGGCCGCGATGCGCCTGAGCTCTGGACCGAAGACATGGTCCAGTCCATGAAGCCGGGTTCTGTGATTGTTGACCTTGCTGCTGAAAAAGGCGGCAACTGTAAACTGACCAAGATGGACGAGAAGATCGTAACCGACAACGGCGTCACCGTGATCGGCTACACTGACTTCCCATCCCGCATGGCAACGCAGTCCTCCACGCTGTACGCAACCAACATCCGCCACATGATGTTTGATCTGACCCCTGAGAAAGACGGTCAGGCCAATATCAACATGGAAGACGATGTTATCCGCGGTGCAACGGCAACCAAAGACGGGGAAATCACCTTCCCGCCGCCTAAGCCGAAGATTGCTGCAATCGCTGCCCAAAAGCCAAAGGCACCTGAGAAAACCCCTGAGGAACTCGCGGTTGAAGAGGCTGCGGCTGCCAAAGCTGCCGGTCGCAAACAGCTCGGTCTTCTGATTGGCGGTGGTGCTGTTATGGCGTTGATAGGTGCCTATGCGCCTGAAAGCTTTATGCAACACTTCATCGTGTTTGTCCTCGCAGTGTTTGTTGGCTTCCAGGTCATCTGGGGTGTGGCTCACTCCCTGCATACACCGCTTATGGCTGTTACCAACGCAATCTCCGGTATCATCATTCTGGGCGCCGTGTTGCAGCTTGGCTCTGGCAGCTGGATCGTCTGGTTCCTCGCCGGCATCTCGGTGCTGATTGCATCGGTCAACATCGTCGGCGGGTTTATGGTCACGCGCCGTATGCTCCAGATGTTCAACAAGTCTTAAGCGGGGGAGGGAAGCATTATGTCTATTGGACTTCAAACCGCCGCTTATATTGCGGCAACCGTACTCTTTATCCTGTCTCTGGGCGGTCTGTCCAATCAGGAAAGCGCAAAACGCGCTGTTTGGTTTGGCATCGTCGGTATGGCACTGGCTGTTCTTGCAACAGTATTTGGCCCAGGTGTTGATCTTACAAGCCCAGCCGTTTTGATCATGTTGCTTGTGACTGTAACCGTTGGCTCCACTGCCGGCGTGATTGTGGCTCAACGCGTTGAAATGACTGGCATGCCACAGCTTGTGGCTGCTCTGCACTCCTTCGTGGGTCTGGCAGCAGTGTTCATCGGCATCAACTCTGATATCGCTCCACCAGCAGGTTTGGCAGGCGCGGAGCTGGTTATCCATGAAGCAGAAATCTTCATCGGCGTCTTCATCGGTGCGATCACCTTCACCGGTTCCATTGTCGCTTACGGCAAGCTTGCTGGAAAGATCGGCGGTAAGGCACTTCTGCTGCCGGGTCGTCATGCTCTCAACGCAGGCTTGCTCATTCTCGCAGTGCTCCTGATGTTCATGTACATGAACCACGCAGGTTCCTGGACGCTCTACCTGATGACCCTGATCGCCTTCTTCATCGGTTGGCACATGGTTATGGCCATCGGCGGCGCTGACATGCCCGTTGTTGTTTCCATGCTGAACTCCTACTCCGGTTGGGCAGCAGCGGCGACAGGTTTCTTACTTGGCAACGACCTGCTGATCGTAACAGGTGCTCTGGTTGGTTCTTCCGGTGCAATCCTCTCTTACATCATGTGTAAGGCGATGAACCGTCACTTCGTCTCCGTTATTCTTGGCGGCTTTGGTACCACGACGGGTCCAGCGCAGGAAATCGAAGGCGAGATGGTTGCAACTGATACGGACTTCGTAGCCGAGACACTCAATGATGCAGATAGCGTTGTGATTGTACCAGGTTACGGCATGGCCGTTGCTCAGGCGCAGCAGTCTGTTTCTGAGTTGACCAAGCGTCTGCGTGCCAAAGGCAAGAACGTCCGCTTCGCAATCCACCCGGTTGCAGGCCGTCTGCCAGGCCACATGAATGTGCTGCTCGCTGAAGCAAAAGTGCCTTACGATATCGTTCTGGAAATGGATGAGATCAACGATGACTTCCCTGATACGGATGTTGTCATCATCATTGGCGCCAACGACATCGTGAACCCGGCTGCTCAGGAAGATCCAAACTCACCAATCGCAGGCATGCCAGTTCTGGAAGTTTGGAAAGCCAAGCACGTGTTCATCTCCAAACGTGGTCAGGGCACCGGTTACTCCGGCATAGAGAACCCACTGTTCTACAAAGAGAACTCCCGCATGTACTACGGCGATGCGAAGAGCTCCATGGACAACCTACTGGGTAAAATCAGCTAGTTTGGTTTCTTAATAAAAACGATAAACCCCGGAACGTGAGGAACGTTCCGGGGTTTTCTTTATATTGCCGAAATAATGCGATGCATCACCCTGATGTAGCTCAAATAATTACGCGCTCCAAGCAGACTACTGACAGCCAAGCTTCTCCAGTAATTCAGGATCTGCTGCCTTGGTCGGGTCACTTCCAAGCTCGCCATCATACCCACACACAACCACCTTGGCTGTTTCGTCGATCATGTCTGGCTGGTCTGTGAAGGCCACCATGCCGGAGCCAAGCAAGGTGTAAAGACCGGTTGAGTTTGGCGGAGACAAGTAGCCTTCGGCCTGAACCAGCCCAACCTTTCCATCGAAGATCCCAGCCTCTAACGAGGTCGCGCGGATACTGCCAGCTTCAGGTATCCCTATGACACGGATAACATCACCGGACTGAACGTGTTGCGGAATAATGCCTGCAATCAACGTGTTACCAATCTGTGGAACATTGCTTGCGCCAACAGAAAGGTTGCTGCCGATGATGACTGCGGACTGGCGGGGTGGAACCACCTCAACGCGTGTTGCAACCACATCTTCATCTTGCCACAGACCGCTGATCGCTACCCAGTCCCCTTGTTTCACCGTGGTCGCGATGGCCACTGGTACGTGAACGAACGTTCCCATAATCTCAAAGGTTCTGCCTGTCTCATCTGACTTCACTTCAGAAACAGGACCGATGATCGGCACAATTCTGCGGATACTCTTAGCTTCCCAATTTGAGCCAGTCAGAGCAGCAACAACGGCAACCGTGTCTCCCGGTACCAATTGCGAGGCCGTCAAAGGACCAAGTTCATTTTTGATTGGCAGATCTGGAGGGAAGGTGATGCGTTGATCATTAACGATAATACTGCCGAGACGCGTAATCGTGCCGACAATGCCTGTCCCCAAAATGCCGCCTTCACGCTCTTCTTCTGCGTGGCCTGCTGCTGGAGCGATCAGAAAAGTTGATGCTATTAAAGCGGAAAGTGTGTGCCTCCAAACCATTACGCAGCAGCCTCATCTGATTTTGGCTTTTTTTTTGGAAGGACGTAGGCCCCAAAGGCAAAACGGCCGTTGGCGGTCTGTTCCGCATCATTCATTTGCATCTCCCGTGCCAGAGCGTTGACTTCTTCCAAAAGCATCTGGGCCTTCTCTTGCGTCAACCTGTTCAGAGCCTCCACTGACTCCTCTGACAAATGCGAATAACGCAGGATTCGATCAAAATTGAGAGCTTCTCCCTGAGGGGCAATTAAGTTGTGGGTAGCGGCCGAAAGGTGCGTCGAAAGTGTCGCTTGATAGGCAGCAACTTGTTCGGCACTTCCAGGTGCGGGCAAAAGGGCGTGAGTCAATAAACGATAAAATCCGTCATCTAATTCCGTAACGACACCCTGATCAATAAGCGCCTCAAGAACAGTTCCCGGCGCCATATCAGCGCGTGTGAGGCGAACCAGCTCGTCAAAACCAGGCTCCTTTTCGCTGCCTTGCCGCGGCAAATTCCGGGGCGTTCCTTCTGCGCTTTGAAACTCTGGAGCCGTTGCCCAATAACTGATCGCAAGGGCCGTCGCATTGACGGATTTCTTGAGAGAACTGCCGTTTTCATCAGATCGTAACCGTTTGACATCCTTACGGTGAATGCCGGTCTTAAGGCTGACGCGGCTATCAGTTGTCTTACCGGGATTTTCCTCAATAGCGGCCTGGAGCAGGGCCCGTTTCAGTGCCTCGGTCGCTGGCCCGATTGTGACGCCACGCGCCACCATCGCTTTTGCCAATGGGGCAAGAAGCGCTGTGAGGGCGGTCTCAAAAGGGTCTGTTTGCTCGGGACTCATTTCCGTTTCCTGTGCTGTCCAGTTCTCTAATCATTACACCAGAATTTTTCATCCTACGAATTCGTTACTGCTTGTTGAACACTTGTTATACTCAAATGGGAATTTTTCCCATTATCTAGAATGAGTGATTATCACCATAAGAGGGACTCGCCATGCGGGATATTGCTGCAGATTATCTAAATGACATTCGGCCAGTGTTTCCGGCCATGCCAAAACTGACAGGAGTTGCGCCACGTAATCCACTCCTGTCGGCATTGAGCGATTTTGATCAGGAACGTTTTCTGGATTTTGGATGGGGACCAGAAAACGCTCCACGCTTTCCAACTATCATTTCTGCAATGAACCACTTTATGGCTGCACAACCCAATGCCGTCGCAGCTGAGTATCAAGATCAGGAGATCAGCTACGGTGAGCTGAATGACGCCGCAAACCGGCTCGCTCACACCTTGGCACAACACGGCGTAAAGAGAGGGGACGCCGTTTGTCTGTACCTGCACCGTTCTATTCCAATGCTAGTCGGCATCGTCGCGGCTCTTCGCGTAGGTGCTGCCTATATTCCGCAGCATGTAGGTGTCGCTCCTGAAAAGGCATTGAACCACATCGCAGCAGTGACCGGTGCCCAAGTCATTGTAACGCTGCGCAGCCTTAAAGATCAGGTGCCCGTGGCAGAGGGCCAAACTCTCATCACGATTGAAGATGTGATCGAGGATGAAACTCTGCCGACCACGCCAGTAGAAGGCGAACAACATAAAGCACAGCCGGATGATCTGTGCATGATCCTGTTCACCTCTGGCACTACAGGCGTCCCGAATGGCGTTCAGGTCACCCACAAGAACCTATGCAACATTTTGCAAACCAGCCCTGGTGATCTTGGCATGCGTCCGGGGTTGCGGGTGGGTCAAATTCTTTCGATCGCATTTGATATGGCGGCTTGGGAAACTCTTGGCGCTGTTTCAAACGGCGCTACGCTGGTTATTCGCGGCAAAAGCATTCAGGAAACAGCCGAAAAGGTGGACGTGTTGATCGCAACACCGTCAATCCTGAACTCACTTGACCACAGCCGTTGCCAGCAGGTGCAAACTGCTGCTGTTGCGGGAGAACCATGCCCAAGACCTCTTGCAGACGCTTGGAGTAGCTTCTGCCGATTCTACAATTCTTGTGGCCCAACAGAAACCACCATCATCAACACAGCCGAACCGCATTATCCGGGAAAGGAAATCCTCTCCATTGGACGTCCGACGCCCAACAACACGGTTTATGTTCTGGATGAAAACCTGCGCCCCGTTGCCATTGGCGAGAAGGGCGAAATGTGGGCTGGTGGTGATTGTGTGACTGCTGGATACCTTGCTAATCCCGAGCTTACGCTTGACCGTTATCGACCTGACCCATTTAGTCCCGGTCACATGATGTTCCGCACTAAAGACCTTGGCCGCTGGACCAACACAGGTGAACTGGAGCACTTTGGGCGGGTTGATGATCTGGTGAAAATTCGCGGGTTCCGTGTGGAGCTGGATGGCGTTTCCAACACATTGGAAGCCACGGAAGGCTGTGATCAGGCGGTCACTCTCAAGTTCGACAGCCGTAATCTGGTGGCCTTCATCAGCCCGGCAAATGTGTGCACCAACACCGCGGCCCAGTCCGTGAAAGACAAACTTCCTTATTATTGTAGTCCAACACTGATCCTTTCCATGGATGAGTTGCCTCGCACACCACGCGGGAAGTTGGACAAGCGCCTGCTTTTGAAGCTGGCACAAGACCATATTGACGCTCAGGGTGTGGAGTTAAATTAATGACTATTGAAGCAACAACTGCCGAAACACGCAGTTACAACTGGCGACGTATTACGCGCCATCCATCCTTGATGGAATACAACCGACTGGTGATGCTGGTCGCCGTGGTTAACGTCGCAGTCTTCATCGCTGGTTTACAGGAGGGACGCTGGTTTGCCGAAAGTGGCTTTGCTCTTAGTGCTATTGCAGATATGGCGCTGATCAACCTGTCTCTTGGCATCCTGATCCGGCAGCAACGGGTGGTTAACGCCTTGTTCTGGCTGGCAACCCGCATTCCAACCAGCTGGCCGCTCTGGCTTCGTTGGGGTGCAGGCAAAGTGTTTCATTTCGGTGGCCTTCATTCCAGCAGCACGGTGTCCGGCACAATCTGGTTTGGCTTTCTGCTTTTCGCCATGGTGGCAAACCGCATTGAAGGGGCTGCGCTTCCATCAGACCAAACGCTTGCTCTCAGCGGGGCGATGGTCTCGTTGATGGTCCTGCTGATCGTCACGGCACAAGGAGGTTTCCGCGCGCGCCATCATAACACCTTTGAGAAGGTGCACCGTTTTGTTGGTTGGGCAGTGCTTGGCTTGTTTTGGGCACAGACTGTTTCCATCACACAGGACACTGGCGGCGTTCTTATGGAAACCCCAGCATTCTGGATGCTCTGCCTGATTTCACTGTCCATCGTCTCACCATGGCTGTCGTTGAAGCGTGTCAAAGTGGACGTGGTAAAGCCTTCTAACCATGCTGTTTTGGCTAAGTTCGATTATGGCGACACTCCCTTCCCGGGCAGCTCAAACGCAATCAGTCACACACCATTTGGCGAGTATCACGCGTTTGCCAATATCCCGTCTCCGAAAGAGTCTGGGTATCGTCTCGCTATCAGTCGGGCAGGGGATTGGACCGGAGACTTCATTGAAAACCCGCCAAGCCATGTCTGGGTGAAGGGCATCACCACCTCTGGTGTTGCGCGTATCGAGGTGTTGTTCAAGAAGGTCGTTTACGTTGGCACAGGTTCTGGTATTGGCCCAATCGTGCCGCATCTGCTCGCAGGCGACGTGCCGAACAAGGTGATTTGGTCCACACGTAACCCACGTAAAACCTATGGCGATGCTTTCGTTGACGAGATTGAGGCAAGCACTGAGAACCCGGTGATTTGGGATACGGATTCTCAAGGCAAGCCCGACTTGACCGCATTAACTCTGAAAGCGGTTGAGGAGAGCGGAGCAGAGGCTGTTATCGTGATTTCCAACCAGAAACTGACCCGCAAACTCGTTCATGACATGGAAAGCTTCGGCGTTCCTGCTTACGGCGCAATTTGGGATAGCTGATCATGTATGAAACCATTGAAACATCTGTCGAAGGCCGCGTTGCAACCATTCGCTTCAATCGGCCAAAAGCGCTGAATGCACTTAACTCCCAGGTTCTGGAAGAGGTGCTGGATGCGGCAACCAAGTATGATGCAGATCCTGCCATCGGGTGCCTCATCCTAACCGGCAGTGAACGAGCTTTTGCAGCAGGTGCTGATATCGCAGAGCTCAACCTGCAGGATTATGCTAGCATGTACGCCAGCAACTTTTTCACCGGATGGGATCGTTTTGCAGCGCTTCGCATCCCGAAGATTGCAGCGGTCTCCGGTTATGCCTTGGGCGGCGGCTGTGAGGTCGCCATGATGTGCGATATCATTTTGGCGGCAGACACGGCCAGGTTTGGCCAACCAGAAGTGAAGATCGGCTGTATTCCAGGCATTGGTGGGTCTCAGCGTCTGACTAAGTTGGTTGGTAAAGCACGCGCCATGGATCTCATCCTCACGGGCCGCATGATTGACGCGCAAGAGGCTTACGACATGGGTCTCATTAGCAGAAAGATCCCTGCAGATGAGCTGATGTCCGTTGCAAATGAAACAGCAAAGACCATTGCTGGCTATGCACGCGACATCACGATGATGGCACGGGCCTGCGTGAATGCGGCGGATGAAAACTCATTGGAAAATGGCATTCGCTTTGAACGGCAGATGTACCATGCCTTGTTTGGTTCTCCTGCCCAGAAAGAGGGCATGGCCGCGTTCCTTGAAAAGCGACCGCCAAACTTTAATGAGCAAGCAGAGCTGGAAGACGCTTAACTAAACGAGAGACGCCCGGATACAACATCAGCTTTCCGGGCGTTTCAGCTATTAAGCATCAGTCACCGATAAACGGATTGTCTCGCAAGCGCTCAGCAGCGAAGTCCACGAAGGAACGCACTTTAGCGCTGGCACGGCGGCCTTCCATGTAAACGATATGGACTGGAAGCGGCTCAGGCTCGTAATCCTCCAGCGCCAGCTGAAGCACACCATTCGAAACGTCTTTCGCCACCTGATAGGATAGCAATCGGGTAATGCCGGCCCCCCCTGTTGCTGCCTGAATAGCTGCGCAATTGTGGTTGCAGCGCAAATGTGGGTTGATCTTCACCACCTCAGCCTTCTCTCCAGCAAACTTCCAATGATTGCTCGTTTCAACCGAGGTTGGCTGGATAATCTTGTGCTTTGTAAGATCTGACGGTGTTTGCGGGGTGCCGTGCTCGCTAAAATACGTTGGTGAAGCACAAATCACGCGGCGGATGCTACCCACGCGGGTCGCATAAAGCCCGGAATCCTGCAGATGCCCGATACGGAACGCCACGTCCAGATTATCTTCCACCATATTGACGATGCGATCGTAGAACTCGGCATTGGCAGTCACTTCGGGGTAGAGGTCGAGGTACTCTGTGATCAGGGGGATGATGTACTTCTGCCCAAACAGTATGGGCGCTGTGATGGAAAGCTCGCCGATTGGCTTGGCATAACTACCACTTACAAACGCTTCTGCCTGTTCGACACTCTCCAGAATGCCTTTTACATCGCAAAGATAATGCCGGCCCGCATCCGTCAGGCGGACGTGGCGCGTGGTTCGGTTGAATAATCTTGTTCCGAGAGATTGCTCCAGCCGGGCGATAGAGCGCGTCACAGCAGGAGCGGAAAGGCCAAGCTTTTTGCTGGCTTCCACGAAACTTTCCCGTTCAGCCACTTCTACAAACACCTGCATTGTTTCAAGCTTATCCATTTCAATCCCACAATCACGCTCATTTATTACGCTGAGTGTAATAGTGAATTGCACAGAAGCCCAATTATTTCCTGTCCAACATTGGTTACATGAAGACCATCATCCGATTTCAAAAATATGGAGATAAAATAATGTCACGCATTCCTACCCCATCTTCCGTCGAAGCCGCTCCTCAAGACTCCCAGGCTTCCCTTCAGGCCGTCAACTCTCAGCTCGGCTCGGTGCCAAATCTGTTCCGAATTGTTGCCAACAGCCCGCAGGCGCTGGAAGGTTACCTCGGTTTGAACGGCGCGCTCGGCAAAGGAACACTGCCTGCTGCTACGCGTGAGCGTCTCGCATTGGCTGTTGGCGAGCAGAATGGCTGTAACTACTGCCTCTCCGCGCATACTTACCTTGCATCCAACCTTGCCAAGCTCAGTGCTGATGAAATTGCAAAGAACCGCCGCGGCAGTTCTGAAGATGCGAAAGCAGCCGTTGCTGTCGAGTTTGCCGTCGCAATCGTCAAAAACCGCGGAAAGGTTTCTGATGCGCAGGTGCGGGCTGTACGCGACGCTGGTTATTCTGATGCGGAACTCGTTGAAATTGTTGGACATGTCGCTCTGAACACGCTGACCAACTACATGAACGAAGTTTTGGGAACCGAAGTTGACTTCCCTGCTGTTAAAGAACTTGCCTAACACCACGGGCGGGTGGAGCCCAATCCACCTGCCACCCTTCCGGAGATCGTCATGACCAGACCACCACTCCCTCCATTCACACGGGAAACAGCCAGCATCAAAATCCGTGCGGCGGAAGATGGCTGGAACTCTAGAGATCCGCAAAAGGTAGCTCTGGCCTATACGCCAGACTGCCAATGGCGGAACAGAGCAGAATTTGTAACTGGACGCCCTGAGATTGAGCAGTTGCTCACTCGCAAATGGACCCTAGAGCTCGATTACCGCCTTATTAAAGAGCTATGGGCCTTTGAGGGAGACCGGATCGCGGTTCGCTTTGCCTACGAGTATCATGACGACTCCGGACAGTGGTTCAGAGCCTACGGCAATGAAAACTGGGAGTTTGCAGAGGACGGCCTCATGAAGCGCCGGATTGCAAGCATCAACGAGCATCCGATCACACCAGAAGAACGCAAGTTCCATTGGCCGCTGGGTCGCCGTCCTGATGATCATGCAAGCCTGAGTGATCTAGGTCTGTAACTGGAGGAAACCCCATGTATTCCAGTGATATTGCCTTCACTCCCACAGTGAAAGCCATCCAGAGCCGCAAAGGCTCGCGACGCGGCTATGCCAGCATGGAAGAGGGCGGTAGTTGGAAAAACGAAGTAACAGAAGAACTGGCGCGGTACATTGCCGATCAGCGCAGCTTCTTTCTGGCAACGTCCAATGCGGATGGCCAACCCTATATTCAGCATCGTGGGGGCCCAACCGGGTTCCTTAAGGTGCTAGACAATCGCCACCTAGGGTTTGCGGATTTTCGCGGCAACCGTCAGTACATCAGCCAGGGAAATCTGGAGGATAATTCCAAGGCCTTCATTTTTCTGATCGATTACGTGCAGAAGACGCGGATCAAGATCTGGGGCACAGCTAAGGTCATCGAGGATGACCCGGGCTTGATTGAACAGCTGATGGACTACGATCAACCCTATCGTACAGCACCAGAGCAGGCAATCATCTTCAGTGTTGATGCATGGGATGCCAACTGCCCGCAGCACATTCCAGTGCGCATTGACGCAGATTGGGTCAAATCCGCTCTGGAAGAAAAAGAACAGAAGATCGCTGAACTGCAAGAGCAAATCCAGAAGCTGCAAAGCGCCGTACAAGCGAACTGATTATATCGAATAGCGGGTGAGCAAACTCTCCCGTTACTGCGTATTCCCGAAACTTATCTGGCCCTAATCTCGGGAATACGCACTACCTCTCGCTACTATTGTGGACCCCCATAAAAATCTCCCCATTGCTTCCTTTCAATCTCCGTAACTGCGCTCAGCAGCTTCTCGCTGAACGCATCTGCCAGGGCAGACGCTGGCCGCTGTGATGGCAGCAGGATTGAGATTGCCAGCACCACTTTGGGTGCAAACGGGCGGAAAACGAGAGAGCTGTGTTCGCGTGCCGTGTTCAGATAACCGTCCGCCGTCATCGGATCACAAATGCAATAGCACAAGCCATCTTCCACCAGCTTCAGGGCCGGGAGGAAGTTACGCAGTTCAAAGCGTTGGTTGAACTCCGCTTTCTGCTCCTCAAACGCCATTCGCGTGGAAACGCAATTGGGGTGCATTTCAGGCAATGTCGCCAACGGCTTGCCCGAAAGGTCCTTTGCTTCAATGACCTCTTGGCGCGCCAACGGATCATCACTCCGTAAGGCACAAATACAGTTGAGCAGGAAATCATGCGTAATCAACGCACTGTTGGGAGCAGGGGTTTCTGCCAGCCCCACATCATATTGCTGAGAGGCGACCCATTCTTCAATCACGTTGGACCCGCGCATCATCAGCGAGACCTTTACCTCCGGTTTGTCTTGGACAAACTCTGAGATCAGTTGCGGAATAAGCACCTGAGAGGAGGCCGGCATGAACGCCACGTTGAGCCGACCCTGCTGCAAGGAGCCAATCTCGCGCATGGTCCGTGTCGAACGGGCGAGGCGATCCAAAATTGCTTCTGCTTCCCCCAAAAAGAATTGCGCCTCCGGTTTTCGGAGGAGTTTGCCGCGTTGACGTTCAAACAGTTCGATCCCCAGTTCCTGTTCCAGATTGGAAATCAGAGAACTTACTGCAGGTTGCGTCCGACCCAGGATACGTGCCGCCTCAGAGATAGAGCCCGTTCGCATAACTTCACGAAATGCCAGCAACTGTCGAAAACTCAGGTTCATGTAACCGCCTGTTATTGTGAGGCAATTACATGCCCTATAATTTTTTTCTATACTTTAATAGATTAAATCACTTTGATTTTATAGGTCAAAATCGAAATCTTCCCCGAACAGCGCTGCGGACATCTACTTAGGGAGGATTGCTGATGGATCGCTTAATGAGCCTGCTGCTGACGGGGCTGATATGCCTTGTTGCACTGGGCCAATTTGTACAGGTGATCACGCGATACCTGCTTGAAATTCCAGTTCTGGGGCTGGAAGAAAGTCTGCTTTATCCAACAATGTGGCTCTACATGGTGGGCGCGGTCAACGCATCCCGTGAAAACAGCCATATCCGCGCCAACGTTCTGGAAATCTTCCTTAAAACACCAAAGCAAGTGGCCGTGCTCGCCCTCATTGGGGAAGCATTAAGCCTCGCGATTGGTTGTTGGCTCACCTACTGGGCATGGGATTTCACCAAATATTCTATGCGTGTGTGGCGCGAAAGCCCGACCCTCTACATCCCGACTTTTTACGTGGACATCTCGTTGATCACCGGCCTTGTCCTGATGATGGTGTTCACCGCAATTCAGCTGGGCCGACACATCCATCAGGTTTTGACAGGGACGTTCCCTGAGCCGCTCCCAACCACCACAGAATCCCCAAAAGAGGAGTTGGCCTGATATGGTTGAGATCGCACTTCTTTCCGTTGCAGTTCTCGTAATTCTGCTCACTCTTGGCGTACCGCTGCCTTACTGCTTTGGCGCGGGTCTGATGACCATGTACTTCGCTGGCGACGTCATCATGAAGGGCAACATGCTTTGGGGCTTCCAACAGCTCGGCAATCCGGTTCTGCTTGCTATTCCGCTGTTTGTTCTGGCGGGCACGATTATGAGCGTCAGCGGTATCGCTGCCAGTTTGCTCAACTTCGTCAACATCTTCATCGGCCATTTGCGTGGCGGTCTGGGCGTTGTGGCTACCGTCAGCTGTGCGTTGATCGGTGCGATTTCCGGCTCTGGCCTGACTGGCGTGGCCGCTATTGGTCCACTCCTCATTCCTGAGATGGAAAAGCAGGGCTACCCGCGTGCCTATGCAACTGCGCTCATCGCCAACGCTTCCTTGCTTGGCCTGCTGATCCCACCAAGCGTGACCATGATCGTCTACGGCTGGGTGACTGACACGTCCATCCTCGCCTGCTTCCTCGCAACGCTTGGCCCAGGCCTCCTGATCATGTCCAGCTTCTCCGTTGTAAACCTGCGTCTGGCGCGCAAGTTTGACCTGAAGTTGGAAGACCGCCCACGCGGCAAAGCTTTTGTTCAGGAAGCCAGCCATCGCGGTTTCAAGGCAACCCCGGCGCTGCTCATGCCCGTTATCATCCTCGGCGGCATCTACGGTGGCATCATGACCCCGACAGAAGCTGCGGCTGTTGCGGTGATCTACGCGATCCCTGTTGGCTTCCTCATCTACCGTGGTCTGGACGCCAAAACATTCCTCGGCGCAGGCAAAGAGGCGGCAACCTCCGTTGGCGCGATCATGCTGATGATTCTGTTCTCCATGATCCTCTCCCAGATGTTCGTGCTGGAAAGTGTGCCGCAGGAACTGGTGGAAGCAATCTTCTCCATCACCGAGAACAAGGTACTGCTGCTGATCCTCATCAACATCCTGCTCTTCCTTGTGGGCATGGTGGTGAATGACGTGACCGCGATCATCCTGATTGCGCCGCTGCTGCTGCCGCTCATGGAAGCAATCGGCATCAGCCCGATCCAGTTTGCAGCAATCATGGGCGTCAACACGGCTATGGGCGGTGTAACTCCACCATACGCTTCGATCCTTTATCTGGGCGCGCGTATCGGCAAGGTGCCGGTCACACAGGTAATCCGCCCGGCCATGATCCTGATCCTGTTTGGCTATCTGCCAGTGGTGTTCCTGACCTCCTTCTGGGCAGACCTGTCTCTCTTCATTCCCCGGCTCTTTGGTTACTGACCCCATCACCAGACAAGAGCCCAAAGCGAGCTGTGGGAGCAGCTCCGATAACAGCAACCTCAGTTGCGATTGAAAACAAAACACAGAGGTGAACTATGATTTTGAAGGCATTGAAAACGACCCTTGCGCTGGCAACCATCATTGGTGGTGTAAGTGCAGCATCCGTCGCACACGCCAAAACGCTGAAGATCAGCCACATCCGTCCGCAAGGCGCAACTGTTGATCTGGAAGTGAAAGACCTTGCTGAAGAGTTGAAGAAAGCAACCAATGGCGACCTGAAGATGAAGATCTTCGCAGCAAGCGCACTGGGTGACTACACCACTGTGCAAGAGCGTATTTCCGTTGGTGCGATCGACATGGCCGTACAGCCAGCAGCAACCGCTGTTGAGCGTAAAATGCAGATCAGTGCCTTCCCATATGTGGCAGAAAACTGGGAGCAGGCGCAAAAGATTTACGGTCCGGGAGGCGCAATACATGACGCGATGAAAGAGCTTTACGCCAAGCAGGACATCACCATGCTGGCAGCTTATCCGGTGTACTTCGGCGGTATCGCGCTGAACCGTGATGCGGTGGCTCCAGGTGATCCAAACGCTGACAAAGGCATCAAAGTTCGTGTGCCTGGCATCAAGAGCTTCCAGCTGACAGCAGATGCTCTGGGTTACATCAGCTCCCCAATCCCATTCTCAGAAGCCTTCACCGCTGTTCAGACCGGTGTTGTTGATGGTGTCGTGGGCTCCGGTGCTGAAGGTTATTACGCCTCTTTCCGCGATGTTGCGAAAACCTACATCCCGGTGAACACGCACTTCGAAGTCTGGTACCTGATCATCAACTCCGAACGTTTTGAAGGTCTTGACGAAAGCTCCCGCAAAGCACTCGTAGAAGCAGCAAAAGAGTTTGAAGTCAAGCGTTGGGCTAAAGCGGAATCCGATCAGGGTGCGTTTGAGCAGAAACTGGCAGACTACGGTGCAACCATCGTCAATCTCTCGGATGATGAGCTGGCAGCAGCGGCCAAGAAAGTTCGCGCAGACGTATGGCCACAGATCCTGAACGATGTTGGTGCTGACTGGGGTCAGTCCATTCTTGAAAAAATCAAGAACTAACAGTCCAGACCGATAGGTCTCCAAAGGATCAGGCAACTTTGTTCCCTAACCGGATCCCAATCCCGGTTTCACCTGAGCTGCCTGATCCTCCCGGTTTCATTGGGAAACCCACTTGTTTTTAAAGCTTGCCACTAAAGGTCAGGTCCAATGTTCCGCTCACTGCGCAAACCCGAGACCCAAAGCGTCTCCATCAACATCAACGGGCAGATGGTTCAGGTTGCTGAAGGCTCCAGCCTTTGGGCAGCCATGGCGTTGCACGGTGAAACACAAACCCGCCTTGCTTCAGTCTCGGGCCAACCACGCTCCGCTTATTGCGCCATGGGCGTGTGCTTTGAGTGTCTCGTTGAGGTCAATGGCGTGCCTAACCAGCAGGCCTGCCTGACGACGGTAGAAGAGGGCATGCACGTCTGTAGCCAAGACCTGACCGAACAATCCATTGCTGCACTTCATCAAAAAGAGAGTGCTGATCATGAGTGACATTTTTGATATCGCAATCATCGGGGCAGGCCCGGCCGGCATGTCCGCCGCACTAGAGGCAGCACAGCAGGGAGCCTCGGTCGCGGTGCTTGATCGCAAGGCAACTCCCGGCGGGCAGATCTACCGGGACGTGACGCAAAGCCCCTTGTTGGATCCGTCCGTGCTCGGCACTGAATACACCGAGGGAGCGGAGCTGGTTGAAGCCTTTATGGAGGCAGACATTGACCGCCACCAAAATGCGGATGTCTGGCATATCGGAGAAACCGGCGAGGTCTTGTACTCCCAAGACAATCAGACCCGCCGTCTTGTTGCACGTGAACTCATCATCAGTCCGGGCGCGATGGAACGCCCGTTCCCTATTGAAGGCTGGCATTTGCCAGGTGTTATGACAGCAGGCAGCGCACAGGTGATGCTCAAGTCTGACGGCATGGTCAAAGATGGTGCTATCTTTGCTGGCACCGGACCCTTGCTTTACCTGATCGTAGCTCAGTATCTGCGGCTTGGTGTAACCGTCAACGCTGTAGTGGACACAACGCCAGCAGGCGGTGTTGGCCGCGCGATGCAGTACATTGGTGGTGCGCTCCGCAAACCAGCCTACCTCATCAAAGGTCTGATGCTCCTCAATGAAATTCGCCGTGCTGGTGTTCCCGTCTTCCGCCATACCTCAAACCTGAGCGTGCTTGGAGAAAGCAAGGCCGTTGGCCTTCAGTTTGAACAGGATGGACGAACCCACTCCGTCAACGCAGATTATATCTTCCTGCATCAGGGCGTCATACCCAACCTCAACATGACCCGCGCGCTTAGCATAGAACATCATTGGGCAGAGCAACAACTGTGTTGGACACCGACACTGGACGACTGGGGCCAAAGCTCGATCCCACACATTGCAGTGGTTGGTGATGCAGCTGGTATTCAGGGTGCGGAAGCTGCGCGACATGCCGGACGCCTTGCAGCACTTAAGGCCATGAACAAACTTGGCAAACTCAGCGAGGCAAGTCTGCAGCAACAAAGTTCTGATCATCTGAGAGCCATGAAGTCCTTCAAAGCCTTCCGCAGTTTTCTTGATGCGTATTATGCACCAACACCAGAGCATCGCATCCCTGCTGCGTCCAACACGCTGGTATGCCGCTGTGAAGAGCAATCAATGGGGCAGCTGCGTGCTGGATTTGAGCAAGGTGCGAAAGATCCAAACGCGCTTAAAGCATTGACCCGCTGTGGAATGGGCCCGTGTCAGGGCCGCCAATGCGGGCATACCGTCAGTGAGTTGCTTGCTGACTGGCAGAACAAGCCTGTTTCTGACATCGGCTATTATCGCCTGCGCTCTCCGCAAAGGTTACTCAGTGTTGATGAGTTAAGTCAGTTTCAAAACATCAAACCAGCAAAAAAACCGGCTGAGGTGTCCGCATGAATTTTGATGCAATCATCATTGGCGGTGGCATTCACGGCAGCGCAACGGCTTACTATCTGTCCAAGGCCGGTATGAAGACGCTGGTGCTGGAAAAGGACTATGTTGGCCGTCATGCCTCCGGTGTCAATGCTGGCGGTGTGCGGTTGTTAGGCCGAGATTTTGCTGAGGTGCCGCTCTCTAAAGAAGCCATGTCCCGCTGGCAAACACTGGATGATGAACTTGAGGGCGATACTGGTTTTCGCAGGCGTAGCCTGATCAACATTGCCACTGATGACGCAGACATGAGCACGATCAAGACCCGGATCACTAAGCTCGCCGGATTGGGTTACGATCACGAAATACAGATCGACCAGCAGGAACTGCGCGAGCGATTGCCTCATGTGGCGCATAACTGCGTGGGCGGCGTGGTGTCTGAACAAGACGGCTATGCTATCCCTTACAAGGCAACCAGTGCCTTTCGCCGAGCAGCTGAACGATTTGGAGCAACATTTCACGAAGGTGAAGCACTCGTAAACCTGCGCCAGTTTGGCGATGCCTGGCAGGTGCGAACCGACAAAGCCAGCTATGACACAGGCACTGTGATCAACTGCTCTGGAGCATGGGCGGACAAAACTGCCATGATGATGGGAGACAACACCCCACTCTCTCACAGTGCACCCATGTTGATGATCACTGCGCGCGTGCCACATTTTGCTGGTCCGGTCGTAGGCGCCATCTCTCGCCAGCTGTCGTTCAAGCAGTTCGAAAATGGCACTGTGCTCATCGGTGGCGGCGCCAAAGGTTTTGCTGATCGTGATAATGATCGGACAACGCTGGACTACAAGAAGCTAGCCCTTGCTGCAGAGACGACCAAAACTTTTTTCCCGATCATGAAGACAGCAGTCATCAACCGGATGTGGGCCGGGCTGGAAGCTTACATGCCCGACAACCTGCCGGTGATTGGGGCGGGGGTGAATGCCCGCAATGCCTACCATGCCTTCGGGTTTTCCGCCCATGGGTTCCAGCTCGGACCAGTCGTTGGTGATGTACTCGCGCAGCTGATCACCAGAGGAAAAACCAGTTTTGACCTGAACCCGTTCCGCATCGACCGCTTTGAACGCAAGGTTCTTTAGCTCCCAAGATTTCCAAGACAACAGGAAAGTAAGCCATGACAATTGAACGCGTGGATTCCAACCACCGCATGAGTAAGATCGTGAAGCACAACGGCACAATTTATCTGTGCGGACAGACGGCTGCTGATGATCCAAGCTGGGACATCACCGAACAGACAAAACGCTGTCTGGCCAAAGTTGATGCCCTGCTGGAACAAGCTGGCAGCGACCGCAACAAAATCCTGTCCACCACCATTTATGTGCGCGATATGAAAGATTTCGCTGCGATGAACGCCGTGTGGGAAGCCTGGATTGCAGAAGGTGAAAAACCAGCACGTGCCTGCGTTGAAGCACGCATGGCCCGACCAGATATTTTGGTTGAATTTACCGTGGTTGCAGCTCAGTAAAATACAAAGAGCCCGTGGATTTTGCGGGCTCTTACCAAGCCCTGTTATTTTTGAACGAGCCCTTCCACCATCACCTCCCAGGAGGCAAGGAAGCGCCGTTCCACCTCATTGTTGGTTCCTTCCAAACGGCTGAGGATCAGTGTCCCTTCAAACAACTCGACAATGGCTTCCACGATATGCGTTGCATTTGCCTGCCGGATAACGCCATTTTCCATTCCCTCATTAATCTGCTCACTAATACGCGTGCGAAGCAGACCAAAGAACTTCTTTAAAACCACACGCGCCACATGGTGCTTGTAAAACTCCACCCAAATCGCGGTCAGCTCAGAATGTGTACCAAGATAGATGAGGGTGGTGACACAAATGGACTGTATCCGTTCCAGAACATCCGTATCTGATGCAGTTTCTTCTTTAATTTGCTGTACGATCTCGTCGTCACACATTTGCAGATATTCCGCCAAAATCTCATCCTTACTGGCGAAAATGGATCCGATAGTTTGCTGTGAAAGCCCGGTTTCCTTGGCAATCTCTTTGAATGTGGTGTTGAAGTAACCGTTGCGTGCGAAACAACACAACGCCCCATTGAGAATGATCAAACGATCATCCTGCAGAGCAGGAGCAGCATCCTCTCTCCGTTGCTGGGGGTCGTCCATAAACGCTCTCCACACGCTGGTTTGCAAACTCTTGTAGAGCTGAAAGTCAGCTTCCTTCAGGAACTCAGCGGAAAAGCTAGCATGCAATCACGGAGTTGAGGCCGCACGATGTTGAGCAAGGTTGATACGCTTTTCTCCTGTTCACTAAGCTCAAAGCTTCTATTGATTTGAGTTTGACGAATTCGCGTAAGTTTACAAACTTGTAAAGTTCATGTCCGGCAGCTGAAAAACTGAATGAGTACTCCTTGGGTGTCCCGGCAATAACGCCCCCAAGGAGATACATTATGAAGACAATTAGTATTTTGATGAGTTCCATTCTTTTGACCGTTGCTTCAACCGGTTTTGTTGTTGCCGCAGGTTCCTCCAATCTGGAAGAAAATCTCCAGATCAAAACACCATTTATTGTTGCCGATGCAGGCTCTGTTCGGGAAGAACACAAAACCGAAAAAGCACGGACCTGTAAAGATTACGATGAGAGCTCAGAACACGGCAAAAACCATGACAAAGACCGTCATGACGATCGTGAAGAACATGATGTGCACGACGGAGACAGAGGCTACGACGATGATCGCGATCACAATGACTGTGACGATCACGATGATAAAGTACAGCGCGAACGTGAACACGAGCGCTCCAGCCGCTCTCACAGCTGAGACTTCCCGCGGGTAGTCCCCAACATTACCTGAGGAAGGCGCATCAACGTTCCTGAGCGTTGGTGCGCTTGCTTGACCGAACCAAATCGATGGTGCAAACACATCTCAGAGCTATAGCCCAGAGTATCTTATGCGCATTCTTTTGCTTGAAGACGACGTTGAAATCGGAACATGGGTTGAGGATGGTCTTTCCAAAGCCGGCCATGTCATCGATTGGGTCAAAGACGGGCACGATGCATTCCTGAATGCAACAACACGGGACTACGACGTCATTGTTCTGGATCGAATGACACCAGGCCTTGATGGCCTCTCGGTTCTGAAAGCATTGCGCTCAACCAAAAATGCTGTTCCCGTCCTCTTTCTGACAGCGCTAGGTTCGGTCGAAGATCGCGTTGAAGGGCTGGATGCTGGCGGAGATGATTATCTGCCCAAGCCCTTTGCTTTTTCTGAGTTGTTGGCCCGCGTGTCTGCCCTCGGTCGGCGGCCAAGCTCCAACTCATCTGAAACGATTAGTTGCCTGGAGGTCGAAAAATTTCAGCTTAACTTGCTCAAACAACAATGTACGCGGGCTGGTCAACCTGTTCCGCTCAATGCCAAAGAATTTCGTCTGTTTGAAACCTTCATTCGCAATAAAGGCCGTGTTCTGACCAAGAACATGTTGCTGGAGAAGGTCTGGGACATGAACTTCGACCCGACCAGCAGTGTTGTGGAGACTCACATCAGTCGGCTGCGCGCCAAAATCGAAAAGCCGTTTGATATTGAGCTCATTCGAACAATCCGTGGAGCAGGGTATATTCTTGATGACTAGCTCTTTGAAATATCTCTGGCAGATGTCCGCGCTGCGTCAGGCATTTGCGCTCACACTGGTGTTTTTAGGGGTCTTGGTTGCAACAGGCTTTCTGGCTGATGTTTCTATTCGCGCCAACCTCAACCAAACCATCGACAACGACCTTCTTACAAAGTTCAATCAGATCAAAGCTGATCTCGCTAAGGGTGTTTCCTACCAATCCATTGCGGGATCCTATCAATCTGAGAGTGAGCACTTCAGTCTTGATGAATTTGTCAGCTTCAAATCAGATACTGGCAGGATATATGGGTACCCAATCCCAGATGTTTATGGAAAGACAGGCTTTATAAACCTCGCTCCCTATTACTTTCACGAGGAGGACGAGGAGGAAACGGAAGAGCACGCAGAAACTGAGACCAGTTGGCGTGTATATATTGGCACTATTCCGGGAGGCCGGTTAGCTATCGGTTCCAGTCTTCGCGCCCGTAACCAGCTTCTGAATACATTGCCCTATGCATTCCTGTTCAGTGGTGGTGTCATGATGTTCATTACGCTGAGCGGTGGTCTCTGGTTTGGCTGGCGCTCACAGCGGAGGCTCTCCAAAATAACGCGTGCTTTGGATCAGATCGCAGCAGGCGATTTGACGACCCGCATTGCACCTTCAAGCTGCAGAGACGATCTGGATATTCTTTCCGTTAAACTGGATGAAACCACACAGCGACTTTCAACCACACTTCAGCAAGTTCGCGACCTGTCAGTCAATATCGCACACGATTTGAAGACACCTCTCACTCGTCTCAGAGCGCAACTGGAACAGACACAGGAGCAAAACCAAAAAGGTGTCAGCGATGCAGAAGGCGTTGCCGGAGCACTTAAGAAAACCGATGATCTGCTTGAGGTATTTGACGCCCTGCTGCGAATTTCGCGTGTTCAGTCTGGCGAGAGAAAAAAACAGTTCCAACACATCCAACTAGCTGACCTGATCCATAATGTTGCTGAGATCTATCAAGCTGTGGTTGAAGAAACTGGCCGTTCATTTTTCGTCGAAATTGAAGAAGCTGGAAGCATATCCGGCGATCAGGTGCTTCTTGTTCAGGCACTTGCTAATCTCATTGAAAATGCCTTACGCCACACACCCAAAGAGGCCAAAGTTACGCTGTTCGTTTCAGGAAACACGATTGGTCTGCAGGACAATGGGCCGGGTATACCCGAGGCGTACTATCCACGCGTTGTCGAGCCTATGTATCGAATGGAGCAGAGCAGGAGTACACCAGGTGCAGGGTTAGGGCTTGCTTTGGTGAAAGCCATTGCCGATCTGCACCAAGCCGAACTCGTTTTATCCTCTCCTGCTTCTGGTAAAGGCCTCAGTATTCAGTTTGTCTTCCATCCACCATTCAACGAGCAACTCGGCAAAATCTGAACTAATCACGGATCAAAACTGAATTGATCGCCCAACAGTTTGCTCAGCGCACCATGGCATCTTTCACACCAATTGTTTTGGAGGGATGTCCTTATGAAGCTCAAGATTCTGCTGATTACCGGTGACTTTGGTGAGGACTATGAAGTCATTGTTCCGTTCATGCTGCTGAAAGCCATCGGTTATGAAGTTCATGTTGCCTGTCCTAAAAAACGGGAGGGCGAAACGGTCGCCTCGTCCATTCACGATATCAATAAGGACTATCAAACAGTCACCGAATGGGAAGGGCATCGGATCAACATCAACGTGTCTCTTGAGCATCTGAATCCTGGCGATTACATCGCCCTTGTACTTCCCGGAGGTCGCTCTTGCGAATACTTACGCACGTATCCGATTGTCCGTGATGTAACATCTCATTTCATCAAGGAAAACAAACCGATTGCCTCCATTTGCCGAGGGGTACAGATCCTGCTTGCCACGGGACTATTGAAAGGCAAGACCATGACGGGAAACTTTGTGTGCCAGACAGAGGTTCAGATGGCTGGCAACACCTACGAGAAGCTGGGATATGAAGGCGTCGTGGTTGATGGAAACATCGTTTACGGCGTGGAGTGGCATGGCCTTTGGACGTGGATGCAGGCCTTCATGGAAAAACTCGGAGTGACAATAGATTTACCCCCCAAGGCCGGGCGCGTGAAACCCGTGCCCGGTGAGGGGTATACTTACAAAAGCCTCGGTTAGAGCATCATCCGTTTGAAGACAATCATGGAAGATACTCTAACCAAGGGCTCAGCCTTAGCTGGACTCGTCAGGCAACCGGATTGTGAGAGCCGGGTTGCGAGGGAAGAAGTTCATCGGCTGAATATGGATGGTCTTCCATTCCGTTGACATGACCGGCCAGTCTTCCAAACGTGGTACGTGATGGAAGCCAGCAGTGAACCATGTGACCACATCCTTGTTCATGAGTTCGCGGTCCTGCTTGACCCATTCTGCCAGACCATCAGACCCGTCAGATCCCATGGCAAGCGCGCCACCAGCATAACGCTCATTTGGATCGTAAGCAGTGTTCCAGACACTGTACTCGATGTAGCGGTTACGCACGAATGGGGCATCATTTTCAAAGTCAAATGGGGCATAGGACACGCTACCGTGGTGGAGCATGTATGCTGGTTTGTGGCCAAGGTAGCCGTCCACATTTCCGTTCATCACCATAAAGGCTTTCGGCTTCATGGAGCTGAGGCGGAAGCGACCTTCCATCTCGCTTTTGACCGGTGTGTTCTTAACCGTCCAGAGTGAGCGGCGTGGCACATTGACCGGAGGTTCACCACCAACGATTTCCTGCACCATCATGGTGTTGTCCGGCCCATCTACGTCAAAGTCCAGGCGGAAATTGAAGTAGTGGTCGTGGAATGGAGCAACCAGATAGGGTGCAATGAGCGAGCCATACTTCGTGTCTTCGGCAGCGGTTGGATCCTGTAAGGACTTGGGCGCAACGCCCTTCACGGCATCCAGACCAGATGCGCCAACCTTCAGGTAAATCGTGCCATCCTGCTTGAAGCGATAGTCGATCAGGTAGTCGTAGTTGCCAACCTCAGAGGCGGTCCGAATGACCAGTTCTGTTTCTGGCCGCCCTTCAGCAGGCACAAATTCCGTTTCTGACTGGGCAAAGACTTCAAAGTGGCGCCATGCAGGGTTTCCGATGTCACGCTCGAAGATGCAAATCGCGTCGGGAATCTCCAGCGGCTGGCCCATATCATCATGGATCAATGCCGGAAGGAAAGTTGCGTAATCCGGACAGTCCACATTCTTGCGCAGAGGTGTCAGGAAGAGGCCAAACCCGTATTCTCCGCTGTCCATATAGGTCCGCCAATACCAGCCAGCGGAGGGGTCCATATACGGTACGAACACTTCAGAAAGAGAGGCTTGATAGAGCACTGAACGCCAGTTCGCACCATCATTGGCTTTGACTTGCGACAGAACAAGACCTGGACGCTTGTCGACGCGATACCGCATCTTCCAGATGTCCCAGGTGATCTCACTGCCATCAATGGTAAAGTTTGGACCGCCCTCCTGACGCAGGCGTGCCGGATTGGTTTTAGCTCTCAAGGCCGTACGTTTGGCGACTTCATCCTCGTTGTAGCCCCAGTCATCTTCTGGAAGAGGGACAGCGCCTTCATCGATAACTTCCAGAACTTTACGCTCAGAAAGCTCGACCACAGCTACCAGCCCTTCAACCGGCTTGGCATAGAAGTTGGAGCTTGTCGGGTTCACATAGCAAGGCACCTTCATCAGGCGTTTGCCTTTTTCTGCGTCAGTGAAGAAGTTACCGGCAGTCAGCGGAAGGCAATAAACGTCATCTGGCGTCAGGCCACGCTTGGCGAGCCCGGCAACCATGCGCTCATCTCCCAGCGCGATCTCCATAGCCGACAAAAAGTCCGCCAGCATGATCATGGGCTGACCTTCAAGGTCTGACCTGCTTTCAACAGTACCTTTGGTGATGTTCACCACCGCTTGGTGAAATTTGCCGCCTTCCTGAAAATGAACAGTCGCTCTGCGATCAAGGCTCCCATCTGTCGCATTGCTCATGACTGCTTTCTTGTGCGGCTCCAACAGCTCAATCAGCGGATAAAGGGTTTTATCGCTGGCAGCATTGGCTTCAATCAGGGTTGCTCGAACTGCATTGAGTTCGTCTCCCGTCAGGCCATCGAGTGGATGAGGGTCTGCAGCATACGCGGCAGACGTGAGCATTGAGGCGGCCACAAGCCCCCCCAGCATCTTTAAAGTCATTGGTTCCCTCCCATCGGAAGGGGAGATGAACCCACCTGTGTCTTCTCCCCCTAAATCCGTCCAATCAAAGCTTAGGCGAGCCCGGATCGCTGTGTCTGCGCATCCTGTGCAATTTACTAGGCATATCGGTTCACAGCTGGCTCGTTCTGCCTGATCTGCTCCACAAAGGTTCGCGGAGACATACCAACCTGTGCCCGAAATGCCCGATTAAAGGTCGACAGATCACGAAAGCCAAACTCAAACGCCAGCTGAGAGATTCTAAAGGCCTGCCGGGAGTGCAGACGGCGCGATAACTCGCGTTTGAACCGCCCGACACGCACCTTGGCGATCTGCTCGTTACAGCTCAATCCGTGTTCTCTGAAAAGACGATAAATGCTACTGCGCGACATGCTGGAAAGCTTTGAAAGCTCATCGATATTGAAGCTCTCTTCCAACGCATTGTCGTGAATAAGAGACAACAGGAACTGCAGCTTGTCATATCCTTCCTGCAAAGCACTGGTGTCTTCTTCAAGAAAGGTCGCACTCACCACGTCATTGAAAGCGCCTGAGAGCAAATGTTGTTTCTGACTTCCCGGCTGGGCTTCAAGCAGCAGATTTAGGTGGGCGTTGATCAGCTGGCCAGCCCCGGAAAACGCGGAGACCTTGCGACCACAGGCATAAGCAGAATTGAAATGCCGATGCAGCAGATGGCGCGGGATATGCATGGATATCTGGTCAGACCCCAAAGTGCGGTTAGCCCGGAAAATGGAGGATTTGACGGAATCGATCAACGTCATGTCTCCGGGCTTGGAAAGCAGCGCGGTTTGTCCATTCTGTTCCAGCTCCGCTTCTCCCCGAAGCTGCAGGATCAGAAAATAGTAGGCCTCGCCGTCCTTGCTGATATCAGCAGGTCCACGGGTGATCTCTCTTGCATTGTGAGTGACGCGGGCGCAATCAACATCACCAAGCTGGAGTATGGAGGCATTTCCCATGACACTTCCAGCTTCTGTGTTTGTAACAAAGTGACCACAGATTTCAGTCAGCCGTGTGTTCCATTCATCCAGCTCATATCGGCAGGATTGAGTTGAAGGTATCTGAATACACACTGGCGCCTCCCCTAACCAAGGGGAATGCTAGAAAGAATCTAAACAGCAATCAAGCCAGATATATGCATTTTCCTATAAATCGCTTATTTCATGCTCAGACTAAGTCAGTTTCAACTACAAGATCAACTAGGTGCGTCTTGGATATGAGGTTGTAAGATAATGGTTTTATTAGATAAAATGGCTATTAAACCACAGGAGTGAGTACGATAGTCGAAATACATTCAAACGCTGATTATTTGCATTTCCATAAAACTAATGTTGCGCAAGCTGCCCGTTAATCCCGACCCAAAGTCCAGTTGTGGGCGAACTCCCGAAAGGATTTGAAGACGGGGCTCTGGTATTTCTCCGTGTTATAGACCAGCGAAAATTGCCTGATCATCTTGTGCTTCAAGGGCACGATCGATAAGCGACCATCTTGAACGGCGGCATTGACAGAGCGGCGAGAAAGCACAGTCAGACCGAGCCCTGCGATGACTGAGTTGACGATAGCCGTGGTGCTGTTGAGCTCGAACGCTTCTGTCCACTCTTCAAGGTTCGCAGCAACTTCAGTCAGAAAATACTCTCGTGTGCCAGATCCCGGTTCCCTCAAAACCCAGCTCTTGCCTTCGAGCGCATCTAACTCAAGCGGCTTATCGGAAGCGGGACACTGAGATGGCGCGCAGACCACGACCATTTCGTCCGTCATCCACGGCTCAACCTTGAGACGTTTGTCACTGATCTTTGCCTCAATGAAACCTAGATCCAACTCAAAATCCAGCAGCATTCTACAAGTTTTGGTGGAATTGGAGAGGCTCATGGACTGATGCAGATACCCCGTGTTTTCGCGAAAATCTCCAAGTAAGGTCGGCAAGAGATGGTTGCCGATTGTGTAGCTGGACCCAATCCGCAAGTTACCGTTGGTTGCATCATCGCCTTCAAAAAGCTGCGTGATCGCTTCAGATCTATCCAGCAGTTCATCCGCCAGAGGGAGTAAACGGCGGCCTTGCTCGTTTAAGATGAGTTGCTTGTTGGCACGATCAAACATCTTCCATCCCAACTGACGTTCCAGCTCAGCAAGAGCCATGGAAACAGCTGATTTGGTGAGAAACAGTTTTTCTGCCGCAGCTGTGATTGAGCCTTCCTGCGTAATCGAAACAAACACTTTGAGCTGACGAAACGTTACATTCATTTCTTTTCAAGGCCAATCTGTGGGACAGTATTGTATGAGGTTCAATTTTACTGAACCACCTATTCAATATATTCAGATTTTCAGGACATATCAAATCAGCTAGGAACTTGAGTTGCATACTTTGTCTTCTCACCCTCAGGTTATTGGCATTTCCTATGAACACTCTTCGAAACAAACTGGCTCACGTTCCGGCCCCTCTCGGTGGTCTCGCGCTAGGGATAGCAAGTCTCGGCTGGTCGATGGAAAATGCTGGTAATTTTGGAGGGGCGCTGCAACTCACGGGCGCATTGATTTCGAGCGTTTTGCTCGTGCTATTGCTTGGAAAAATCTTTTTTGCACACACCGCAGTTTTTGAAGATCTGAGGCATCCAGTTGTGGGCAGTGTGCTCCCGACAACCGCAATGGCGCTGATGATCGTATCCTACGCAATCGCGCAATACAATTTCGCAATCGGGCAGATGCTTTGGCTATTGGGTATTGCCCTGCATCTCACGTTCTTATCTGTGTTCATTTATCATCGCGCAAAAGGCTTCAATCTACAGCACATGGTCCCAAGCTGGTTTGTGCCACCAGTTGGAATCATCGTGGCAGCCGTTGCTTTTCCCGGCGGTGTGTTTGAAGGCTTTGCGAATGCCTTGCTCTGGTTTGGTTTGGTCGCCTATGCGCTGATGTTACCAATGATGCTGTATCGTTTGATTTTTCACGCCGAAGTACCCGATGCAGCGAAACCAACCATCGCGATCCTCGCTGCACCTGCCAGTCTTTCGCTTGCTGGTTATCTCACTCTGACCAGCAATCCATCTCCAATCATGGTCGCCGTACTTGGCGGAATTGCTGTGGCTATGACGGCGCTGATTTATATCTCATTCCTGCGCTTGTTCCGCTTGCCGTTTTCTCCGGGCTTTTCTGCCTTCACATTTCCGCTCGTAATTGGCGCAACAGCGCTCTTTAAAACGGTAACATGGATGGAAAGTCTGGGTGCGAATGCCAGTCTTGTCGCGCAGATCAGAGCCTTGGCGCACATTGAACTTTATGTGGCAACAGCCGTCGTTCTCTATGTCAGCTTCAAATACCTGACATTCTTCGCACCGGCTCTCTTACCAGCGCGTGCAACGGGACAGCAGACCAACTAACTGGACTTGCTGAACATCTTGGTCTTGTCGAACAGGTTCTCCAGCGTGTTCATCCGCTCCTTGGTCACCTTCCATGTGGAGGTGGTCATGGCTTCAATCATGGCTTCCAGAATAAACATGATGACAACGCTGCTGTCCCAGGCCGACGGTGCTTCAATACGAGCATTGAAAACATACTCTGCATTGACGGCAGCTGGTGACGTCCACTGATCGGTAAAAACGATCACAACCGCCCCACGTTCGCGCGCCAGATCGACAAAGCGCAGAATGTCGTGTTCGTATCGACGGATGTCGAGAACCACCACAACATCACCCGGTTTCATGTTCAGGAGATAGTGCGGCCACGTGTTGGAGTTGGAGGCGATGGCAATTACATCGTCACGGATCACCTGCAAATGCGTAAAGAAATAGTCCGATAAAGCACGTGTAATACGACCACCAACAATGTGGACAGCCCGCTCGCGCTCCGTCAACAAACCCACAGCCTGATCGAAATCCTGCGTATCGAGTTGCTGTAAGGTTTGTTTCAGATTGTCGATGACCGCGTCAGCAAACCTGTTCAGAATATGTGCATCGGGTGCATTTCGGGTCCAGCGCTCTTGTTTGGAAATCGGGTTGGAAATTGTTTCTTCCACTTCCAACTTCAAGGCTGATTGCAACTCGGTAAATCCAGCAAAACCAATCTTTTGCGCCATTCTGACCACCGTTGGACCAGAGACATTTGCCGACTTTGCAAGCTCTGAAACGCTGCCTAATCCGCTGACTGGATAATTTGCAAGCAAGGAGACGGCCAGCTGACGCTCTGCACGAGTTAACCCATTAAAATGTCCGCGTAATTTTTCTGCAACGGTCTGTTCATTTGGGTCTCGCACGTCTCTCACCTACCTGATGTATGTATATTTGCCTAGTTTTTAGGCTTTGTGAAACGTTCCTTTCAGATTAGTCTCCTTGGAAACGTTTCTTTCAGAAACTCTTTTACGAATAAAAAGACTGAAAGTACAAGGAAAAACAAGATGCATTCGGGGGGACTGTTCTTGTCTGAAGTCAAAACTGACCAGATAGAATCTGTTGGCAACGACACTGTTGAAACGATCAATACAGGAGGAACGGCTCCAGTTGTGTTGGTCTGCGAACATGCATCCAAGTTTATTCCTGCATACCTAAATGGCCTCGGTCTAAGTGAAGAAGCTGCAAGCAGCCATGCGGCTTGGGATCCAGGAGCATTGGCGATTGCCAAGCTTCTCTCCGCCAAGCTGAACGCACCTTTGGTCGCTCAACGAATTTCGCGCCTCGTTTATGATTGTAACCGCCCACCGGAAGCACCGAGTGCCATGCCGGAAAAAAGCGAGATCTACGAGGTGCCGGGCAATGTTTCGTTGAATGATGAACAGCGGCAAGACCGGGCCAACAAATTTTATCGTCCCTTCCAGTCAGAATTAAAACAGGCGATCGACGCCAAACACACCGCGGGTCAACTCCCGGTGATGGTCACGATCCACTCGTTCACACCGGTTTACAACGGCAAGAAAAGAGCCGTTGAGGTGGGTGTGCTGCATGACAGCGATACCCGCTTTGCCGATGCACTGCTGGAAGCACTGTGCCCGTCAGATCTCTACGACATCCAAAGAAACGAACCATATGGGCCGGAAGACGGGGTTACGCATACCCTCGTTGATCAGGCACAATCCCGCGGTCTGCTAAACGTTATGATTGAAGTGCGCAACGACTTAATCGCAGAGCGAGCAGACCAGAAGAAAATTGTAGACTTGTTAGGAGAGGCAATTCTGCGAGTCCTGCCACAGTTTAGCGCTGAAACAACTGTGAGCGGGCAGGGAGCAACAACAAAAGCAAGGGCAGCAGATTAATGCCAAGGGGAATAGTTGTTTTCGTCAGGTACGTGGACTGGATCAACAAATATGTTTGCCGTTTTGCCATGTACCTCATTTTCGTGATGCTGGGGGTGCTGTTGTATTCCTCAATCGCGAAGACCTTTTTCGCACCGCCGCTCTGGACGCTGGAAACGGCCCAGTTCACCATGGCAGCCTATTACCTTCTGGGTGGCGCCTATTCCATGCAGACACAGTCTCACGTGCGCATGGACTTGTTTTATGGAAGCTGGTCTCCACGGCGTAAAGCCACCATGGATGTCATGACCATCCTGCTTCTGATTTTGTACCTCATCTTCCTCCTTTACGGCGGTCTTTCCTCATTGGAATACGCAGTCAAATACGGTGAGGAAAGCTACTCGGCTTGGGCACCACCTATGGCGCCGATCAAAGCCATTATGTGTTTTGGAATATTCTTGATGCTGCTTCAGGCAATCGCGACGTTCTTTAAAGACTTGGCCGCAGCCCTCGGGAGGCCAGCGCCATGAGTTATGAACTGATCGCAATTTTGATGTTCTCCAGCATGATGCTGATGCTCCTGACCGGGCAACGTGTTTTTGCTGCAATTGGTTCCGTTGCTGTTATCGCTGCCCTTCTTTTGTGGGGTGATGGTGGCTCCGAAATCGCCTTCTCCGCCAGCATGAAGCTGATGAAGTGGTACCCGCTCCTCACGCTGCCACTGTTCATTTTCATGGGCTATATGCTCTCTGAATCAGGCATTGCCGAAGATCTTTATAAGATGTTCCATGTCTGGACAGGTGGCCTTCATGGTGGATTGGCCATCGGCACAGTCGGCCTCATGGTGATGATTTCAGCCATGAACGGTCTGTCTGTGGCCGGTATGGCCATCGGCGCAACCATCGCACTACCTGAGTTGCTGCGTCGTGGTTACGACAAGGTTATGGTGACCGGCGTTATTCAGGCTGGTTCCTCACTGGGCATTCTCGTACCGCCAAGCGTTGTTCTGGTTCTTTACGGCATGATTGCCCGCCAACCGGTAGGCAAGCTTTGGCTCGCAGGTGCTATTCCAGGTTTGCTGCTGGCAGGGCTGTTCATTCTTTACATCGTGGTGCGTTGCCGCCTTCAGCCGGAACTGGGTCCAACCCTTTCTGAAGAAGAGCGCAAAGAGATCACGTGGTCCGAAAAAATCCGCCTGTTACAAGCTGGTGTGATCCCGCTGTTCATCTTCTTTGCGATGACAGGCCTGTTCCTGATGGGTGTGACCAGCCTCGTGGAAAGTTCCGCTGTTGGTGCAACAGCTGCGACACTGGCCGCTGCATTCAAACGACGCCTCACCTTCCGCTTGCTGCACATCACCACTGAAAAGACGCTTCAGATCAGCTGTATGTTCATGTGGATCATTCTTGCAGCTCTTGCGTTTGGTGCTGTGTTTGACGGATTGGGCGCTGTGCGTGCGATTGAAGGCTTCTTCGTGGGTGACCTCGGTCTTGGCCCATGGGAAATCCTTCTGCTGATGCAGCTTTCCTACATCGTGATGGGCATGTTCCTGGATGACACTGCGATGCTGGTGATTGTGGCTCCGCTTTACGTGCCATTGGTCAAAGTGCTTGGGTTTGATCTGGTCTGGTACGGCGTGCTGTACACCATCACCTGTCAGATCGCCTACATGACACCGCCCTTTGGCTACAACCTGTTCCTGATGCGTGCCATGGCGCCGCCGGAGATCTCGCTGACAGACATCTACAAATCCATCATTCCATTCGTGGCAATCATGGTGTTTGGATTGGCTCTGGTCACGATCTTCCCGCAAATCGCGCTTTGGCTGCCCAACCTTTACTACGCGAGGTGACATGACAAGGCATCATAAACGTACCCATTGAAGTAATTAGCGAATTCCGGATGGAGACAGATAAAAATCACACCCCTCGCTATAAAAAGTCCACCGGTTCTGAGGGATCCAGAAATTCATATTCCAAGGGGAATTGAGTATGACGAATAGACGTGATTTTCTTAAGAAAGCTGGTTTAACAACCGTCGCCGCTGCTGGTGCATCTACCCTTGCAGCTCCGGCTGTTCATGCTGCAGGTCGTCCTATCAAATGGCGCCTTCAGACATATGCTGGTGCAGCACTTGCTCAGCACGTGATCAAGCCATCCATTGACGCCTTCAACAAGGCAGCAAATGGTGAAATGGAGATCGAGCTGTACTACGCAGACCAGCTGGTACCAACTGGTGAACTTTTCCGTGCCATGCAGCGCGGCACCATTGATGCTGTGCAGTCTGATGATGACTCCATTGCAGCACCAGTAGATGTATCTGTTTTCGGTGGCTATTTCCCATTCGCTTCCCGTTACAGCCTTGATGTTCCAGCCCTGTTTAACCACTGGGGTCTGAAAGAGATCTGGGAAGAAGCTTATGACGAAGTAGAAGGCGTTAAGTGGCTTTCCGCTGGTGCATGGGACCCTTGTCACTTTGCGACAAAAGACCCGATCCGCAGCCTTGCTGACCTGAAAGGCAAGCGCGTCTTCACCTTCCCAACCGCTGGTAAATTCCTGACACGCTTCGGCGTTGTTCCGGTCACCCTGCCATGGGAAGACATTGAAGTTGCAATGCAGACTGGCGAACTGGACGGTATTGCGTGGTCCGGTATCACTGAGGATTACACTGTAGGTTGGGCTGACGTGACCAACTACTTCCTCACCAACAACATCTCCGGTGCATGGGCTGGCTCTTACTTTGCCAACGAAGAGCGCTGGAATGAACTGCCAGATCACCTGAAGACCCTCTTTAACCTGTGCATGGATAGTTCGCACTACTACCGCCAGCACTGGTACTGGGCAGGCGAAGCCAAGCTGCGTACACAGGGCGAGAAGATGGAGCTGACCTCCATTCCTGATGAAGAGTGGGCAACTGTTGAAGACGAAGCTCTCAAGTTCTGGGACGAGATTGCAGCCAAGTCCGAGCGTAACGCCCGCGTTGTTAAAATCCTGAAGGAATACAACGCAGCAATGGCAAAAGCTGGTCGTCCTTATCGCTACGGCTAAGCTGTTTTTCCAAGATTGGTCAGCCCGGTTTTCGGGCTGGCTACACCACACAGTAACGAAGCACTGTCGGTGATGCCATGCAGGAGAGGCACAGGCATCCGCCGCTTTAACAGGGTCCTCGGGGAACAGGTATGTTGCGAGAAGAAACCAAAAAGACACGTAGAACCGGAAAACTGACCCTCGACGAGTTACGCGAGCTGGTCGACACCGGTGAGATAGACACCGTTATTGCCGCACAAGTGGACATGCAGGGCCGCTTGATGGGCAAACGCTTTCAGGGTGAGTTCTTCGTGAACAGCGCCTGGGAAGAGACCCACAGCTGTAACTACCTGCTTGCAACCGATATGGAGATGGCCACTCCGGATGGCTACAAAGCAACAAGCTGGGAAGCGGGTTATGGCGACTACGTCATGAAGCCGGACCTTGCCACCTTGCGCGTTATTCCATGGCTGGAAGGCACCGCACTGGTACTGTGTGATGTGCTGGACCACCACACTCATAAAGAAGTTCCACATTCTCCGCGTGCCATATTGAAAAGCCAGGTCGACCGCCTCGAAGGCATGGGCATGACCGCTAACATGGCAACCGAGCTGGAGTTCTTCCTGTTCAAAGAGAGTTTTGAAGAAGCCCACGCCAAGGGTTACCGCAATATTTCGCCAGTCTCCGCCTACAATGAGGACTATCACATCTTCCAGACCACCAAGGAAGAGAACGTGATGCGTGCCATTCGCAACGGCCTTAACGGCGCCGACATTCCGGTCGAGTGCTCCAAAGGTGAAGCCGATGCGGGTCAGGAAGAGATCAACGTCCGTTATTCTGATGCACTGAACATGGCAGACCGCCATTCCATCATCAAAAACGGCTGTAAAGAGATCGCATGGCAGAACGGCCAGAGCATCAGCTTTATGGCCAAGTGGCATTATGATGCTTCCGGCAGTTCCTCCCACGTGCACCAGTCTCTCTGGGGCAAGGATGGTGAATCTCTGTTTTACGATCCATCCGGCGAGTACGGCATGTCCAAGATGATGCGCCATTACCTCGCTGGTTTGCTGAAGCACGCAAGTTCGATCACCTATTTCCTTGCGCCAAACATCAACTCCTACAAGCGCTTTGCGGCTGGCACCTTTGCGCCGACCAAAGCAATCTGGAGTATGGACAACCGTACCGCTGGCTATCGCGTATGTGGCGATGGCACCAAGGCTGTGCGTGTTGAATGCCGTGTTGGCGGCGCAGACCTGAACCCATATCTGGCAATGGCGGCGCTGCTGGCTGCCGGCATTGATGGCATCGAAAACGAACTTGAGCTGGAGCCAGAGTTCAGAGGCGATGCTTACGGAGGCGAAGGCGCTCGCGAAATTCCGACAACCTTGCGCGATGCTGCTACCGAGATGAAATCTTCCGAGATGCTTCGTGCTGCGTTTGGGGGCGATGTGATTGATCACTACGCACATGCCGCCAAGATCGAGCAGGATGAATATGACCGCCGTGTAACCGACTGGGAAGTTGCGCGCGGGTTTGAACGGGCCTGATAAAACCAGCCCACGCTGTGAATGATGAGTTGACCATGACAAAAACACTAAAATGTATTTCGCCGGTTGATGGTTCTGTATTTGCAGAACGTCCGGTGGCAAGCCAGAAAGAAGCAGAAGCCGTCATTGCCAGTGCCAAGACTGCGCAGAAAGAGTGGGCAGCGCGTCCACTCGAAGAGCGCATCAAACTGGTTATGGCTGGTGTCGCAAAGATTGGTGAACAGAACGACGAAATCGTTCCGGAACTTGCAAAAATGATGGGTCGTCCGGTCCGTTACGGTGGCGAGTTCGGCGGCTTTAACGAGCGCGCTTCTCACATGGCAAAGATCGCGGAAGAAAGCCTGAAACCGATCATTGCCGAAGAGAGCGACAACTTTGAACGCCGCATCGAGAAGGAACCGCACGGCGTCATCCTCGTGATCGCACCATGGAACTATCCATACATGACTGCGATCAACACCGTTGCTCCGGCCCTGATTGCTGGCAACGCGGTGATCCTGAAGCATGCCACCCAGACGCTTCTGGTTGGTGAGCGTATGGCGAGTGCCTTTGCAGAGGCAGGTGTTCCGGCAGAGGTATTCCAGAACCTCTTCCTGGATCATGACACCACCTCCCACCTGATCGCAGGCCGCAATTTCGGCTTCGTCAACTTTACAGGCTCTGTTGGTGGCGGTCGTGCGATGGAGATCGCTGCAGCTGGTACCTTCACAGGTCTTGGACTTGAGCTGGGTGGCAAAGATCCGGGCTACGTGATGGATGATGCGGATGTTGAGGCTGCTGCCGAAACACTCATTGACGGTGCTATGTTCAACTCCGGCCAGTGCTGCTGTGGAATAGAGCGCATCTACGTGCATTCTTCCAAGTACGATGCCTTTGTGAAGAAGGCTGTAGAGATCGTTTCCGGCTATAAGCTCGGCAACCCGCTGGATGAGAAAACCACGATCGGCCCAATGGCGAACGTTCGTTTTGCAGATCTGGTACGCAAACAGGTGGCAGATGCTGTTGAGCAGGGCGCAAAGCCTATGATCGACGCGCACCTCTTCCCGGAAGATGATGGTGGCGCTTACCTCGCACCTCAAATCCTCGTGGATGTAAACCACGATATGGAAGTTATGCGCGAAGAGAGCTTCGGTCCTGTGGTCGGCATCATGAAAGTGGAGAGCGACGAAGAAGCAATCCGCCTGATGAACGACAGCCACTACGGCCTGACGGCATCGCTGTGGACACAGGATCCTGCACGAGCGGCAAAGCTCGGTGCTCAGATCGAGACCGGTACCGTGTTCATGAACCGCGCTGACTATCTGGACCCGGCCTTGTGCTGGACAGGCTGCAAAGACACGGGCCGCGGCGGCGCTCTGTCTGAGATCGGCTACCAGAACCTGACCCGTCCAAAATCGTATCACCTTAAAAAGGCATAAGAAAAATGACTCTGACAGCAAACTGGAGCTATCCGACCGCCATCCGCTTTGGTGCCGGGCGCATTAAGGAACTGGCCGATGCTTGTGCTGCTGCTGGTATAAAAAAGCCGCTGCTTGTCACTGACAAAGGCCTTGCAAATCTACCTGTCACTGCCAGCACTTTGGATGTGATGGAAGAGGCTGGTCTTGGCCGCGCCATGTTCTTTGAGGTTGATCCGAACCCAACCGAGATCAATCTGGAAGCAGGTGTTGCTGCTTTCAACGCAGGTGGTCATGACGGTGTTATCGCTTTTGGTGGAGGCTCAGGCCTCGACCTTGGCAAGCTGATTGCGTTCATGGCAGGTCAAACCCGTCCAGTCTGGGACTTTGAAGATATCGGCGATTGGTGGACACGGGCTGATGCGGATGCGATTTATCCGAATATCGCAGTTCCAACCACAGCAGGTACCGGATCTGAAGTTGGCCGTGCAAGCGTTATCACCAACTCTGAGAGCCACGTAAAGAAGATCATCTTCCATCCGAAGATACTTCCAAGCGTTGTGATCTGTGATCCTGAGCTGACTGTTGGCATGCCGACGATGATCACAGTTGGTACCGGCATCGATGCATTCGTGCACTGTCTCGAAGCCTACAGCTCTCCGCACTACCACCCGATGTCTCAGGGCATCGCGCTGGAAGGCATGCGTCTTGTTAAGGAGAACCTGCCGAAAGTCTTTGAAAATCCAAATGATATCGAAGCTCGCGGCCACATGATGAGTGCGGCGGCCATGGGTGCAGTGGCCTTCCAGAAGGGCCTTGGTGGTATTCACGCGCTGGCACATCCGGTAGGCGCGGTTTACAACACCCATCACGGTCTGACCAATGCTGTGATCATGCCAACTGTGCTGAAGTTCAACCGCGGTGCGATTGAAGAGCGTATTGAGAAGCTCGCTGCTTACCTTGATATTCCCGGTGGTTTCGACGGTTTCTTCGCTTTCGTGATGAAGATGCGCTCAGACATGGGTGTTCCGAATACTCTGGCCGAACTTGGTGTAGGCACTGACAAGATTGACGTGCTTGCAGAAGAAGCGGTGAAGGATCCAAGTGCCGGCGGCAACCCGGTCGAGTTTACGCTGGAAGCTGCAAAAGCTCTGCTCATTGAGGCGATTGGAGAGCAGGTATCGGCCTGATTTCTCGTTGATCTACAAATAATTAACCCCGCAGAGCTTCTGGCTTTGCGGGGTTTTTTCTTATCGCATCAACTGTGATTACTCCGGCAAATCACAGCAACTTATCAGGTAGTCATAGGCATCAGGGCTCAGCTCCGGCCCAAGAACCCGTTTCAGATCAGCGTTGTAATCACCAAGCCATTTGATTTCTGCGCGGGTCAGATCAACCATGTTGAGCATCTGCGGTTCAATCGGGATGTAGGAAAGGTTCTTGAAAGCGAGGAAACCATCATCTTCCTCTACGATCTCGAAAAGGTTCTCAATCCGGATACCGTATTGATCTGCAACGTAATATCCCGGTTCAATGGACATCACCATACCAGCAACAAGGTCCACCGGATTGTATGGCTTCCCGATGCGTTGTGGTTGTTCATGAACAGAGAGGAAGTGCCCGATACCGTGGCCGGTGCCGTGGTCATAATCGAGTCCCAGATCCCAAAGCGGCCTGCGGGCAAACCCGTCGATGTGATGGCCTTGTGTGCCTATCGGGAAACGCAGCGAAGCCAACGCTACAAAGCCTTTGAAAACAGCGGTGTAGGCGGCTTTAAACTCTTCAGATGTTTCCGAAAAAGCAAAGGTACGCGTGGCGTCCGTTGTACCGTCCTGGTACTGACCACCAGAATCCAGCAGATATGTGTGCTCGGGCAGGATCGCAGTATTCGACGCTTCTGTAGCAGCGTAGTGGCACATTGCGGCGTTGCCGGCTGCAGCTGAAATGCTTCTAAAGCTCGGATAAACAAAGTCTTTCTGACGTTTACGCTCGGTCAGAATGCGTTCTTCCGCTTCCAGCTCGTGCACCGGATCATCTACCTTGGCTCTTTGCGGAACTTCCCGTTTTAACCAAGCAGAAAACTCGGTCCATGCAATGCCGTCACGCACATGACAGTCGCGTAACCCTTTGATTTCACTCCCGTTCTTCTTAGATTTGGTGAGCGTGATTGCACCTTGTTCCATGACTGGAACGCCACCAGCAGCCTGAACAGCAAGACGGGTTGCGACGGGGGAGAACATCGGGTCGATCAGAACCTGCGTTCTTTCCCCGGTCATTTTTTCCAGTGAACCGATGAAGTTCATAGGGTCTGCGGTCTCTACATTTTCAAGCTCATACTCATCCAAGCTATTGGAAAGTTTGCGCGAATCTACGAACCAGCTGGCGGAGCCGTCATCTTTCAGGAGCAGGAAGGAGTGTGGGATGGGGTTGAACTCGACGTCATCACCGCGGACATTGAGAAGCCAGGCGATATTGTCGGGTTGGGTTTCAACCAGCACCTTTGCGCCTTTGTGCTTCATTTGCGCTGCAATCTCAGCGCGTTTCTCCAGACTTGTTTTCCCAGCCTTTTCAAGGGAGTACGGTGTGATGGGTGAGAGTGGTTTGTCTGGTTGATCAGACCAGACTGCATCGATGATGTTGCCAGGAGTAGCGATCAGGGTAGCGCCTGCTTCGTCTGCTCCACCAGCGAAGCGATCCCACCATGCGGAGGGGATAAGCATCGGATCGACGCCGATTTGCTGGCCTGCCTTCATATTGGCAGAAATCCAGTTTTCCAGTGGTTCATCAAAGATATGCTGGTAGGAGAAGAACTCACTGCTGCATTGGTTGCGCACCTGAACAGTGTAACGGCCATCAACAAACATAACTGCTTGATCTAACGTGACAATTGCCAGACCAGCGGATCCTGTGAAGCCGGTTGCCCATGCCAGACGCTCATCATGCGGGGCGCAATATTCCCCCTGATGCTCATCAAAACGCGGGATGATAACTGCATCCAGTCCGTTGCGCTTCAGCTCGTCTCGTATGAGTTTCAAGCGATCTGTGGTTCTTTCAAATTTCTGATTTTCCAACATTTTTTGCTCGATCGTGTGATGGGGTTTTATGCTGATAAAAGAGCTTCGGCATGATGACAAGCCACATTACCGAGCTCGTCTAATGCCCTCAATCGGGGAGTTTCATTTTGGCATCGCCCTGATGCATGGGGACATCTTGCATGGAATGCGCAGCCCTTTGGCACGTTGAGCGGGCTGGGCAGTTCGCCAGAAATTGACGGGCGAGTATGGCGTTTGTCCGGATCAAGAGAAGGTGCTGCTGCCAGAAGAGCCTTGGAGTAGGGGTGTTTTGGGGCGTTGAAGAGCTGTTCTGAATCGCCGATCTCAACAATTGTGCCCAAATAAATCACTGCGACCCTGTGGGAGACGTGGCGGACAAGTCTGAGGTCATGCGCCACGAACAGGATGGTCAGATCCAGTTTGTCCTGCAATTCCAGCAGCAAGTTCACCACCTGTGCCTGCACCGAAACATCCAGCGCCGACACCAACTCATCGGCAACCAGCACCTCCGGCTCAACCGACAAAGCCCGTGCAATAGCAATGCGTTGGCGTTGCCCACCAGAAAACTCATGAGGCAACTTATCCGCAGCATCTTGCGGCAGGCGCACCAGATCAAGCAGCTCGGCAATGCGATCACTAATCTGCTCAGGAGGTCGCATATTATGAACACGCAGAGCTTCCGTGAGTACTTGCCGGACTGTCATGCGGGGATTGAGGGAGGAGTAAGGGTCCTGAAACATCATCTGGACCTTGCGGTTATACTCCCGCAATGCACCGGCATCTTTGGCGGCAACCTCTTGTCCGTCATAGCGGATGGTGCCTTTGTCCGCCTCATAAAGACGGGCCAGACAACGGGCTAAAGTGGACTTTCCGCAGCCGGATTCGCCAACAATTCCAAGGGTTTCACCCCGTTTCACCTCAAGGCTTACCCCATTGAGTGCTTTAACAATGCGTTTTTCCTTGCGTTGAATTGCGTCGAAGAGGGTTCTTTTGAGCGGAAAGTGTAAATGCAGGCCCTCAACTTCCAAAACCGGAGCTTCATAGGTCATGCCAGCACCTCCTCACGAATATCTGCTGTGAAATGGCAAGCAGATGAAATTCCATCTCCCAACTGGGAGAGTGGTGGTTTACTACCAAGACACACATCCTCCACTTTGTGGCAGCGCGGCGCGAAGGCGCATCCTTTCGGCAGGGCATCCAGCGCCGGTGGTGTGCCGGGAACAGAGTACAGTGGTGTGCGGGGTGGAATGTTTTCCGGTACCGACTTCAAAAGGCCGAGCGTGTAAGGGTGCTGAGGTCGTTTTAACACATCGCGAACAGAACCGGTTTCTACCAAGCGACCAGCGTACATCACCGCCACGCGATCACAGGTTTGCGCGACCACGCCCAGATCGTGGGTAACCAGCACAATCGCCATGTTGAGGTCCTTGGCCAGTGAGAGCAGCAGTTGCAGGATCTGATCCTGAATGGTCACGTCCAGCGCTGTGGTCGGTTCATCCGCCAGCAACAGTTCCGGATTGGACGCCAGTGCAATAGCGATCATCACCCGTTGGCGCATGCCGCCGGAGAACTGGTGCGGGAAATCCTTGAGGCGGGACGAGGCGCTGGGAATACCAACAGTGTCCAGCAGCTCGATGGCGCGGGCCTTGCGGGCACGGCGATCCAGATCCGTGTGGGCTTTCAGGTTCTCCTCAATCTGCAAGCCCACGGTGAGCAGCGGGTTGAGCGAGGTCATTGGCTCCTGAAAGATCATGGAAATCTGACTTCCACGAACAGACTGTAATTGCTTGTCTGTGCGGGTGAGCAGATCCTCTCCCTTCCAGTAAACATTGCCTTCTACTGTGCCGTAATCCCGTGCAAGGCCGATGATGGAACGCAGACTGATGGATTTACCGGAGCCACTTTCGCCCACCAGACCAAGCACTTCGCCAGCGCGCACGTCAAAGGAGATGCCATCAACAGCGCGCAACGCGCGGCCCTTGCTGTGAAACGTGGTTGTGAGGTCTCGAACCTGCAGCAGGCTCTCATTTTGGTTGGTCATTATGATGCCCCCCTTGGTCTGAGAACATCGGCAAGGCTGTCTCCAACAAGAGAGAAACCAAGCCCAGTCACAACAATCGCAATGCCCGGCATCAGGCTCATCCACCAGGCGGTGGTGATGAAGTTACGCCCTTCTGCGATCAGCACGCCCCATTCTGCCTGCGGTGGCTGTGCGCCAAGGCCGAGATAACCAAGAGAAGACCCAAGCAGGATGGCGAGCGCCATGTCGGTCATCCAATAGGTGATCAGCGGTGTTGTGGCGTTGGGCAACAAATGGCGGAAGATGATGCGAGTGGAGGAGTATCCCATCACCCGTCCGGCAGAGGCATAATCGCTGGTCATCTGCGTCATGATTTCTGCACGGGTGAGGCGGGCATAATAGACCCACTGCACCAGCGTCACCGCCACATACATGTTGGTCAGCCCCGGTCCTAAAACTGCAACAACTGCAATGACCAGCACCAGAAACGGGAAGGTGATGGTGACATCCACCAAGCGGCCAAAGAGCACATCTGCAATGCCGCCGTGATAAGCAACCAGCGAGCCAACCACAACGCCAATCACCATGGCAAAGAAGGTGGCAAAAAACGCGATTTGCATATCAACCTGATACGCCCAGATCACGCGGGAAAGCGTGTCACGCCCCAAATTGTCCGTGCCAAACGGATGCGCCCAGCTTGGTGACTTCTGGATCGCATTGAAGTCAAAGGCGTTGGGATCATACGGTGCAAACGCCCATGGGAATACGGCAAGCAGGATGGAAGAGGACAGGATGAAGAAGCCCAGCAAGAACCCTGGGCGGAGCAGAGCTTTGACCCGTGGGTGGAGCTTTTTCTTCTGCGGTGTGGTGGCTTGAAGAGTATCGAGCTGGGTCATGACAGGCGTAACCTCGGATCAAGCCATGCCTGCACCATGTCGGTGAACAGAAACACGAGAGAAACCATAACAGCGAAGGTGAGGGTGAGGCCCTGTATCAGCGGGTAATCACGGGCAAAGATCGCCTCCAGCATCAACCGGCCAAGACCGGGAACCGCGAATACCGTCTCCGTCACCAGCGTCCCACTCATCAGGTTGCCAATGGAAAGGCCAAGCAGTGTGACAGTGGAAATCATTGCGTTGCGCAGAACATGGCGGCCCAGAATGACACTGCGCGACAACCCCTTGGAGCGGGCGAACTGCACATAGTCGGCATCCAGCACCTCAATCACGGCAGATCGCAAATTCCGCATGATGATTGCGGAGGTGTAGAGCGCGACCGTCAGGGCGGGCAGCATCAAGTGGTGCAGGTGTTGCAAAAACGTGGTGCCGTAACCACCAACCGGAAACAGCCGCAGCGACGCTGCAAGGAAGGTGAGCAGCAGCAGACCAATGTAAAACACCGGGGTTGAAAGCCCCACCTGAAAGCCGCTGCGAATGGCAATATCTAGACCACCATTTTTATTCAGCGCGGCAACAAAGGCCAGCGGGCCGGCAATGAGAATGGAAAGGCAAACGGCATAGAGGGTGAGGAACGCCGTGACTGGAATACGTTCAATAATAACTTCCAGTACAGGCGCTTTGAGAAGAATGGATGTGCCCATATCTCCACTCAAAGTGTTCTTTACAAAATAGAAGAACTGCATGACCAGAGGTTCATTTAACCCGAGTTTTTGGCGGATGAGTTCCAGCTGAGCTTCGGTGGCTTTGGCATCGGCCATGGCGATGGCCGGATCCCCTGGCAGCATACGTACCAGCAGAAAGATAACGACCATCACAAGAAGAAAGGTCGGAATGATCTGCAGCAACCGTGACACCAGATAGGAAAGTGACGACATTCCTGAGTCCTAATAGGGCGTGAGCATTGAGAGCCGAAGCGACAGATAATGGGATTGACGCTTCGGCTTTCCGGATTGCATAGGGCAGACGGTCTGGTCCTGCCGTTTTCTGATCAGACCACCCGCTCCGTTTACTTCACACCCGGCTTGCCTGTTGATGCAGACCGGATGCACTCAGAGGAGGAGTTATTTTGCAATCCACGCCGAGGAGAACTCATTGTTCCCCAACGGTGTCTGGAGATAACCGTTCACGTTGGCAGACAGAGCAACAGCAAATGGCGTTTCATAGAGGAACAGAAGCGGAGCCGCATCTGCATAGATTTCCTGCATGCGCTTGTACTGCTCACTGCGTTTTCCGGGTCAATCTCGGTATTGGAGGCCTCAAACAGGGAGTTGAACTCCGCGTTGTTCCAGCCAGTCCCGACAGCTTTACGGGTTGGGTAATAACCCAGCCAACCTGCAACCTGTGCCGGATCATTCACATCATTCACCCAGCCATAGGTGTGAATGTCGAACTCGCCGGAGCGGTTCTTCGCGCCGCGGGTCGGGTTATCAACCTGCTCCACTTTCACGTTGACGCCAATGGCGCCCCACATCTGCTGGATGGCTGCAAACAGAGTTGCATCATCAGAAGAACCTGCAAGTGTGGTCAGCGTGATTTCAGCTCCTTCAAGACCTGATGCAGCAGCAAGTTCTTTCGCCTTGGCAACGTCATATGGGTAAAGCGGACCGCCATCATGTGCCAGCTGGGTTGTCGATGCCATTAACGGGGATGTCATGGACTTGCCAGTGCCATGCGTGATCAACTGAACTAATGCGTCTTTGTTGATGGCATAGTTCAGCGCCTGACGCGCCTCTTTGGTTGCCATCGGGTTTGGAGAGCCATCTGCACGGGTTTCGCGAGAATTGATCGGGCTGTAGATGATGCGGGTGGATGGGTACAGCTCCATGTTGATCGCAGGGTCTGCCTTCAGCTCAGCCACACGAGAGAATGGCACGAACTCAGCACCGTTCACTTCACCAGCCTGCAGTTTCAGGATACGGGTTGCATCATCAGGAATCACGACGAAGCTGACCTCATCCAGATACGGCAGTGGTTTACCGTCTTCGCCCTGACGCCAGTAATGCGGGTTGGCGGAAAATGTCATGGTGCTGCCGCGGCTACGGTCTTTCAGCGTAAACGGGCCGGAAACAGGCGTAGCCGGAGCGAAAAGAGCAGTTGCTTTTTCCTGATCGTTTGCCCCTGGCGCAGCCTCAAACGCGGCCTTGGACACGATCGCGGTGTTGAAGGTCGCCAGAATTGAGATGATGGTCGGGTCAGGGTTCTTCATGGAAAGCGTGACACCATTCTTGGTCTCGGTGATGCTTTCAACAGAGCCCAAAAGGCCGGACCATGGGCCGAAGTCAGGATTTGTGGCGCGTTCCAAAGAGAATTTCACGTCTGCCGCAGTAATCGCGGAACCATCGGAAAACTTGATGCCGTCGCGCAGGGTGATGGAGATGGTTTTACCATCTGCGGAAACCTCATAACCGGATGCAAGGCCTGGAACGATGGTTTTGCCATCTGCCTTGGTGCGGAGCAGGGTATCATAGAGGTTTGTGACCATCCAGATATCCGGGTTCCGGTCTGCATAGACTGGATCAACCAGATTGGAATCATCATAGCGGGCGAAGGTGAGCGTGCCACCACGTTCCACGGCCTGAGCCGAATTGATGGCGAGCATCGACACGCCTGCAAGCGCGGCAATCAACAAAGTCTTCATGATAGTCCCCTCAATTGATACACGCCGGACCTGCTTATTATTTTATGATGCATGGTGGCGTGCAGGTGGTGGCCTCTCCCAAAAATTCCATTAGTCACCGGTGATATATCAGTATTATCTCTGATATATCTCTGTTGGCAAGAGGCAAAACTCAGTAAAGAAGAATTTTCATGACAACAAATCTATGCGGGGAGATAGTTTAGAAGTGAAATATTGCTAAAATTGCAGTTCCACTGAGAGAAACTTGCGCCCATTCCTCCTAGGAAGCTTAGAGGTATTCTAACAATCTCGGAGCCAAACTATTGATGTATTCTGGAATGATGCTCTTCAAACGCGAAAACGCGGCGCAGGAATATTTTTCCAACACCGCGTTAAAAATGAAGCTCATTCATTGAACTGAGGGATATTTTCCCTCACGCAACCTGTTTTGGTGCAGCCTTTTGAAAGGCTTCAATCTGCTCTGTTTGCTCAAAAATAGCACTGATGCGCGTGAGGTGAGAGCGGTCCACGCCCCAGCGATCCGCATTGTAAACTTGCGGCACAAGGCAGATATCAGCCAGTCCCACCTGATCCCCATGACAGAACTTACCGCTTTGCCCATCTGCCAGCATCTGCTCAAATGCATCGAGGCCTTTGGCGATGAACTCACGCATCCAGTCAATTTTAACCTGATCGTCTCCGCCAGCCAGCTCCACGATGCGCTGAACCACACCCAGATTACAAACCGGGTGAATATCCATAGCGATTGCATGAGACAGCGCACGGACGCGGGCCCGTTCGCGAGCGGTGGATGGCAACAGGGCAGGGGATGGGTGCAGCTCATCCAGATATTCGATGATGGCGAGCGACTGGGTCAGCATATCGCCGTCCAGATCCAGCGACGGCACAAAGCCTTGCGGATTGCGGCTCAGGTTTTCATCGGCCTTTTGCTCGCCTTTGAGCAGATTGACCGTGACCATATCGTAGGAGAGCCCTTTCAGGTTCAGTGCGATGCGGACCCGGTAGCTCGCGGAAGAACGCCAGTAATCATATAATTTTATGTTGCTCATCGTATTGGCGCCCCCTCCCAGAGCTCAATTCATGATCTTACGCGTATCGTTCCCCGAGAGTCGGTTCCCGACTTTTGGGAAATACGCTTTAGGTCCCGTCGGCAGCCTCGGCACTCATTTCCCCAATAAGTCCCTCTGCATTTTTCTGAACCTTTTCCATCAAAGACAGCAGAACGGCCTGTTCTTCAGCGGAAAGGTTCCCAGTCAGTGCTGCTTCCACATCCCGGACCAACGGAATGACATCGTTGAATACGGCAAGGCCTTTTTCGGTCAGGCGCAGGACGGATTTACGGCGGTCCTCTCCGTCAATATCGCGGCGCAGGAACTCTTTTTTGCGAAGGGCCTGCACAGCGCGGCTGACATTCACCTTGTCCATACTGGAGCGTTCGACAATCTCAGAAGCGGACAGCGCCTGATTGCGACCCAGAATTGCCATGGTGCGCCACTCAGAGACGCTGAGGCCGTACCGTTCCCGGTAAACACTTGAGACAGCAGTACTAACGGCAGTGCCAAAAACACGGACCTTATAGGGAAAGAACGACCCAAGCTGGAAGTCTTCCTTGTCCATCGTGTTATTCGCAGTCGCCATCATCATGTCTCGTTGGTTTAAAATGAAACTATTGCACATAGATACTTGCACAATCATCCTGATAGTATCAATTGCAACTATATGTCAAGAGCATGATCAGCGCCTCTGATATATATCCAAAAGTAGAATAATCAGCTATTTTTAGCCATTTTGCAGCATTTTAGCCCGCTTTCTTACGCTTAGGGAATTTGTTTTGGCGGAAAATGTTATTGACAAAGTTACAAGTGAAACTATTCTGAGATTAGATAAATTACAGATTGCCTGAGTCTGGGAGGACTTTGCTGTGATCTTCAATTGCCAAGGATGTGTTATGACGAGTTGGATCGAGAGTGCGAACGCACCGCACTGCCATTTCCCAATCCAAAATCTTCCCTACGGCGTGTTTGCCAAAAACGGTGAAGAGCCACGTTGTGGTGTTGCGATCGGTGACATGGTTGTTGACATGGCTGTGCTGGAATCCGCCGGACTTCTCAAAGCGGGCGCCGCCACTACAGTTTTCGATAAGCCAACTCTGAATGCCTTCATGGGCCTTGGCAAAACATCCTGGGACAGCGTTCGCGAGCAGCTGACATCGCTGTTTGCGAAAGGCGGCAATGATGCGCTTTCCGGCAATGATACGTTGAAAGCAAAAGCGCTGGTGCCAATGAGCGCTGCGCAGATGTACCTGCCTTTTGCAGTTTCCGAATACACCGATTTTTACGCTGGCAAGCAGCATGCCATGAACATTGGCACTATTCTTCGCGGCGCTGAGAATGCACTACCACCAAACTGGTTGCATATCCCAATCGGATACAATGGCCGCGCCTCAACGGTCATTGTATCCGGTACAGATATCAAGCGCCCTCTGGGTCAAACCAAAGCGCCAACGGCTCAGGTGCCTTCTTTCAAAGCCTGTGCACGCCTCGATATCGAGCTGGAAATGGGTGCGGTTGTTGGTACGCCAAGCACTATGGGTCAGCCGATCACCGTGCAGGAAGCCGATGATATGATCTTCGGTTATGTGCTGCTCAACGACTGGTCCGCACGCGACATTCAAGGCTGGGAATATCAGCCGCTTGGTCCGTTTCAGGCGAAAGCATTTGCAACCTCCATCAGCCCGTGGGTTGTGACGAAGGCAGCACTGGAATCCTTCCGCACCAGCACACCGGAACGTGAAAAAGAGCTTCTGTCTTATCTCAATGAGCCGGGTCCGATGATCTACGACATTGAGCTGCAGGCCTACATGCAGCCAGAAGGCGCTGACAAAGCGACTTTGCTCTGCCACACCAATTACAACCGCATGTACTACTCTGCGGCACAGCAGCTGACCCACCATGCCATCGGCGGCTGTAAAATGAACACGGGCGACCTGCTCGGCTCCGGCACCATTTCCGGTGCAGAAAGGTCCGAGTTTGGCTCCCTGATGGAACTCACATGGGGTGGCAAAGAGCCGATCACTCTGGACAGCGGTGAAAGCCGCACGTTCATCGAGGATGGTGACACCCTGACGCTGACAGGCTGGGCGCAGGGCGATGGCTTCCGCATCGGCTTCGGCGAATGTACCGGCAAAATTCTGCCAGCTCCAGATTTCAAAGCTTAATTAGGATAGTGACGATGGCTAAAGCATTTGCATCCAGTGGCGACATGGAAGCCAAAAAGATCTCCTTCACCGAAGTTGGACGCGATCTGTACGCGTTCACCGCTGAAGGTGACCCAAACACCGGCGTTATCATTGGTGATGACAGCGTCATGGTGGTTGATGCGCAGGCAACCCCTGTCATGGCTCAGCTCGTGGTTGATAAAATCCGCGAAGTGACTGACAAGCCGATCAAATACGTAACCTTGTCGCACTACCACGCTGTGCGCGTGCTGGGAGCATCCGGTTACGGCGCTTCAGAAATCATTGCCTCTGAAAAGTGTGAGGGCATGATCTATGAGCGCGGTCAGGAAGACTGGGACTCCGAGTTCGGTCGCTTCCCACGCCTGTTTGATGCAGCAGACTCCATTCCGGGCCTCACATGGCCAACCATGACCTTCAAAGACCGCATGACCATCAACATGGGCAGCCGCAAGGTTGAGCTGATGCATCTGGGCCGTGCCCACACTGCAGGCGACATTGTTGCATGGGTTCCCGATGAAGGCGTGATGTTCACTGGTGACATTGTTGAGTACCACTCTGCTTGTTACTGCGGCGACGGTCACTTCAAGGACTGGGGCAACACGCTCGACGCAATCAAAGCCTACAATCCAGACGCAATTGCACCGGGTCGCGGTGATGCGCTTGTGGGTCAGGACATGGTCAACAAAGCCATTGAGAACACGCGCGACTTTGTTGAGAGCACCTATAAACCAGCCGCCCGCGTGGCAGTACGAGGCGGCACGCTGAAAGAAGCATGGGACGCAGTGCGCGCAGAATGCGATCCGAAATTCGCTGACTACGCAATCTACGAGCATTGTCTGCCTTTCAACGTCGCCCGCGCTTTTGATGAGGCTCGCGGCATCGACACCCCACGCATCTGGACCGCTGAACGCGATCAGGAAATGTGGGCAGCGTTGCAGGGTTAATATGAATGAGCTGAGGTGAGGTGAGGATGTCCAAGATCCTCCTCACCACCTTTCCCCCTTCAAGGGATAAAGACCGCAAAGCTCAAACAAATTCGAGGTGGAAGACCTAAAGAGAGACGACAGGAAGCTACAGAATTTGGGTCACTCGCAACAGAGCGAATGCATCTAAGAAATAGAAAATACTGGCTCACGGCAACACCTTGAGTTCTTGTCTCTCTCAGCATTTTGGCAGCGTTTATCCTGAACACCAATTTTGCTGGCCCTTCCACCTTCAATACCGCAGGCGAAAGCCACCCCATATGCGTCAGGGCGCCGGATGGACCCCAAGTTCCAGCCGGCTCTCTAAAGTTGATTGATGTTTTGCCGGATGCTGGCTGAGGCATCACACTTGCTGGGAGGCAGCGTATGACGAAAAAAAAGATTTTCGAAGTTCCGCTTTATCCATATGTCCGGTCGCCGGATCAGGATGCGGAAAAGGCAGTGCGCCATAAGGTTGTTGTGGTGGGAGCAGGCCCGATTGGTCTGGCTGCAGCAATTGAACTGGCCATGCAGGATGTTGAAGTTGTTGTTGTTGATGACAACGACAAGGTGAGCTGGGGCTCTCGCGCGGTTTGTTATGCAAAGCGCCCGCTGGAAATCCTCGACCGCATTGGCTGTGGTGACCAATTTGTCGATAAAGGCGTTCAGTGGAACGTGGGCAAGGTCTTCTTTGACGAGCGTCAGGTCTATCAGTTTGACCTGTTGCCAGAAGACGGTCACAAGCGTCCGGCCTTCATCAACCTGCAACAGTATTACTTTGAAGAGTATCTGGTTGACCGGGTTAAAGAACTTCAGGCCCAAGGCAAGCCGATCGAGATCCGCGGCAACAACAAGGTTGTCTCCGTTGATCAGGGCAGTGACTTTGCAACTGTTGAGCTGGAAACACCGGAAGGCAACTATTCGGTCGAAGCCGACTGGGTGATCGCCTGTGACGGGGCTGCGTCTCCAATCCGTGCCATGATGGGTCTGGACTTTGTGGGCCGCATCTTTGAAGACAACTTCCTGATTGCTGACGTGGTTATGGAAGCAAACTTCCCGACAGAGCGCTGGTTCTGGTTCGATCCACCATTCAACCGTGGTCAGTCCGCTCTTCTTCACAAGCAGCCAGACAATGTTTGGCGCATCGATCTCCAGCTTGGCTGGGATGTCGACAAGGAAGAAGAGAAGAAGCCGGAAAACGTCATTCCGCGCCTGAAAGCGATGCTGGGCGAGGATGTGAACTTCGAGCTTGAGTGGGTTTCCATCTACACCTTCCAGTGCCGCCGCATGGAACAGTTCCGCAAAGGCCGTGTGATCTTTGCTGGTGACAGTGCCCATCAGGTGTCTCCGTTTGGTGCCCGTGGTGCAAACTCCGGCCTGCAGGACACAGATAACCTGATCTGGAAGCTGAAGCTGGTGATGGACGGTACGGCACCAATGAGCCTGCTGGACACATACGATGAAGAGCGTGTTTTTGCGGCTGAAGAGAACATTTTGAACTCTTCGCGTTCCACTGACTTCATCACGCCGAAATCTGCGATCAGCCGTGTGTTCCGCAATGCTGTGCTGGACCTTTCCGAGGCTGCCGAGTTTGCACGCCCACTGGTCAACTCCGGTCGTCTGTCCGTTCCGGCCACTTATGACGGGTCTTCTCTGAACAGTGATGATTGTGCTGGCATGCCAGTGCGCTCCCGTCCGGGCTCTCCGGCAGCAGATGCACCAACGGCGAATGGCTGGTTGCTGGATCAGATGGGCAACAAATTTCAGTTGCTGGCAATCAACACAGATGTGCCGGACACTGTCGATGTTGGCGGCGTGACCATCTCTGCATTGCGTGTAAACGCGACCGACGAGATCAAAGATCGTTATCTGGGAGACAAGTCTTCCGCTGTTTATCTGATGCGCCCGGACCAGCACGCTGCTGCCCGTTGGGAGACCTATGACGGTGCCAACGTCGCACAGGCCCTGAACCGCGCTATCGGCATTTTTGAGCAGGAGGCCGCACAATGAGCCATCTGAATACAAAAGCAAACATCGCCAAACCGGACGAGTTTTATCACGATCTTCTGGTTCTGCATGAAGGACGTTCTGAAGAGGAAAGCGAAGCGCTCAACGCCAAGCTGGTTCTCATTCTTGCCAACCACATCGGGGATGCAAGTGTTCTTCGTGAAGCAATGGACCTGGCTGCCAAAACACAGGCCAGAATACAGGGAGGAGGCGAGGCTTAGTCGCCTCGGTTAGAGTCTTATGAAAATTGAGCAAATTCACCACGTTGCCTACCGTTGTAAAGACGCAAAAGAGACCGTTGAGTGGTACACCAAAAACCTCAACATGGACTTCGTATTGGCGATTGCAGAGGACAAGGTTCCTTCTACACACGAGCCTGATCCTTACATGCATCTGTTCCTTGATGCAGGCAACGGCAACGTACTGGCATTCTTTGAACTGCCAACCAAGCCGGAAATGGGCCGCGACGAGAACACGCCAATCTGGGTGCAGCACATTGCCTTCAAAGTGAAGGACCGTGAAACTCTGATCGAGTTTAAAGAGCACCTTGAAGGCAACGGCATTGATGTGCTGGGCGTGACAGATCACTCCATCTTCCATTCCATCTACTTCTTCGATCCAAACGGACACCGCGTCGAGCTGGCCTGTCCGGATCCGGCAGAAGAAGAGAAGCTCAAGCGTCTCGATGCTGTGAAGTGGGACATGCTGGAAGAGTGGAGCCGCACCAAGAAGGCGCCAAAACACGCTGACTGGCTGCACGCAAAAGAACTCGGCAAAGCCTAGGATTAGGACTGCCTGAAGAATGGGGACTGGGAGGTTCCCGTTCTTCACCCAACAAAATGATTTTATTGGTATCTTTAGGGAGGGAGCCATGGAATTCTTGAAGACGAAAGTTGCCCGCCGCACGCTGCTTGGCATGGCAACAGCTGCCATGCTGGCGCCAACTGCATTTGCAACCGCTGCTTACGCAGAAACCAAGCTGGTTCTTTCCAGCTGGCTGCCACCACGCCACCCGATTGTGGTCAACGCAATCAAGCCCTGGGCAAAGGAAGTTAAGAAGGTTACCGATGGTCGCGTTTCTGTGCGCGTTCTGGCGAAATCTGCTGGCGCTCCACCTGCGCACTTTGACATGGCTGCTGACGGTGTTGTCGACATCACCTACGGTCTGCATTCCTTCACCAAGGACAACCGTTTCCAGCGCTCCCGCATCGGCCAGTTCTCCTTCCTTGGAGATGATGCTGGTTCCGGCTCCAAAGCATTTTGGGATGTTTACGCAAACGATCTGGATGCACAGGCTGAACATAAGGGCACGAAGGTTCTTGGTCTCTTCGTTCATGGCCCGGGCGTGTTCCATAACAACGTACGCAAGCTGAACACTCCAGCAGACATCGAAGGCCTCAAGATCCGTGTTCCGGGCGGTTACATTGCTGATCTGGCAAGCGATCTTGGCGCGTCTCCACTGTTCATGCCATCCGGCGAAGTCTATGAGACCCTGTCTCGCGGCATCATCGACGGTGTGACTTTCACTTATGAAGCGTTGACCGCGTTCAAACTGCTGGACCACGTCAAATACTCCATGCGCGTTCCAGGCGGCATCTACAACACCACATGGTTCCTCGTGATGAACGAAGACAAGTGGAAGGGCATCTCTGCTGAAGATCAGGCCGCTATCATGGCAATCTCCGGCGATGCTTTTGCTGAGCGTGTTGGCAAGGCATGGAACGGTGCGGATGAGAAAGCAATCGAGCGCATCAACAAAGCTGGCATCGAAATTTATGATGCATCTCCTGAAATGGTTGCGGCCATCAAGGAAAAAGCTACTGCCTACGAGACCGAATGGGCAAAGGCTGTTGCAGAAGATGGCTTTGACGGCACTGCTGCTCTCAAAAAATTCCGTAAATCTACAGGCGTAGAAAAGTGATCGGGTCTAACAACTCTTCAGGGGGCGCATCGCGGGTGCGCTCCCTCGCCAACCTCATTGAGCTTGGCCTTGGAATATGTTGCGCGTTACTCCTCGCGGGTCTGACTGGCCTTACAGTCGTTGATGTTGTTGGCCGTTACTGGTTCAACGCTCCTGTTCGCGGTGCTTTCGAAATCACCCAGCTGATGCTTGGCGCTCTGGTTTTCACAGCTTTGCCGCTAACAACCTCTCGTAAAGAACATGTTGAAGTGGACATGATCTACGGCATGGTTCCTCCGGTCATGCAGTCTCTGATGAAGGGCATTGCCTGGTCTGTTTCCACTGTCACGCTCCTGATCCTCTCCTGGCGGCTGGCTGCACACGCAGAGCGCCTTATGGAAGATGGAGCCGTCACCAATGCTTTGGACATCCCATTGGCACCCCTTGCCTGGATCGCTGCTGTCTCTGCGCTGCTGAGCGCCGGTTACACATTCGTATTCTTCAAAAAAGCATTCCGCAGAGGTTTTTAAAGTCATGTTCGAATCCCTTGTCGGCTTTGCAGCTCTGCTCGTCCTCATTTTCCTGCGCGTGCCAATCGCCTTCGCTATGATCTTTATCGGGGCGGCTGGTTTTGCGTGGCTGCGCGGTTGGTCTGCCACATGGTCTGTTGTCAGCAGCGTGGGTTTTGAAACCAGCCTGTCTTACTCGCTCTCCGTTGTTCCGCTGTTCATCCTCATGGGCAATCTGCTCACCATCTCCGGTGTCAGCCACGGCCTTTATGCTGCTGCAAACCGCCTGTTGGGTGGCGCGCGCGGGGGCCTTGCCATGGCATCAGTTGTGGCGTGCGGCGGGTTCTCAGCTGTTTGCGGATCATCTCTGGCGACAGCGGCCACCATGTCCAAAGTGGCCATGCCGTCCATGCGCAAGTACGGTTATGCAGACAGCCTGGCCTCTGGTTCCATCGCCGCTGGCGGAACGCTTGGCATCCTCATTCCACCATCTGTTGTGATGATCATCTACGGCCTGCTGACGGAGTCCGACATCGGCAAATTGTTCGTCGCTGGTGTCATTCCGGGTATTCTAGGGCTTCTGCTTTACATCGGCGCCATCTACGTCGCCACTTTGATCAACCCGTCTCTCGCACCCAAAGCTGAAGGTGTTGAGCCATTCACCCGCAAAGAAAAGCTCGGTGTCTTTGCTGTGCTCGGCCTGTTTGCTGTGATCATGGTTGGCATTTATGGCGGGCTCTTCACGCCCACTGAGGCTGCTGGTATCGGCGCTGGAACAGCGTTCCTGATCGCGTTGCTGATGGGTGGCATGACCATTCGAAATCTCTACCAAGCCATGCTGGAGAGTGCCCGCACCACAGCAATGATCTTCATGATCATCATTGGCGCGGAAGTGTTCTCCAACTTCGTGAACTTTGCTGGCCTGCCGGACACGCTGGCAGAATGGGTGCTGGAGCTTGAAGTCAACGCCTACATGGTGATCCTCGGGATCGTGCTCATCTACATCGTACTTGGTTGTGTGCTGGAGAGCCTCTCCATGATCCTGCTGACCGTGCCTGTGTTCTACCCGCTCATTCTGGAGTTGGACTTTGGCACAGAAGTACTGAACGATCCGGAAGCCGTGCTCATCTGGTTTGCAGTCATTGTGGTGGTGGTTACCGAGATAAGTCTGATCTCGCCACCGGTCGGGCTCAATGTTTTCGTGCTGCGCAACGTCCTCCAGGATGTCAAACTTTCCACGATCTTCAAGGGCGTGTTCCCATTCTGGGTATCCGACCTTGTACGCCTCGCGCTGCTGATCGCCTTCCCGTGGTTCTCTTTGTGGCTCGTTGGGG
>NZ_LCWX01000055.1:56318-65003 GCF_001431305.1 Pseudovibrio sp. POLY-S9
AGGGCACCAGCTCTCCCTTTTGCATTTTAGGGCCACGCACTCATCTCGCATCCTAACAAACGCGCGAACGGGCAATTAACCCGCAAGGCCCATAGTGTTCGCAACCATAATAAGGCTGAGGGTTTCATGGCTCCTAACATCGCCATTATCGGGGCTGGCCCAACCGGGCTCACTGCTGCGATTGAGCTCAAGCGTCGCGGCATAATTCCAACTATATTTGAAGCACGCAACTGTCTGGGTGGACAGTGGGCCTATGAGGTTCTCACAGACGAACCCGTTGATGTGCGCGATCCGCAAAGCCAAAGCGTCTATTCTGCAATGTACCCCAAGCTTTGGGCCAACCTGCCCAAACGCGCCATGCAAATCAGCGATTACAAGCTGCCGGAAGACTTGCAATTGTTTCCGGGCCGCGTGGATGTGCTGGATTACATTGACGCCACCGCCAGAGAAGCAGGTATCCAGCCGCTCATCGAGTTCAACACACCGGTCAAGCATGTTGCCAAGGCCGGTGATGGTTGGCGTGTGAGCACTGAAGGCACCGAAAAGATCTTCACGCATGTGATTGTCGCAACCGGTAAGGACAGCTACCCCAACATTCCCAAGATCGAAGGACTGGATAGTTTCGAAGGACCAGTCACTCATTCGCAGTCTTACCGCCTGCCGAACCTTTATGAAGGCAAGCGCGTTGTTTTGATTGGAGCCTGCGTTTCCTCAGAGGACATATCGCTGGACCTGAGCCCACATGCCGAGCAGGTGTATATCTGCGGTACGTTCCCACCAAACGGTCACAAATGCTATGTGCGCGACGGGCTTTACGGGGAGGGGCTCAATATCAGCCAGCATGCACGGCCAGAGCGCATTGAAGGACGTAAAGTCTACCTGCAAAACGGGGAAGTCCTGCACAACGTGGATGATATCATCCTGTGTACGGGATACATCTACAACTTCCCGTTCCTGAAAGGTTCTCTGGATGACATTGAACTGAGCGGGTGCTCCATGGGACCGCTGTATCTGAACATGTTTTACCCACCAGACCCGACCCTTATTTTCCTTGGTCTGCCGCGGTTCACCGTCCACTTCGCCAACATTCATCTGCAAAGCATTTATTGCGCAAAGATCTTAAGCGGAGAATTGGATCTACCGCCTGCCAATGAGATCAACAGGGAAATCACCAATGGTGGCTGTGTCCTGCAAAAGAACCCTGCCAATCTGGAAGAGTACCACAACAGCGTGTTCGAGAGCTTTACCAGACTGAGCGACATGACCGGAGAGCCTGACCTGGATTGGAGGACCTTTTTAAACACGCTCAACGATCATAAACGCCAGTATCAGCAAAACTACCGTCTTCATCCCTTCACCTACGACCTGAAGGAATAGAGCAGAAACGGCCGTTCTGATCTGCTGCACACATTGCAACTCACCTCTTGCCTTTATGCGATTCGTATACGATATGTATATTAATCATATAAAGGATCATTTCCATGGGCATTGTAAAAATCTCTGATGACCTGCATGAGGAAATCAGAAAAGCGAGCACGGTCATGTCTCGCTCCATCAACGCGCAAGCAGAATTCTGGATCAAAATGGGTATGCTGGCAGAGTTGAACCCAACACTGAGCTACACAGAACTGGTTCAACAACAGCTCAAAGCTTGCAAGGTCGCTCCCCCAGAGGTGATCGAGACATGAGTGCGATCATCATCAAAAACGCCGATGAAATCGCCCTGATGCGCCAGTCCGGCAAACTTCTCGCGCAAGTCTTCAAAATGCTTGAAGACATTGTGAAGCCCGGTGTCTCTACACTTGAGATCAATGACCGGGTAGAAGATTACATCGTCAACCAACTGCAAGCCCGCCCAGCCAGCAAAGGCCAGTACGGCTATAAGTTCGCGCTCAACTCATCCATCAATGAAGTTGTTTGCCATGGCATACCTGATCAAAACCGCAAGCTGACAGCCTCAGATATCATCAATGTAGATATTACATTGGAGAAGGATGGCTTCATCGCAGATTCCAGCACCACCTTTGTGATGCCCGGCGCCTCCCGCAAAACACAAAAGCTGGTCAAGACCACTTACAAGGCCATGTGGGCCGGCATCAAGGAAGTCCGCCCCGGCGCAAAACTGGGCGATGTGGGAGCAGCCATCCAACAACTGGCGGAAAAGGCCGGCTACTCAATCGTGCGTGATTACTGCGGCCACGGCATTGGCCGCGACATGCACGAAGGCCCTTCCGTGATGCACTTTGGCAAACGCGGCACTGGCGTTGTGCTGAAAGAGGGCATGACCTTCACCATCGAGCCCATGGTCAATGCAGGTACCGACCTCACCGTCACCAAAGAAGACGGCTGGACCGTAGAAACCCTCGACCGCAAACCCTCAGCCCAATGGGAACACACCGTATTGGTGACAAGCGACGGCTTTGAAGTACTGACACTGCGGGATGGGGAGAAGGTGCCTGAGTAGGAAGAGCTGGGCTCTCTCATTCCCCCTATGGCAGTTCTCAAAAGAAATCGAAACGTCCCTACAAGCATTGCTCACCTGCGGGGACGTTTTGGAATGTCAGAGAACCGCTAGCCTATGCCAGCTCTGGCTCTGCTTTGGCTCGCTGTGTTGCATGAAGAGTACTGCGTTTGTATTGCTGCCAGTCCTCGGCGTAATCGCAGTCCAGATACTCTTCGAAATAAGGTCCGCCATAGGTGTAGTGAACAAGAGCAGCCTCTGGGTCGTATGGATAATCTTCAACCAGATGGTTCCAGACAAGCGGCAGAGAGCCTATCTGCTTGTCATCTCCAAGCCATTTGAACTGGTGCAGTTCGAGGCCTGACCGAGTGTTTACATATTCTGGCGTTAGCGCTTTGCACTTGGCATTATTGAACATCATAACACTCGACCAGTTCTTCTTTTCATATTTGGACTGGACGTTATTGAGGAACTTCGTATCACTCACTGGCGTGTAATCATGCTTGCAACACATCACTGCGTAGTCGTCATCACGCATGTTCCAGAGCTCTGCGATATCTTTTCGCACGATCATGTCGCAATCCATAAAGATCGACCAGCCTTCATAATTGGACAAATACGGCGCTAGAAATCGGCTGAATGAGAACTCGGTGGATTGAAGAGGATGCTTCTCACGCTTGAAGATACTGCGTACATTGTTCAGAGCGATGGGCGTGATGGAAAGTGGGAGGGATGAGTTCTCGATTATGCTTTGAACAAGCACATGATAGGCAATCGTTTCATTGGAATCATAACCAATGAATATCCGAACACTCTCTGTCATTTTAAGCACCACCACTTTGTTGAGAAAATAAATTTCACAAACTTGATGGTGCAATTTGAATGGAAAATGTCAGACTAATAAATCCGCGAGTTCTTGCTGTGTTTTAATGCGTTGTCATATTCCATAGGTTATTGATATATTTTAATAATTCTAAGATCATGCATAACTGCAAAGCAATCACTCATATTTCCATCTTTGCTCAATTCATTAGTTTAGTTAATTATTCGCAGTGCATTGCAAAGTTAGGTTGCTGTCACTGACGCATACCGTTCCAAATAAATATTCAATGCCGGTATCGCTCTTCAGCCTCATAATAAACATCGAAACCGACAGCCTTTTGCAGGTCTTCAAAGGTCATGGCAGGGTCAGGGAAGATGCCTTGTTTCATCTTATCCAAGGCCTCCTGCTGCGCTTTGATCATACCCATCAGGCCGGTAAACGGATAGGTTGAGATGGCGAAACCAAGCTCCTGAAGCTCAGCTGGTTGAAGGAACGGCGTTAGTCCGCCCTCCAGCATGTTTGCCATTTTAGGACCTTCAACTTCATCACAGTAGCGTTTCATTTCTTCAATGGTCCGCGGCGCTTCCACAAAGGTCATGTCAGCACCGATTTCCCGGAAGGTTTTGGCGCGCTCTATGGCTTCATCTAATCCATGCTCAGCGCGGGCATCTGTGCGGGCAAGCACCAGGATTTCTGCGCCTTCGTTCTTCGCATCTACAGCCGCCCGAATGCGCATGAAGGCTTCCTCACGATCCACCACGTGTTTGCCTTTCGTGTGACCGCAGCGTTTGGGCGCCAACTGATCTTCAATCATCACACAGGCCATACCGGCATTGGCATAGCCCTTGACTGTGCGTTTGACGTTGAGAGCGTTTCCATAACCTGTATCACCATCCCCAATCACAGGAATGTCGGTCGCACCGGCAATATTACGAGCTTGATCAACCATTTCTGCATAGGAGATGAGGCCCGCATCCGGTTGTCCGAGACGAGCCGCGGAAACACCAAACCCACTCATGAAGGCGAGAGGGAAACCGGCTTGCTCGATCAGGCGAGCGGAGAGGGCATCCCAGCAACAAGGCGTTACATTCAGTTTGCCGCTTTCGAACAGATCTTTAAGCACCTGAGCTTTTGACATTTTTATGTGCCCATCTTCTATGTGTTATAAGGGATATACAGGGCAAGCCCTTGCCAAAAGTAAAGCAGGGCGGCAGTTGCCAGCATCATGAGTGCAAACGGCCACGCACCTTTGGCGACCTCTGACAATTTCGCCCCGCCAACAGCTTGAATAATAAAGAGGTTCATTCCCACGGGTGGTGTAATCAGCGCAGTCTCGATGAGCACCACGAAAAAGATGCCAAACCAGATCGGATCAATGGACATTCCCACTAGCGCAGGAAACAGGACTGGCACCATGATCAGCAACATGCTGAGGGATTCCAGAAAGAAGCCAACGATCAGCAACACCAGACCAACGGCGAGAATAAACAGGCCCGGCTCAGAGATGTTGGTGGTGAGCAGTGTGGAGATATCCTGCGGCAAACGATAAAGAGTGATGGCGTAGGAGAAGACCTTTGCCCCCGCAATGATGAGGAACACCATGGTGGTGGTCTTCATGGATTTATAGGTGGCTTCCTTCATCTTCTCCCAGTTCATCCGCCCCATGGCGAATGTGATGAGAAGCGCCATAACAAAGCCAATGCCAGCACTTTCAGAAGGTGTGGCGATGCCCATGTAGATGGACCCGATGATGGATCCAGCCAGCAGCACGGTCGGCAGAGCCATGAAGGTCGCACGTCTGCGTTCTGCCCAGCTCGCTTTCTCAATGCGCTCGTAATTGCTGTTAAAGCGCGAGTAGAGCATGCCGTAGATGATGAACACGCTAGCTAGGAAAAGGCCGGGCCCAATACCTGCAAGGAACAGCTTCGGGATCGAGCTTTCGGTTACAATGCCGTAAAGGATCAGTGGGATAGACGGCGGAATGAGGATACCCAGCGTTCCACCAGCGGCCAGCATACCCAGCACAAACGGGCGCTCATATCCCCGCGAGGTCATCTCGGGGATCGCCACCGTCGCGATGGTTGCAGCAGTCGCCACGGAAGAGCCCGAAACGGCAGAAAACAGGCCACAAGACAGAATAGTTGCGACACCAAGTCCGCCTGGCCAGTGACCGACCCAGCTTTGCACAGCTGCAAACAAGTCTTTGCCAACCCCACCTTTCAGCAACACGTTGGACATGAGCAGGAACATGGGCACGGCTAGCAGCTCAAAACTGTCCATGGAGCCATAAAGGCGCTGGGGGACGGCATTCAGTGGCAGCGGGAAGTACCAGAGCAAGAAAACGCCTAGCGAGCCAAGCGCAAATGCGACCGGGACACGGAGAACAAGAAGCAGCAGCAGGGCTGCGAGAATGAGAAACGCAGTCATGTGTAGCCCCTAAATCTCATGTTGCAAGGTGTCATCAGCAGGCACCCCGTCACGCCAAATCTTTACAGCCTCGGCCATGGATTGCAGGCCCAGTAAAGCAAAGCCAACCCAGACTGAGGCATGCGTGAACCACTTGGGCAGAGCAAGATAAGTATCAGTGGTGTGACCGCGCAAAGTGGACTTGAGCCAGAGACCATAACCGTACCAGACCGCTGTTATGCAGAAGATCAGGATCACCAGAATGGAGAAGGTCTCAACCACCTTGCGCAGCACCGTATCAGGGCGTCGGAAGGCCACATCAATGACGATCATCTCGCGGTGCTTCAGCGCAAAAGCACCTGCCAGATATGCTCCCCAGATCTGGCCAATACGCGAGACTTCATCCACCCACACAGTCGGGCTGTTGAAGACGTACCGAGAGACGACTTCGTAACAGATGAAGAAACCAATTGCGAAAAACACCCAGGCAGCCAACTTGCCGGTGAATTCGGAAATATGATCGATGAGCTTAATCACGGCTGAACACCAAATGGATTTTCCGGAGAGCAGACACGCACTGTTTTGAGTGATCATTATGTGCAGTCGGCTCCCTCAAAATAAAGGGGATCCTAAAACAGGATGGGCAGAAAAGGAGCCTAATGGCTCCCTTTCCAAATCAAGTTGAAGATCTGAGCAGGTGATCCTGCTAGCAGACCTTACATGCCTTTTGCAGCATCAATGGCTTGTTGACCAACAGGTCCAGCCGCTTCTACAAAACGGTCCTGAACAGAAGCTGTTGCTTCCACCCACTTCGCGCGCTCTTCATCGCTGAGGCGGATCACGTTGATCTTATCCTTGACGCTTTCAACCAAGGCGTCCTCACCGGAATACACCTGATCACGCAGCTGTTTTTCAACTGTGGCTGCCGCATCCAGAATAATCTGCTGGTTTTCAGCTGAAAGGCCCTCAAAGAACTCGTTGTTGATCACAGCAACAAACTCAATGGCGAAATCATAGGAGAGTGTCATGTTCTCCATAACTTCATAGAGCTTGCGACTGGTAACGCCGGAGGTGCCGGTCATGCCCACATCAACAGCGCCTTGCTGATAGGCGAGGAACTGTTTCGACCCGGACATCAGAGTTGGTGCACCGCCGAGAGCTTCGACAGTCCAGCCCAAAACCTTACCGTAGGTACGAACCTTTTCGCCCTTTATGTCCTCAGGGGTTCTGATCGGATCACCGTTGTTGAGGTAAATGTTACGACCATAAGCCTGCCACCACAAAACGCGGGCACCGGTTTCTTCCAGTACGGCTTTATCGAGAATCTCACGCATCGGCGAGCCGTTGGCAGCAGCAGCCCTCAGGTGGTCTTCATCACGGAAGAAGAACGGCAGGTTGACGATTTCAACGGCAGGAACGGAGCCTGCAAAGCGGCCAAGAAACGCTGAGCCAGCTTCAATCGCTCCAGAACCAACCGCTTCCGGAACCTCCTTGTCCTTAAACAGCTGCGCAGACGGGAACAGCTGAAGACTCAGCTCACCACCCGATTTTTCTTCAATAATTTCCTTGAAGGCATTCCAGTTTTGACCAAGACTATGGCTTTCAGGTAGCTGTAAAGTAACGCGAATTGTATCTGCAGCCATCGCGGTGGCGCATGACAAGGATAGTGCAGCTGCACCCAGCATTGAAATTAGTTTTACTCTCATTGGTGTCCCTCTCCCAAAACAAATCTCTTGAAATATGTGGTGTATTAGAGAGTGTTTTTTGAGGAAGTACAGGCCGTTATTGCTGAGAAAATGTAATTATATTGTCTGGATCTCTCAATTCCTGCTGGCAAGAAAGGTGTCTCTTGTCTGCGAAACCTTTCGGCGAACTCCCAGTGACCGTTACGTTCCTGTGACCTCTAACAGGGATCACATCTGACCAATTTCTCTGAAAATCACGTTTCGACTGCCGCAAAACATTTCGGCAAATTCAAACGAAAGGAGCCCGAGTTATAAACATGACGTGCACGGCACAGCTCGCACGACAGCGTTGCTCCCTGCATATTCAGCGATCTTTGCCCTTGATTTTAGGGAGATGAAGCCAACCCGCACACGTGCTTATCTAGCGTGTGTTTGGACTGCGCATTGTGACCACTTGAAAGAACGTGGGCTAATCATGCAGGATTTTCGTCAATCGCAGAAGGCGAGGTCATCAGTCTGTACCAATCGGATGCTACCTCATCCAGACATGGGTGAGTCGGCGGGAAGGGCGATTTCGTGGGTAAAGTTATGGTACTGGGCGGCGACGGCTTTTGCGGCTGGCCCACGAGTCTGTTGTTCTCCAGCCTTGGCCACGATACCGTCATTGTCGATAATCTCTCTCACCGCAAGATCGACGTTGAGCTTGAGGTTTCCTCTCTCACTCCCATTGAGCCGATCAGCGAACGGCTGGCAACATGGGAAGAGCTGACGGGCAACACCATTCGTTTTGCCAATATAACGCTTGGCACAGATTATGACCGCCTGTTGCAGTTGTTGAAGCACGAGAAGCCGGATGCAATCATCCACTTTGCAGAACAACGAGCAGCGCCGTACTCCATGAAGTCTTCCTGGCACCGGCGCTACACGGTTTCAAACAATCTCAACGCGACCAATGATGTGCTCTCTGCAATTGTTGAAGCGGAGCTGGATACTCACCTTGTGCATCTCGGTACCATGGGGGTTTATGGATACAGCACGGTGGGCTGCGAAATCCCCGAGGGATACTTGCGGGTTCATCTGGATGTGAACGGAGGTATGCGCGAGCAGGAGATCCTTTATCCCACAAACCCCGGTTCCATCTACCACATGACGAAGTCGCAGGATCAGCTGTTCTTCCAGTTCTACGCCAAGAATTATGGATTGCGAATAACCGATCTGCATCAGGGCATCGTCTGGGGCACACAGACCGAGCAGACCTCATTGGACGAGCGGCTCATCAATCGTTTTGATTATGACGGCGACTACGGCAC
>NZ_LCWX01000055.1:65102-96778 GCF_001431305.1 Pseudovibrio sp. POLY-S9
CGTACTCAACCGCTTCCTCATGCAAGGCGCGATTGGATACCCGCTGACCGTGCACGGCACCGGCGGCCAGAAGCGGGCTTTCATCCATATTCAGGACACTGTGCGCTGCGTTCAGCTCGCCGTCGAAAATCCACCAGAGCGTGGAGATCGTGTAAAGATCCTCAACCAGATGACAGAGGTCCACCGGGTTCGTGATCTGGCTGAGATGGTCGCCAAAATGGCAAATGTGGAAATCGCATATCTGGAAAATCCGCGCAAGGAAGCTGCAGAAAACGATTTGATGGTGGCCAATCATAAATTTCTGGAGATGGGACTGGAGCCAATCACGCTGAGTGATCGGCTGCTTGAGGAAGTGACTGATATTGCGAAAAACTACTCAGATCGCTGCGACACGACTAAAATCCCTTGCTTGTCCCTCTGGTAACGTTACGGGGATAGGCCGATGAAAATTGTCATTGTCTCCGATGCCTGGCACCCGCAGATCAACGGGGTGGTTCGTGTTTTAGAGATCACGCGCCGCGAGTTATCCGCTCTGGGGCATGAAGTTATCCTCATCACGCCCGATCAGTTTCACCAAATGCCGCTGCCAACCTATCCGGACATCAAGTTGGCACTGTTCCCCTATCACAAGCTTTCCTGCATGCTGCGCGAGCTGAAACCTGATGCACTGCATGTGGTGACCGAAGGGCCTTTGGGTTGGGCCGCTCGCAAATACTGCCGCCGCAATGCGCATCACTTCACCAGTTCATGGCTCTCCAAGTTCCCGGAGTATGCCTCCATGCGCACCGGTCTGCCTGAGGCTTGGTTTTACAAGTGGTTGATTACCTTTCACAATCAAGCCACCCACACCATGGTCACTACACAGACTATGTTGGAAACTGCCAATCGTATCGGAATTAAACGTGCCGTGCGTTGGCGGCGGGGAGTTGAGCTGAAGAAGTTCCGGCCTGTTCCTTCTGAAATGTTTGCAGACCTTCCCAAACCAATAATGCTCTATGTGGGGAGGATTGCGCCCGAGAAGAATCTGGAGGCGTTTTTAGATCTGAACGTGCAGGGAACAAAGATTCTGGTGGGGGATGGGCCGGATCTGGCATCGCTTACAAAGCGTCATCCAGATGCAGTCTTTACTGGGGCAAAAACCGGAGATGATCTGATCAAGGCTTATTGTGGGTCAGATGTGATGGTGTTTCCATCTAAAACCGATACATTCGGCCTCGTTAATCTGGAAGCTTTGGCCTGTGGTATCCCCGTTGCAGCCTACCCGGTGACGGGCCCCAAAGACATTATTAGTGATGCCCCAGTTGGGGCGATGGATGAGGATCTCGCAGTTGCAATCCAACGTGCTTTACCAATGAAACCAGAGGATTGCATCGCCCATGCCAAAACATTCTCCTGGGAGCAGGCCACGCAGGACTTTCTGAGTAACCTCGTCAGCTTCTCTACTGAGCAGTCTCAGAAAGCCAAGGATATCCTCACATCATCCGCTCATACAGATCAAACATAATCCAGAGCGTTCCGCCAACCATCAGGAAGATCAGAACGCCCGCAAAACTCATGGCAAGCACGTTTTCAATCGGGGTTCTGCTATCAATGCCAAGGAAGTAATGCAGATGTACGCCAACCTGAACAAGCGCGCATAAAGCGATGATACCGAAGGTCAATTCAACCGGAAACACCATGGTCCAGACAATGGCAAACGGAATGAGTGTGAGCGCCAACGCGAGGATAAACCCGGTGATCAGCCTCTTTGCACTGTGAGATTGCGGGTGCATCTTACTCTCCTAAATAAGCCAGCCGGGCATGTAGACGATTGAGAAAATGCCGATCCAGACGATGTCGAGGAAATGCCAGAACATGCCGAGGCGATGGAGGCGGGATTTGACCGGAGAGGTCAGCCCTTTGATGAGAATCTGGAAGATCATCACCGTGATCCCAATCATGCCAAGGCTCACATGTGCGCCATGGGTTCCCACCAGCGTGAAGAACGAGGTGAGGAAGCCACTGGTCTGCGGTCCGGCCCCAGACTCAATCATGCCAACAAATTCAATCACTTCCAGAGATATGAAGCCCATACCAAGCACGATGGTAACAATCAGCCAGAACACCGCCTGACTTTTATGCTCTCTGACAGAGGCGAGGGACGCGAAGCCAAACGTTACGCTTGAAAAGAGCAGGAACATGGTTTCGGCAAAGACGTGTTTGATGTCGAACACGTCAATCGGCAGCGGTCCGGTGGCAGTGTTCTGGAACATGACCACGTAAGTTGCAAACAGAAGCGAGAAGATGATCGCATCTGTCATCAGGTAGAGCCAGAAGCCCAAGTCTCTAATATCTAACGTTTCTTCTGTCGGTCCGGGAGAGCCGGTGGTTTTAGGGCTGTATGTGCTCATGACCAGAAATCCCCCGGTGCTGGTTTGTGGGCTTCCAAAGCTTTGATGCGGGCCTTCTCATGGGCCTCGATCTCGGCAGCGGGGATAATCTCGTAGGTGTGATCTTGTGAGCTGCGGGCTATCAAACACGCGAGCACGCCAAGGAACCCAAGGGCGACCAGCCACCAGATGTACCATGTGACCGCAAAGCCGATGAGGAACCCGAGACCACCGAGGAAGACACCAATGCCTGTGTTCCGCGGCAAGTGAATGTCCTCGTAGTCTTGCGCAGGGGCATAAGCCACGCCGCGCTGCTTCATGTCCCAGAAGGCATCTATGTCCTGCACATCCGGAATCTTGGCAAAGTTATACTCGGCAGGAGGGGAAGAGGTTTGCCACTCCAATGTCCGGCCATTGTACGGATCATCCGTCAGATCGCGGTTCTTTTCCCGATCACGAATGCTCACATAAAGCTGCATACCCTGACAGAAAATACCGATCAGAACACTCAAGGCACCGACTGCTGCTACGATCAGATAGGGCTGCCACTCTGCAACATCGTAACGCTCCATCCGGCGAGACATGCCCATGAAACCAAGGGCATAGAGCGGCATGAAGGCGAGGTAGAAGCCGATGATCCAGAACCAGAAAGAACGAACGCCCCACGCCCTATCCAACTTGAAGCCGGTTGCCTTGGGGAACCAGTACTGGAAGCCGGCAAAGTACCCAAAGACCGCACCGGGGATCAGCACGTTATGGAAGTGCGCGACAAGGAACGTGGAGTTATGCATCAAAAAGTCGGCAGGAGGGATCGCCAGCAACACGCCGGAAACGCCGCCAAGCACGAAGGTGATCAGAAAACCGATGGTGAATAACATGGCTGGGTGGAAGATGATCCGCCCCTTGTACATGGTGAACACCCAGTCAAAAATCTTCACACCGGTCGGAACGGCGATGATCATAGTCGCAATGCCGAAGACCGCATTCACATTGGGGCTGGAGCCCATGGTGAAGAAATGGTGCAGCCAGACCGAGAAGGATAAGATGGTAATAGCTGCTGTTGCGTAGACCAGTGACTTGTAGCCAAAAAGCCTTTTCTGAGAGAAGGTTGCGACAACTTCTGAGAACACGCCAAACGCGGGTAAGATGAGGATATAAACTTCCGGGTGTCCCCAAATCCAAATCAGATTGGCGTAATTCATCATGTTGCCGCCAGAATCATTGGTGAAGAAGTGAAACCCGAGAATCCGGTCCAATCCGAGCATCGCAGCAACAACTGTCAGTGCTGGAAAAGCGAAAGCCATGAGTAAACTGGTGCATAAAGTGGTCCAGGTGAACAGCGGCATCTGCATCAAGCGCATTTTGGGGGCGCGGCACTTTATGATCGTGACGACAAAATTAATCCCCGTCATGGTGCTGCCCACACCGCTGACCAGCAGCGCCCAGATCCAGTAATCAACGCCCACACCCGGACTATACTCAGCGCCGGAATACGGCGGGTAACCGGTCCAACCAGCGGTTGAGAATTTGCCGATGACAAGGGAGACCATCACCAGCGCTGCACCTGCCGCCGTCAACCACAAACTGATGGAGTTCATGAACGGGAAGGCCACATCACGGGCACCGAGCTGCTGAGGCACAACAATGTTGATCAGGCCCGTCAGGAACGGCATGGCCATGAAAAAGATCATGATGGTGCCGTGAGAACTGAACACCTGATCGAAATGCTCAGGGGCAAGATATCCATCATTGTTCAAGGAAATGGCCTGTTGGGAGCGCATCATGAGCGCGTCCACAAAGCCACGTACCAGCATCACCATGGCAAGGGCGATGTACATGATGCCGATGCGTTTGTGATCAAGACTTGTCAGCCATTCATCCCAGAAATACCGCCACTTACCAAAGTAGGTGACCAGCAAAAAAACGGCCAGTCCGCCCAATACGGTGATTGAGGCACCACCAAAAGCGATGGCACTGTAGAAGGGGAGAGAGTCTAATCCTAATCTTCCTAGCATGGTGTATCCCCCTCACAAGCAGGTTGGGTCGTCACCGGTGTGTGTCGGCGCAAGGTGGTTTCGGGCCGTCTGGCGTACTTCTTCAAAATCTCTGCAAACAAGCCGGGCTTGACCCAGGAGAAATACTCCACGTCGTGCCCGATGGTCGGCTGTGCCAGTTGATCATAGGTCACGGTGGAGAGCGGTTTGGTCTGCGATTTGGCGTTGGCAACCCACGCATCAAACTCGTCCGGTGTCATGGCAACAGCATCAAAAAACTGCATGGCAAACCCGTCACCGCTGTACTGGGTATTGCGGCCACGGAAGCGGCCTATCTCATTGGCCTGCAAGTTCAACTCGCTGGTCATCCCCGCCATGGCATAGATTTGTCCCCCCAGTGCGGGTATGAGGAACGAGTTCATCACAGTGTCAGAGGTCAATTGCAGGCTGACTGCCTTATCAACGGGGAAGGCAAGCTCATTGACGGAGGCAATGCCAAGCTCCGGGTAGATGAAGAGCCACTTCCAGTCCTGCGCCACCACCTGCACATTGATGGTATTTTCCGGCGTCGCGATCTTCTTGTAGGGGTCAAGCTTGTAGGAATACGTCCAGACCAGATATCCAAGCGTGATGATGATGGCCGCTGGAATAGACCATACGAACACCTCGATAATGGTGGATTTGTGCCAATCCGGCTTGTATTCACCGCTGCCACCTTTTGCGCGGTAGCGCCAGATGAACCAGAACACCATAAAATAAACGGGAATAACCACGATCAGCATGATGAAGAAGGCAGTGTAAAGCAGATCGCGTTCTATCAGGGCAATCGGGCCTTTGGGGTCGGCAACCGGGGACGTCTGAAGGCCGCATCCAGCTAACACAAGCAGGAGGCCCAGCAGAGTTATTCCCGTTATGAAAGGTTTTGAAATGAAATGTTTCATCGTAATCCCGCGCAGGAGTGGGTGACCTAACGGGGATATTTCAAGGGGGTGGGGATTACAGAATATTTAAGGTCACGGCCCGACGGCCTGAGACCCATGAGATTTCAGGAACCAATTCTTTGAGGGGAGCACAGAGATGGTTATCAATTACTCCCCCGTCTCTTTCAATTTATCCCCCCGCCTTTGCGGGAGCTTTAAGGCCTTCCAGCATTTCTGCCATTTTCGCCTGCACCATGGTCACCGCCTTCAACGGGCGCAGCATGACCTTGAAATCATCAATCAGGCCCTCCTCGTTCCAATGGATCATATCAACGCCGTTGATGTAGATGCCATCGACCTCTGTTTCGAACTCCAGTACAGCGTTGTCGCCACGATCCAGAATGCGCACATATTTGAAGGTGTTGTTGACGCCCAGCACTTGCGCTGCACCGTAAAGGTACATGACTGTGATCTGTTGTCCGCGTTGCGGGGTGTGCACCACGGGGCTGTAAAACACGCAGTCCTTGGCAATCAAAGCGGACAACTTCGCCAGATCTTTGCCGCCCTCCAGCATATCCAGCCACTTTTGCAACGTCTCAGAATATGGTGTCGACATCATCTTATCCTCCCCGGTGTCTCTTTTTGTTCTCCTAAAACACAGGCAGGAGAGTCAGAGCCCCTCCAGTCAAACTCATATTGACGTAATGGTCAAGCTAGTCAGAAGAGACGGGAACAAGTGCACGCTTGCTTGAGGATTTATGAAGAGAAACTCAGATTTTTGCGTGGTTTCCTTAGGGCACCATTAGCGAGCTAAGTGCTAGAAATATAATAGGAAGTTTTAGTTGCGTGGATTTTGAAAGGTTTATGCGTTTTTTGCGTTATCTGGCGTTTTTTTGTTTTTCATGGTCCAGAGCAGAAAATGAGCAAACACAGTTGTCACGCGATCGATATGTACCGCGGAGAAGCAGCAACACATGCCTGACTCCATCCTCTATCGGCCACCGGCTCCCACGCCTTGCAAGCCACTTCGTGGTCTGCGTCTGTTTCGCGTGTTCTGGGCACGCAACGTTTTAACGTTGATCCCCGGTGAGTTCTTCAACAGCCCGATGGAGAGGATCTATTTTACCAAGCGCCCCTGTTTCCTTGTCAACGCGCCTGATCTGGTCAACGAGGTTCTGGTCGAGAAACGACTGTCCTTTCCCAAATCCGATGTGATGGTGGATACGCTCAAGCCGGTGATTGGTGAGAGCACCATTCTTGTCAGTGGTCCCAAATGGGAAGAGCAGCGGGAAATGATTGCCCCCGTGTTTTCCCATGTCAGCATTCGTGGTGCGTACAAGCATGTTCAAAGTGCCTGCACGCAGTTTCTGTCTTTTCTGGATCAAATGTCACAACTCGGTAAGACCATCAGCTTGCGCGATGAAATGAACCGATTGACTGCAGATATCATCTTCCGCACTATCTTTTCGCATCCGGTTGACAATGATCGGGCACGCATGGTGTTTTCGCTGTCTTCACGTTACCAATCCATCACGACCACATGGGCGCGCAAAATGATTTTGCGCGGCACGCCAGACGCCCCAAAAACTCCGATGCCAAAGGAAGCGGAGCTTCTCCGCAATGAGTTGCGCCTCTTGCTGCGTGATCTGGTAGAGGAACATACCGCCAACCGGTTTGGCCAGCACGATGATATGTGCCAGAGGCTGCTTGATGCCCGGCACCCACAAACGGGCCAGCCCCTGAGCAAGGAACAGCTGGTAGATCACATTGCAACTTTCTTCCTTGCTGGACATGAGACAACCTCGGCAATCCTCAACTGGGCGTTTTTCATTCTTTCCCAGCGGCCTGATTATTCGGAGCGCATCAGGAGAGAGACCGACAATGTCACCAATGGCGAGAACATCGAATACCGGCACATCTCCAAATTGAAATTCACACGGGATGTTTTCCGCGAAACCATGCGATTGTATCCACCAATCGCTTTCATGACCCGTATGGCGGAAGAGGACAGCGCCATAGGCGGTCACAAGATTCCGCGCGGGGCTCTTATCATTATATCACCATGGATTGTGCATCGGCACAGATCCTATTGGAACAATCCGGACCACTTTGACCCGGACCGGTTTGAGCGCGCTGATGACCCCATGACCAGCGCTTTCATACCATTTGGTGTTGGCCCGCGCGTGTGTGCAGGCGCCAGTTTTGCAACGGTGCAGGCAATCGTTTTGCTGGCCCGTCTGACACGCTTTTACAGTTTCAAAGTTATGAAGCCTGACGAGGTCTTTCCAGAATCCGGTGTCGCCTTGCGGGCAGGTTCAGAAATCAGGTGCAAACTCATAAAACGCCATCATATGGCACAATAGCAGGTCAAAACCTGCGAATAGCCCGAAACTATCGGGTGGCATCACCGCCAATTATATGCATCATTCCGTGAGGGTAAGAACTGGGAGGTTGGTATGCGCTGGATTGCTGGGTTGGTAATTATCATCGTCGGAGCTGCTGCAGGCTACTATTGGTACTCTCTGCCACCGACCTATCCCGGCAAATACATCGTCACCGCAGACCGCGTCTTGACCATGGACCCGGAGCTGCCACAGGTGCAGGCCGTGCTGGTTGATGACAACGAGATCATGGCCGTTGGTGATGTGCGGGAGTTGGAAGGCCTTGCCGACGTGGAGATCATACGCCTCAAAGGCACGTTGATCCCGGGCTTGATTGAACCCCATACCCACCCGATTGCAGCTGCCCTGCTGGGCTCAGCCACGGACATCAGCGCCTTTAAATACGACAACCGCATGCAAATCATGCAGGCCCTGCAGGATTCCGCCGATGAATTCAGCGTAACCCCGTGGGTGCTGGCCTACGGTTGGGATCCGATTGCGATCAGAGACCTTTCTCCGCCAACACTGGCGGAGCTGGACGCCATCTCCCCTGATAAACCCATGCTCGTTCTGACCCAAATGATGCACGAGGCCTACGCCAATACCGCTGCGCTGAAAGAAGCTGGTGTTGACCCGCGCCGCGGCCCAATGCTGAGAGAGCTGGAAGAGATCAACCGTGTTGTCTCTGCCATTCCCGCCCCTTCAGATGAAGCAGTCGAGTTGTTGGTGCGCAAGACCTACACTGACTATGCCAAGGCCGGTTACACCACCATTGGCGTGACGGGCGCTGTCGGCCGCCATCCCAACCCTGTTGGTTTGTTGCAACGTGTTGGGCTGGAAGACAATCCACCAGTGCGAACCTACGTTTATCTGACAGAGGATCAACTTCCCAACTGGCGCTTTGGAGGGGATGATCGGTTCACCATCCTGGGTGCAAAGTTCTGGCTGGACGGATCACCCTTTACCGGCGGGGCCGCAACCCATGAACCCTATGAAGATTCCGAATTGGTGCTGGAACGGCTAGGCCTGTCTACGGGTCACCGGGGTGACCTCAGCATGAGTGATACAGACCTGTTGGAGAAACTCCGCGACGTGCATAAACGCAGCGGGCAAGTTGCGATGCACGCGCAGGGAGAGCGCGCCATTGATCAGGCGTTGATGGCAATTGCGGCCATTCAGGCAGAAGACCCGCGCGATGACATTGAACATCGGCTTGAGCACAACGCGCTTATAACCGACGAGCAAATTCAGAGAGCTGCTGATCTGGGCGTATCTCTAGGTTTCTTTGTCGATCATATCAGCCACTACGGTGATCAGCTGGAAAGCTTGTTTGGCAAAGAGCGGCTGGATCGCTACATGCCTGTGCGCGATGCCAAGGATGCCGGTGCTGTCATAACCTTCCATGGGGACCACCCTGCAACGCCCATGAACCCGATGGGAACTGTTGAGACTGCCATGTCCCGCACATCCACCAGTGGTAACACGGTGGTTGGCGCAGATCAGGCTGTTACGCTTGAAGAAGCGTTGCAGGCCATGACAGTCAACGCCGCTCGTCAGCTGGGGCAGGAAGATACACTTGGAATGATTGCCGTTGGCATGAAGGCCGACTTCACTCTGCTCAACGGCAACCCTCAGGTAATGATGCCGCAGGGCTTGCGCCTGATCCGCCCCGCCATGACGATCCGCAATGGCCAACCCGTAGATACCCGCTTTGTCAGCTGGTTTGACCCGGAACTGGCCATCAAAGCCATCTGGAAAATGATGATGGGTGACGACAGCGAGCCCACCAGCACATAGAAAGCTCGTCGGTTTAGCTATCCTCTTGCATCTGGCTCAACTGAAACGAGCAGTCTACTCACAGTTTCTGTCTCAACCAGTCGAGCGCCTTGACAGCTGTCTCTGGCCACTGGTCCTCAAACTGGATGTAGTGGCAGGCCCCGTTGACCGTGAGGAAGTCCGAGTTTTCGTAGCGCTCTGCCATCAATCGCGCGGTGCTTGGCGTCACAGCCTTGTCCTCGGTTCCTGAAACGAAGAGCAAGGGGCAAGAGACCTTGTTCGGGTCAACAAACGTGGTTTGGCGAACGTCATACATCCAGAAGACAAACTCGAAAAGCACCCGCCCGGATTCGGAGCAGAGACGCGCATGGATGTCCCGTTGTAAACTGGGCGGCAGCGTGTTGAACCCATACGTCGTCAGAAGCTCGAAATCCTGCTTCAGGGCCTGCTCCCAAAATGCACCAGCCGAAATGAGCAGCTTGCCAAGTTCGCGCTCCCCGTCCGTCGTTGGCAAAATGCCGTTCACAATGCTGCTGTTGAGAAGAACCCCTGCTTTTATGGCGCCCTCGGCTGCCAAAAGCTGCGCGATAACCCCGCCGATCGAGTGCCCGACAACAACTGGCGCCTCGCCAATCTCTGCTATGGCATGCCGGGCATCCTCCACATAATCCGCGATGCTCACCCCGACAAGCTTAGTATCGCGTTCCAGCCCCGGTGGCAGGTCATGATGCCGATAGGTGAGGCTGTGACAGACATACCCGGAAGCCTCGAAGGACATACGGACAGTGTCCATCGTCCAGGCCGCAGCGTTGGTGCCGGTCAAAAGCAGGACTGGAGGTAAAGAGCTGTTTGGCATCTGAAGCTCCTAAAGAACGGGGCCCCAGACAGAGCCCCACTCTCATCGCTTTATCAGCTCAGGCTCAACGAAGTGTAAGCCCGGAACTCGCAATTTAACAGCAGCATGCCACTGCAGAGAGCAACGGCAGCCAGATAATGTCGTCAGGGCTTTTTTGTCGCCCGCAAAACCTTCGCCACAACCTGTTCAGCAAACACTTCGTGGTTTGCGACTGCTGTGCCAATCCTTGCGTCTTTGACAATGACTTCTTTTGTCCGCGCATCAATAACCGTCACCATGCCCGACATGGAGGATGCACCTGTCCCGAAGAGGATGTCATAACCCATATTTGAAATGAAGAAGCTCTGAATTTTGACGTCAACGTTGACCCGTCTCGGACCATGCAGGTCTTTCAACTTGTTCTTTAAGGCCTTCTTTGTGACCTTAACGATTATGTCTTTATCGTAGTCCACGCCCAGAACATTGTTCAGCCCTTCATATTTCCAATCGCCCATCACGGTCACCTTTGAGACCTTTACCTGTGCTTCTTCAATGTCTTTCGCCGTAATGGTCGTTTGGCATGCTGCAAGTGTAAGCCCGAGCAGAGCGAGTACGGCTATGTTCCGCAGGTTCTTCAGCTTTTTTGTGAGGCTATATAAGTATTTGTTTTTCATTGAGTTACGACTTCATTACATTGAGGCAGATTTCGTAAGGAGCCATAGTGTCAGGAGAGGCTTGCGCCTGGGTGATTGCAATCGCCTTTCAAAAGCACGATTTTCTGGCAAGCTTTATGTTTTCTTTGGAGGTTCGCGCCTAAGCTTCATCCGTGAGGTGGGCTTTTTCGGGCCGCTCATCATCACGTCTTGTTTGCTGGTTTGAGGAGAGGGTTTTCTCTTTCGCAATCCGGTGCACTCCGGGGGGAATGCAGGAAACCCTGTCGGAAGGACGGTAGATGACACAAGGAGTTGGCCTTGTCATGCAAGGCGGTGGAGCTCTTGGAGCCTATGAGGTTGGTGCGCTCACCCGCATTTATCAGGCGGGCTATGAGCCGGAAATCATCACTGGCACCTCCATTGGTGCGCTGAACGCGGCTGTTATTGCAGCTCCCAAGCTCGGCGACCCCATTGAGACCCTCCACGCTCTTTGGGAGCATCTGAGCCACACCCCGGGCTTCATCTGGCATTCCAGCCAGAAACTCCTTTCCGCCAGTCTGGGTAATCCGCATTTTTTCAAGCTACACCCTCCGTCCTTCATGTCAGAGACGAAGCCCAGTATCTACGACATTACTCCGGCGCTTGAGACTATGGAAAAGTTCATCGACTTTGAGCACCTCAACAGCGAATACGCGCCGCGGCTGGTGATCACGGCAACCAATGTGGCCACAGGGCAGATCGAGCGTTTTTCCAACCGGGACCACTACCTCACTTCCAGGCACATCATGGCCAGTGGCAGTCTCCCCCCCGGCTTTCCGCCCATCGAGCTGGACGGCCACTTTTACTGGGATGGAGGACTTTACGATAACACCCCAATCCGCTCTTTATTGCGCATTCTGGATGATCATCAAATCGCCCACATGCCCATCTTCCTGATCGAACTGTTTTGCCCGGAAGGCATCATTCCCTCAACGGTTGAAGAAGCGATCTACCGCATGACGGAACTCGTGTTTGAAGACAAGTTCTGGCATATGCTGGACGGCGACAAGTGCGCTCAGCATTATTCTAAGATGCTCTGGGATCTGGACAATCTGGTTCCCGAGAACTCTCCTATCCGGCAATGCGAGCACTATCAATCTCTCATGACCATGCGTGCACTCTCCCACATCATCACTGTGCAAGCAGAGCACAATGCGCTCAGCGGTGTGGTTGATTTCGATCCCAAAAGCATCAATGACCGCATCAAGACAGGGTATCTGGCAGCAGATGAGGCTTTGCGAAAATACAGCGGGCGTATCGACGCCATCATGACTGCCAAATCAAAAGGCCATATGACTGAATCCGTTCATTCAAAGCATAAGCCTTACCCGGAAGAAAAGAGGTGCCAATGAGTGAGATTGACGAAAGCAAATATGACAGCGGCGCCTATGAGAACAAATGGTTCAAGGCGTCCGACGGCATCAAGCTCAATTACCGTGTGTATGGCAACGGCACCACCCGAAAACCCGCTATCATCGCTTTACCGGGCCTGACCCGCTGTGCGCGCGATCTGGACCCTATGGCCGTCCAGCTGAGCGAAACCTACAAGATCTACGCATTGAGCCTGCGTGGGCGGGATTTATCGGAGTATGACCCGGATTACAGCAACTACAACACCACCGTTTACCTCCGCGATATCTACGAGTTCTGGAAGTTCACCGGAGAACCGCCCGTGGTGCTGCTCGGGTCCTCCCTTGGCGCTTTGCTTGCTATGCTGATGGTGGAGGACCACCCGGATATGCTGGCTGGCACAGTGCTCAATGACCTTGGCGCCACAATCGAGTTTGCTGGCATGTCGCGCATTTTTGGGTATGCCGGACAGCTGGAGGACGAAGAAGAGCTGAGTGCGGTGGTCAGCACCATCAAAGAGCACGTAGGCAACCAATTTATAAACTTACCGGAGGACCAGTGGGAGCGCATGGCGCTGTCCATGTATGGTCGCAAAAACGGCAAATGGCACCATCGCTACGACGACAATCTCGGCGTGGCACTCTGCGAGAACAAAGAGGGCTTCCGTGACCTGTGGCAGGCTCACCAGCGCGCCGCCGACCTTGAGCTGCCTGTCCTGTCTATTCGCGGTGAGCTGTCGGATGTCACCACTGCCGTTACCATCCGCTCCATGAAGAACATGGCCCCTTACATGCAATCGGTGGATATTCCCAATCGCGGGCACTGCCCCTTGTTGGATGAACCGCAATGCATAGAAGCGCTGATGGGCTTCATGGCTCAAATTGAAAACCGTGCCTGAACCGTAAACGAGTGGAGGCAAGCATGGCCCGCAAACATCTGGTTTTGTTGAATATGATCGGGGCACTCGCTCTGGTCATGATCGATCAGACTGTGCTGGGCATTATTCTGCCATCCCTTCAGCGAACCTATGCCTTTGGTCCGGTGCACCTGCAATGGGCGGTCAACGCCTATCTGATCGCACTGGCCTCTATGTTGATGTGTGGTGGCTGGCTGGGCGATAAATTCGGCTACTTCACCTCCCTTCGCATCGGTGTGGCACTGTTCACAGCCGCCTCGCTCGCCTGTGCCTACGCCCCGACGGGCGACATATTCATAACTTCCCGCGTGTTTCAGGGGCTCGGCGCCGCATTGATGCAGCCTGCGGCAACGGCTCTCGTGTTTTCCTCTTATCCGGCGGATGAAAGGGGCAAGGCTCTGGCACATTATGTCGGCGCTGGCCTGGTCTTTATGGCAGCAGGGCCACTGGTGGGTGGCACGCTGGTACAGCTGTTCTCATGGCGGCTGGTGTTCTTGCTCAACGTACCCATTGGAGCTGCCGTCCTGATCATGGCCTTTGCCATCGGTAAGGGCAAAACCTCCAGAGAAACCGGTAATTTTGACTTTCTGGGCGCAGCTCTTTTTGTCATGGCATTGCTGGTGTTCACTGTTGCAGTTCAACGCTTGGGCGATTATCGCCTCACATTGGGGGAAGGGGTCGTCTCGCTTGGGTTCATAGCCCTGATTTGTTACCTGCTGTTTGCCCGCAGGCACCGTGTCGCGCAGCCATTCATCCAGTTTTCCCTCTTTGAAAACAAGGTCTATCTGGGCTGCTGCCTGCTGCTCTTCTGCATTCCGTTTGGCTTGTTGGCACAAGTGGTGTTCGGCGCCGTTTTCCTGCAAAACGTCTTGAGCCTGACGCCCTTTCAAGCCGGCCTTTCCATGTTGCCTGTGGTGCTGACAATCATCATTTGCGCTCAGTTCGGGGGGCGTTTGGTGGGCAAAATCAATTTCCGCAATCTTGCAGTTTGCGGCAGTCTGGCCATGGGGGCTGGTTTCTTGATGCAGGCCCTGGTGATCCACTTCAACAATCTCTGGATGCTGTTTCCCGGAATGATGCTGATGGGCCCCGGACTGGGCTTTCTCATCAGCTCCGTTTCCACGGAAGCGCTTTCTCACGTCTCTCTGCTCGCCCGTGCCCGCGCCACGGCCTTGCTGCAAACCTGCCGGCAGGTGGGCGGTGTGTTTGGCATTGCCTGCGTGGGGGCTCTCATAAACTGGCGGGAAAAGACGATGATTTCCGCTGCAGCTGAGCTGATGGAGCCCAATGACAAAGACCGCGAACTGCTGCAGTTGCTGCTCTACAAGTTCATGGGTGATCAACCCGCCGCTGCCGCCTTGCTGCACGAGCGCTGGCCGCATTCGCTTTACATCCTCAAAGCAATCAGCAGCCGAGCACTTGCAGATGGTTTTTTCTTCAGCGCACTGGTTCTGGCTGGTGCCGCTGTCATGTCTCTTTGGGCCTTCAAAGGCCACACACCAAGACAAAGACCACCAGCCTCAAAAACACCGGCACCGGAAAAGCCAGCAGATGATTAGTGCGAAAGTCCCCGTGTAAGGGTCGTAAGCCACAACCTGACGCATTGGCGCCATTTTGTTTGCTTACAGGTTTGGCCAAAATTAACTGCGCAGGCCAATCTCTCCTTCATCTTCTTAGGCGTATGCTCTCAGGGTAACCGGAGCGATGCCCCGGCGATTTGCATAAACACCTTGGCACCACCTGATTTTAAGACGGCTTCTTGATGCATCTACGGACACTAACAGTTTTGGCAGGACTTCTGGCGCTCAGTGGCTGCAATGAGTCCACGCCCCTCCAAAAAACAGCCCCACAAGCAGATATGATTGCAAAGTTGGACGAGCACGCCAAAGGTATCCAGCGCGGCAATCCGGATGCAAGCCTGAGTGTGGCGGTGGTTCGTGAGGGGAAGGTCGAGTTTATCCGTCTCTACGACAAATCCAGCAGAGGCAAAACTGTGGTTGGGGCGCAAGAGCCTATTTTTGAAGTTGCCTCCCTCGGCAAGCCCGTCTTCGCCTATCTGACGCTGAAACTGGTGGATCTGGATATCCTCTCGCTGGAGCGCCCGCTCTACCAGTACGCTCCGGATCTGTTTGAAGGTTCTGACCCACGATTGAAGCGCATCACCGCTCGTATGCTGCTCTCTCATACCTCCGGCCTCGCCAACTTTGACGAAAAAGATCCGCTGAAACTGCGGTTTGATCCAGGGACGGAGTTTACCTATTCGGGTTCCGGCTATGCCTTGTTGCAGCAGGTGTTGGAACGGCGGACGGGGCTGAACCTTGAGACACTAGCGCGCATCCATGTGTTCGAGCCGCTTGGCATGTCGTCCACCAGCTATCTCTGGCAGCGGGCTTACGATTACCGCATCCGCTTTGGGTATGATGCAGAGGGGGACCGGATAAAAGACAAGCGGAAACCCGCCATCGGCAATGCGGCATGGAGCCTGCACACCACGGCTGGAGATTACGCCCGCTTTCTGGTTGCCATGATGGATGAGGCCGCAGAGCCCGAGCTGAAAGAGCGCATGTTGCAAACCCACAAAACTGTGACAGGCAAGATCGGCTGGTCAATGGGGTGGGGGCTTCAGGCGACCAAGCCAAACAGCTCCATCTGGCACTGGGGCAGCAATCCGGGTTATCGCTCTTACACAGTTGGCTATCCGCAGGAGGATATGGGGATTGTTGTGCTTTCCAACAATGAGAAGCTCTTTGAGAAGATCGAACCGCTTATTCTCCATACAATAGGAGGGACACTGCCCTCCTATCATTGGTTCTAACTTACAGGGTCACGCCGTTTCCCGCGCATTGGCAAGGTATGGAGACAGCCGCGCCATGGCTTCATTGAGCTGCTCATCCGTTTGCGCAAAGCAGAGGCGGAACCAACCCGGCTCTCCAACAAGAAATGCATCTCCCGGCGCGAGCCCCACCTTGGCTTTTTCAATCGACATGCGGGCATAAGCGACGGAATCCGTCACGCCCTCCACCTTGAAATAAGCATAAAAAGCGCTTTCTGGCACAGGGCAGGTCACGCCCTCATGGGCGAGCAAGCGCGAGCACACCAGATCTCGTGCGTGCTGGTAGTTCTTTGCCATTTGCGCAACAAACTCCTCGCCCTGCTGAAGTGCAACCACAGCTGCGCGTTGAGAGAACGGCGGGGCACTGGCGATGGAGAACTCGGCGATCTTTTCGACAACAGGCGTCAGGCTTGGCGGCAAGGTGAGCCAGCCTAAACGCCAGCCAGTCATGGCCCACGATTTGGAAAAGGAATTCACCACGATCAGGCGATCTTCCGGCTCGGACACCTCAAGAAACGATGGTGCTGCCTTGCCGGAGTAAACGGTGCGGGCGTAAACCTCATCAGAGATCAACCATGTGCCGCGCTCGCGCAGAACTTCCATGATCCGCGCAATCTCAGGTCTGGTCAGCATAAAGCCCGTCGGGTTGGAAGGTGAGTTGAGCAACACCACCTTTGCGCCCCTGGCAGTTTCCAGAAATGCTTCCACATCCAGCGACCACTTGCCGTCCTTCACTTTAAGTGAATGAGTGACCGTGCGGGCACCTTGCAGCTTGGGAATGGAGAGCAGGTTTGGGAAGGCGGGCGTCAGCGTGACAACGGTATCGCCTTCTTCCAGCACACACTGAAAGGCCAGATTGAGCGCATTGCCGCCGGAGACGGTAACCGCAACACGGTCCACGCCGATGGGCTTGTTGTAAAGCTCGCTCATATAGCCTGAGATCGCCTCTCGCAAATAAGGCCGTCCGAGGCCTTCTGCGTAAAACGTTTCTCCCGCAGACAAGGATCGTGCCGCCTCATCACAAATGAATTTGGGGGTGGGGATGTTTGGCTCCCCAAACCACAAAGGAATAAGGCCCTCCACGCTCATGGCAGTATTTGCCAGCTCTCGCGTGATGGATGGAGGAACCTGAATTGCACGGCTTTCCAGCCCTTGTTTTGCTAAACTCGTCAATATGTTGCCCGTCCGCCCGGATTTCAAACAATGATCAACCTCGTGAGCCTCGGGGGCGAAACAAGACCCAAGGCATCACCGTCCTGAAGTCTATTCATATATCAGCAAATAGCATTTTCCAGGATAGAGATTTCGTCAAGCGTTTGCGAGGGAAAGAGCCCGTGCAGTGCTCGCACAGGGCGGCGGCATAGCACCACACGGGCCTTCACATACCCGGAATTAGGGTTCCGGGCTCTCGGGAGGAGGTTGCTGAAGCAACAGGAGCGGCCATTGCTTCAACTTCTCACAACACACTGGGGCTATGGCTTTTGGGTATATCTTTGCCTGAAAACCCATCTTTCAGAGATATGCCCGGATCAACCCCAGGAGCATCAAGTCTCTCTCATCGCATGTGCGATCTGGTCCATCATTGGCTTGATCAGATAAGACAGAACAGACCGGTCTTCTGTCTTGATAAACGCCTCAACCGGCATGCCCGGAATGAGGGATTTGCCGTCCAAACGCTCCAGTTCCTCTTCAGGAATAGCCAGCTCGGCCAGATAATAAGTGCTGCCTGTGCGCGGGTCCTCCACCAGATCGGGCGAGATGGTTTTCAGCCGCGCCTTGAGTTCCGGGGTGGTGCGCTTGTCAAACGCGGGCAGGCGAATGGTTGCTTCCTGATTGGGGTTGATCTGATCCACATCCACCGGCTGCACTTTAGCTTCCACGATGAGCTGGTCTTCTTCCGGCACAATCTTCATCACCACTTCGCCGCCCATGATGACGCCGCCGATGGTGTGAATGGCCAGATCAAACACCTTGCCGTTTTGGGGTGCTCTGATTTCCGTCCGGCGAAGCTCATCCTGCGCTGCAATACGCCGCTCTTCGAGCTCAGAAATCTGGGCGCGGGTTTGTTGCAGTTGTTCCAGATTGTTGGACCGTAGTTCCTCATCTGATTGTATGATCATGACCCGGCGTTCGCTGATCGCCTCTCCAGAGCGGGCGATCTGGGCAATGATGCCGCCAAGCACGCCTTCCAGAGAGCTGCGCTCACGCTGAAACGCCATGACACGGGACTCGGTCACCAGTTTCTTTTTACGCAAAGATTCCAAGCCACCCAGTTCGGTGTTGATCAGGTCCACTTCGTTCTGTTTTGCATCCCGCTGCAGCTCTAGGCCATCGATCTGCTTTTCAAACTGGCCGATCTGGGTTTCCAGCTGCTCTTTCTTGCTCAGGTGATTTTTCTGCCGCGCTTCCATCATGTTGCGCTGGGTTTCTTCAATCATCATCAGATGCGCACGGTGCAAAGGAGATTTTGCCCGTTGCTTGAACGTAATCTCGGTGCGGCCCTGTATCTCAGAAGTCAGCCGGGATTCCTGCGCATAAAGCTCATCCAGCTGATTGGTCAGCACAGCCAGATTAGAGCGGGTGACGGTATCATCCAACCGCAGGACCAGTTCTCCGGCCTTCACCGGATCGCCGTTCTTGACGAGGATTTGATTGACGATACCGCCATCGCGGTGCTGCACGCTCTTGGTGCTGGTTTCAACAACGATGGTTGCCGGAGCAACAACCGCACCGGAAATTTCCGTCACAATTGTCCAGGTGCCTGCACCAAAGATGAGTAGTGCTGCCAGAGCGCCGCCCCATTTGAGGTGACGGGTGATGCTTGCGCCGATATCGTAGGAATTGTCGGTATTTCTAGCCATTTAACGCGACCTCCTGCGGCTTGCGAAGCGGAGCTATCACCTGCTTCATGATCTTGTCTTTTGCACCAATGGCTTCTGCTTCACCCTCATTCATCACAAGGATCTGATCGACTGCTGATGTTGCCGCCGGGCGGTGTGCCACCACAATGACGATGGAACCACGCTCACGCATGTCGTGGATTGCGTTGGTCAGCGCTGCTTCGCCTTGCGCATCCAGATTGGAGTTTGGCTCATCCAGCACGATCAGGAACGGGTTGCCATAAAGCGCACGCGCCAGTGCAATCCGCTGACGCTGACCACCAGAAAGACCGTTGCCAGTTGCGCCGATGACAGTGTTGTAGCCTTCCGGCAAGCTCACGATCAGGTCGTGCACGTTGGCCATGCGGGCGGCTTCAATCAGCTTGTTGCTGTCTTCATCCGGCTTGAAACGCTGGATGTTCTCGGCGATGGTGCCATCAAAAAGCTGAATGTCCTGTGGCAGATAGCCGATGAAATCACCACGATCCATCGCGCTCCACTGGTCCAGCTCAGCGCCATCAAAACGGATCGAGCCTTTCAGAGGATTGGTAATGCCAACCATCGCTCTCGTCAGCGTTGACTTGCCGGACCCCGAATGCCCGATGATACCCAGACCATCGCCAGCTTTCAGTTCCAGAGAAACGTTTTTGACGAAGGCCTCCTTGGCCGCAATCGGTCCGCAGGACAAGCCTTCAACAACAACCGACTCCTGCGGGAACGGAATGGACACCCGCTCCTTTGGCTTTGCCTGTGAGGCGAAGATTTCCTGAAGGCGCGAAATGCCAACTCTGGCGGCAACAAAACCACGCCAGTTGACGATTGCCATCTCAACCGGAGCCAGCGCACGAGCTGTCATAATGGAAGACGCGATCATAACGCCTGCAGAGACTTCCTGTTGAATGACCAGCCAGGCCCCAAGGGCAAGAATACCGGACTGCAGCATGAACCGCAGGGTCTTGATCATGGTGGTGAAGATGTTGGACCGGTCAGAGGCTGCCCGCTGACGACCAAGGAAGACATCATTGTTGTCCTCCCACCGGTCCCGCAAATGGTCGATCATGCCCATGGCCTCAATGCTCTCGGCATTGCGGCGGCACGCTTCAATCAATGTGGTCCGCTTGTTGGCTTCAACAGCTGTGTTTGCAGCCGGGCGACGAGAGGATAACTCGTTCAGCGCAATCAAGGCGCAGATGAACAACGCGCCAATGAGAGCCGTGGTGCCCAAAAGCGGGTGAAACAGAAACACGATGCCCAAATAGAGCGGCATCCATGGCATATCGAAGATCGCGGAAGGACCGGAGCCGGACAGGAACTGCCGGATGGAGTCCAGATCGCTGACAGGTCTGGAGCGTTCGCCCTCAGCGCCCATAACCAACGGGACACGGGTCGATGTTTCAAAGGCCAGACCGGTGAGCTGCTCATCCACGTGTTGACCAACACGAAGCAACAGCCGGTTCCGCAGACCATCCAGAATTCCGTAGAAGATATAAAGCACAGCCACAAACAGGCTGAGAACAACAAGCGTTGGCACAGAGCTGCTGGACAAGACGCGATCATAGATCTGCAGCATGAACAAAGGGCCAGTCAACATAAGCAGGTTGATTAACATGCTGATGCCACCAATGCCCCAAAACGCCCGATAGAGTTTGCGAAAGGCGTTGGAAATGTAGGATGTGTGCTCTTGTAACGGCTTACCCAAAATACCCTCCAGCTTGTTGTTTTTATGCTGGGTTGGTTCGGGCGCCACACCCAAGCTCGTGGCGCCCGAACCGTTCTGATTACATCAACATGTCATCAGAACCGTAGTCTGCATTGCCTTCCAGCACTGGTGCATCTGCTGCAGCAACTTCTACAGTTTCAGATGCAGGGTTGAGAGCGTCATAAACGTCCTTTACCCCTTCAGCGATGTTGGTGATGACGCTGACAACGGCCGTAACTGGGTTTGATGTTGCAACCCCCACGGCTATGTCCACGACAACATCAACAACAGTGTCGACCACAGCTTCAAATACGCCTGCGATCTTCTGACCAAGCTCATGCTGACCAAATGCATCGGAGACAGTTTCAATCACTGCGCTAACAGCTTTGGTTACGACGTTTGCGATTGCTTTGAATGGATTCCACCAGCCCATGTCTTTATCCCTTTCAGACAAAAGTTAGATAAGTTTCACCGCTCCCGAAGCGCACTCCGAGGTACAGTGATGTTAAATTGTTGGTGTGATACCGCTGGCAGGAGGTCCTTTAGATGGCTACACGTTACGTGTTGGCTTCAAAGGGTCCCAATCCAAGTCGGTTCTCTATTTCGAAGAAGTCCCTGGACGCACCCGAACACTGCTAATGCCGCATTCAGAATGCAAGTCTACACTACGAATATATGTCATAGCCTAGCCTCCCAGCTTCGCTAAATGCTCACAATGAGCATGCCTCATAGCGACAAACGTTTTGAGTAACGTTTAGTGTCACCCAACCAACTTCAGTTACCTGAAGTCCTAATCAAATCCCCTATGCATAACTTGCATTAATCTCATCATACCACTTTGAGTACACATTACAGATACGATGCAATCCGCCAGTTACACATCCCCGTTTTGGGAGGTGACCTGATCTGAGTTCAATATTTGGCCGCAATTGGGGCGGAAATGTGGCGAACAATTTTATACTTTTAGATCTAGAATAAATGTTATCCAAATGTTTAGTGCAAATACAACTCTAGGTATTATTGAAATATCAGTATTTTTATACTTATGGTATATTAAATTTATCTTACATAAAAATTTATCGATAAAAAGTACCTTACGTTTGAGTAAGTTACCTCGCATGACGTGATGCATGTCACACTCATACGTCTGTCAACACAAAAAATATGAGGGTGACACTCATTTTATAGTGAAAATATATCACCAAGGTGCCGTTTAGGTCATATATTTACCTTAAAAGTGACCACACAACGGCAAATCAGGGCAATCAAAGTGGATAATAGTGTCAGTTGAAGAGAACAAATCCGGAAATTTAGAAATGAGGAATCCAGCGTCTGTGCGCACTTAATGGTTTAATCAAACTAAGCTGATGAACCTCAGATTGCTTACTCTAAGTAAATACCCCGACCTACTTTTGTAGATCGGGGCATTAAGAGATCGGCATTTACGGCAGGTGGTTCAGAGGCGCTAACCTCCGGGCCTGCTGCGGATGTTCTCAGGCAGCCATGTGGCGATCTCAGGGAACGCGATCAGAACAAAGACCATCGCGACCATGATCAGGAACATCGGGAACGCTGCCCGCGCAATGAACCCCATCTGATAGTTGGTCATGCCTTGCAGCACGAACAGGTTAAACCCGATCGGCGGCGTGATCTGCGCCATCTCAACCACCACCACGATGAAGATACCAAACCAGATCAGGTCAATGCCCGCCTGACGGATCATAGGCTCCACCACAGCCATGGTCAGCACCACAGAAGAAATGCCATCCAGGAACATGCCGAGGATCACGTAGAACACCAGCAGCACCATCAGCAGCTCAAAGCGACTGAGCTCCAGCGTTGCGATCATGTCAGCCAGACCGCGCGGCAGACCTGTAAAGCCCATGGAGAGAGACAAGAACGCAGCACCGGCAAGGATCAGTGCAATCATGGAGGAGGTGTAGGTCGCCCCCATCAAACTGCTCGTGAAGCTCTTCCAGGACAGTGAGCCCTGAGAAGCTGCAAGGATCAGACTTCCAATCACACCAAAGGCTGCAGCTTCTGTCGCCGTTGCGTAGCCCAGATACATGGAGCCAATCACAACGAGGATCAGCAGGATCACTGGCAGCAGGAAGCGGGTGTTCTTGACCTTCTCAGCAAAGCTCATCTCAGGTTCCGCTTTCGGATCCCATTTAGAAGAGACTTTAGAGGTGATCGCCACATAGGCCATGAACATGCCAGCCAGCACGATGCCCGGCATAATGCCTGCAAAGAACAGCTTGGAGATGCTCTCGTTAATGGTCACGCCATAAACGATCAGCGTCAGGGACGGCGGGATCATCAGACCCAGCGTTGCTGCACCAGCCAACGTGCCAATGATCATCTTTTCCGGATAATCACGTTTACGCAGCTCGGGGATAGACATCTTGCCAACGGTGGTCAGCGTTGCGGCAGAAGAACCGGAGACCGCTGCAAAGACTGTACAGCCCACAATATTAGTGTGAACCAGACCACCTGGAAGGCGGGCCATCCATGGGGCAAGGCCACGGAACATATCTTCCGATAATCGGGTTCGATACAGGATTTCACCCATCCAGATGAACAGCGGCAGCGCCGTCAGTGTCCAGGAGGAGGACGCCGACCAGATGGTCGTCAACATCACGTCGCCAACAGGGCGGGTGGTGAACAGTTCCATGCCAACCCATGCCACACCCATGAGCGCCAGACCGACCCAGACGCCGGTGCCAAGCAAGGTGAACATGACAAACAGGAACAGAATGATAATGCTTATATTTTCCATTGCTCTTATTCTCCGGCAACTGCTTCTTCAAGTTCAGGCGCAATACGGTGCTTGCCAGTGAATATGAGTTGAAGGAGGTGGTCTGTGAGAGCAATCGCAAGGATCAAGGCACCAAGGAACATAAAGCCCTGTGGGATCCAAAGCGGTGTGCGGTCCTGTCCCTGACTGATGTCATTAAACTTGTGAGACCAGTAGACGAAACGATAGGCGTAGTACACGAAGTACCAGATCGTGGCGGAGCCAATGGCAAAACACCAGATTTCCAGAATGCGCTGTGCTGTCTTGCCCAGCATTTGGTGCAGGATGGATACGCGAATATGGATGCCCTTGTTCAAGGCATTGGCAAATGCAAGGAAACTGGCGGCGGCCATGGCATAGCCTGCATATTCTGCGGCGCCCGGAAAGACCTCTCCCGTCCAACGTGCCAGCATCTGCACGACAATCAGTCCGAGGATGGCAATCAGACAAAGCGCGGAAAGAACTCCAGCTGTCTTGTAGATCCCATCCAGCCCTAAGCGCAGTGCGCGTGTCAGCTTCATTGTTCTCCCCCTCGAAAAAAGAAAAGCCGGAGTTCCAAAAGGTTCTCCGGCTTTTGCGTGCTTATTTCATTGCTTTGAAGGCGCTGACAACAGCCTTGCCATCGTCACCAGCAGCTTCAAGCCATTCTGCAGTCATGGTTGCACCAATTTCCTGCAGGTCAGCTTTCATCTGGTCACTACCCTTTTCAACCTTCATGCCGCCTTCACGCAGGCCATCAAGGGTGAAGTTTGTGTAGTCGATAGAACGCTTGAGGCCAGCTGCTTCTGCCGTTGCCGCGCAGCCCTGAATGATGCCTTTGTTCTTTTCAGAAACACCAGACCACACATCAGAGTTTACAAGCATGTAGTTGCGTGGCAGCCATGCATCCACTTCGTAGAAGTAGTTGAGGCTTTCCCAAACTTTACGATCGTAACCAGTTGCACCGGAGGAGACCATGGAGTCAGCAACACCGGTTGCAAACGCCTGAGAGATTTCAGCAGCTTCAATGGAAACTGGCAGCATGCCTGTCAGCTCAGCAAGACGCGCAGTTGCGGTGTTGTAAGAGCGGAACTTGATGCCTTCCATGTCAGCAACAGAGTTGACTGCATTTTTGAAGTACAGACCCTGAGGAGGCCATGGCACGGAATACAGCAGGGTCAGGTTCTGTTCGCCAAGAACCTTTTCAAGCGCTGGCTTTGCAGCAGTCCAAAGCTTTGCCGCATCATCAAAAGATGTTGCGAGGAATGGAACGGAATCCACACCGAACAGGGCATTTTCGTTCTGGTGACCGGAAAGCAGACGCTCACCGATTGGCACCTGACCGGTCTGAACTGCGCGCTTGATGTCGCCGCCTTTAAACAGGGAGCCGCCCGGGTGAGTGGTTACTTCGATTTCACCGCCAGTGCCAGACGTAATACAAGCTGCAAATTCAGCGCCAGTTACAGAATGGAAATTGGACCCTGAGTACGCCATTGGCAGGTCCCACTTTTCCGCAGAAGCAGCAGTTGCCCCCAACGCCATAGCGGAAACACTCAAGGTGACCAGTAGACTAGACTTCTTCATATGTTCTCTCCTCCAAGAAAATTAGTGATGCCCTCAATTAAATCTTTGCGGATCGTAAGGGCTTATATCGTTATTGGGGCGTTTACCGCTGATCAGATCAGAGGCCAGCCGCCCGGTTTTTGGACCGCCCGTCAGGCCGATGTGGTGGTGCCCAAACGCTGCATAAACACCGCTTTTGCCCACTTCACCGATGAGGGGGAGACTGTCCGATGGCGCAGGGCGGAAGCCCAACCATTCTTCTTCGCTTGATGCTTCCAGATGCGGGAAGCTCTCGCGAACCTTTTTCCGTAGTAGAGCCAGAGGAGCTTTGGAAGCACCAGCTTCCAGCCCGCCAAACTCAACAACACCCGCACAGCGCAATCCCTGTGCCATTGGCGTTGCCACGAACTTGCCGGAGGCAACCATGATTGGCTGGCTCGGCTGCTCGCTCGGGTTCTTGAATAAAATGTGGTAACCGCGCTCGGCTTCCAGCGGTACGCTGATGCCAAGCTTATTCATCAAAGGCTTGGACCAGACGCCAGTTGCCAGAACGGCACGATCACACTCAAAACGTCCTCTGTCAGTCATGACGGCTGAAATCGAGCCGCCCGACAGATCGAAATCCTTCACTTCGGCCTGCACAAATGTGCCGCCCATCTCTTTGAAAACCTGCACCAGATCCTGAACATACGCACCCGGGTCCTGAATGAACCCGTGATCACGCATCAACGCCAGCAACTTGATGTTCCTGGCAAGGATTGGTTCCATCTCGTGAACGGCGTCACCTTCAATCAATTCCGGCACAAACCCGGCTTTGCGGCGCAGTTCCCAGGTGTATGCGTCTGCTTCAAAGGCGGCTCTGTCGTTGTAGGCAAAACTGTAGGTGCTTTCCTGAAGCCACTTTGCAGCGCTGGTTCCGTCCACCAATGCATGGTGCTGGTCCACACTGTCACCAACAATCGGCGTCAGCCCCTGCGCGATGCGGCGGGTTTCCTTATCCGTTGCGTGTGACAGGTAACGTGCCAGCCAACCCGCCAGCTTCGGCAGATAGCTCCAACGCAGGAACAGCGGAAAGTTTGGATCCAGCAGAAGCTTTGGGCCTTTCAGGATCAGACCCGGCGCTGTGACTGGCGCCACGGAGCAACTGGCCAGAACACATGCATTGCCAAAGGATGCGCCCATGCCGGGCTCACCCTTGTCGATGAGGGTCACATCATGACCCTCACGCTTCAACCATAAAGCTGCTGATACACCAACGATCCCTGCACCGATGACGACGACATTATTTTTATTCATGCAGCCCCCAGCACCGCACTCTTGGAAATCGCATAGTGCTCAACTTTCTCCAGATCCGGCCGGCCTCCCAAGCCTGCCGTTTGCGGAACGATCACATCGCCGCCTCTGGTTTCAAATGGCGTTTCCATAAGGTCTTCTACTAGGAAGTATTTTGCCTGATAAAACTCACAAGCTAAAGTGATTTCTGGCGTTGCAGCAATCATATGCGTTCCGGCAAGGTGGGCGAGGCCGGATTCAAACATGTCGCCGCCATAGGCACTCATACCAGCGGTTGCGGCCATGCGGGCTACAGTTTGGGCCCGAGTCAAGCCTCCACTCTTCATTATTTTGACTGAAACACCGTCAGCTATCCCCATGTTAATCGCGGTCAGCATGTCCTCTGGCCCAAAGATGCTTTCGTCCGCAAGAAGCGGCACATCGATGGAATTTCGGATAGTTGCCATAAGTTCCCGAAGGTTATGCGCAACCGGCTGTTCGATAAAATCTGGTTGAAAACTCGCGATGTCGCGAACGCACGCTAGGGCACTATCGTGGTGCAGACCCTGATTGTAGTCCACGCGAATGGAAAACTCAGGATAGCTCATGCGTAGGCGCTCCATACGCATCATATCAAACTCATGACCCTTGAAGCCTGTTTTGAGCTTGATGATGCGCACACCATCCTCTTTCAAACGTTCCATCAATGCCAAATCACGATCGAAATCAGGATCAGCAATAGAACAGGAAAGAGGGATCGTATCGCGGCATTTACCACCCAGAAGCGCCCAGACAGGCAAATCAGAGATTCGGCCCTGTAGGTCGAGCAGTGCTGTTTCCAGAGCAGCTTTCGCCTCGGTACAATGAGCAACCGCCTTTTGGGCGTCCTTCATGATCGTGGCGCGTTCACCAATGGTACGGCCAACAACAAGCGGACGGATGTAGCGGTCAAGCGCCGCAAAGGTGGCTTCTGCTGATCCGGTGAAGACGGACCACGGCGAGGCTTCACCCCAGCCGGTTTCGCCCCCCTCCGCCGTTAAGCGGAGGATGACAATATCAACGGCGTGTTCAACAGAACCAATGCCATGGTCGCGGCGGGCATTCACTGGCAACTGTACGTGCCAGACATCCATCCCGGTGATTTTCTGTTCAGCGTTCATGGCTCTTATCCCATCCAGCGGCGTACAGGTGCGTTACTTTCTTCAAGAGGCTGCGTCACAACATCAATCAGCGTTGGACCGTCATGTTCGATTGCCTCTTTGAGCACACGCTCCAGATCATCAGGATTTTCAACGCGCCAGCTCTTCACACCATAAGCAGCGGCAACAGCGGCCTGATCAGTGCGGTTGAAGTCTACATTGTAGTAGCGCGCATCTGTGTCCGCATACTGGCTCGCTTTGATCCAGCCGTAGCTGGAGTTGGAGAACACGATGTACGTGATAGGCGCACGGGAGCGGCACACAGTCTCCAGCTCACCACAAGTGAAGCCGAAGGAGCCATCACCCATCATAGCAACCACTTTGCTGCTTGGACGGCCATACCATGCACCAAGCGCAGCAGAGAGCGAGTAACCCAATGCGCCATGCGCGCGGTTGGTGATGAAGTAACGACCAGACTGCGGCAGCTGGTAATAAGCAGAGAAGTACGGACAGGAGGTGCCTGGATCGGAGATCACTGTGGCATCAACCGGCAACACCTTCATCATCGCATCAATCACGCGTTCAGGACGGATTGGCGCTTCACCGCTTTGAGCCAGTTTGTTGAAGATCTCGAACTTACGTTTCTTGATGTCTGCAACAGCAGCAGCACCGCCGAAAGTGTCAGCGCCCTGATCGCGTTTATCCAGAACAGCGTTGACTTGCGCAAGGGAAAGCTTGAGGTCACCAACAACGCCAACTTCCACTTCGTAGTTGGCACCGATCACCATTGGGTCGTTGTCGAAGTGAACAACACGGGTCTTAGTAGATGGCGCTTCCCAGCGGGAGGTGGTGGTGGAGCCGGCACGAGCCCCCATGAACACCACAAGGTCCGCGTTGGCCATGGCTTCCCATGTCTCGTCTGTTCCGCCATTGGACCCGACTACACCGACACAGTTTGTATGGGTTTCAGCCAGTGAACCCTGACCGGAGATGGATGTTGCAACCGGAATGTCGAGACGGGATGCCAGACGGTCCAGTTCTTCCATAGCACCAGCAATCACAACACCGCCGCCGCACACAATCAGCGGTTTCTTGGCAGAAAGGATTGCGTCAACCGCAGCTTCAGCAGCACCTGGAGCAGGGGCCTGAGGGTAAGCTGGATATGATGTCAGCTGCTGATCTGCCCAGATGTCAGAGGCATCGACCGCATCATACTGAATGTCGTAGGGCAGGCCGAGGTGAGCTGCGCCGGAGCGACCGGTTGTCATGGCACGGAAGGCTTTACGAACCATCCGCGGAATGTGGTCAGCGCGCTTGATCACGGTGTTCCACTTGGTCAGCGGACGCATCAGCGCTTCCTGATCCACTTCAGTCAGCGGGTACTTGCCGTAGGACCCGACAGAAATGTCCGTCGTAATGCCAAGCACAGCATAAGAGCTTTCAGAGGCTTCGATCAGACCCGGCAAAATGTAGGTTGCGCCACCACCAGACGGCCCCTCACACACACCCGGACGTCCGGTCACTCGTGAATACGCATCGGCCATGTAAGTGGCGCAGCGCTCATCACGGGTCAAAACGTGGGTCATCTTGTGATCAAGCTTATACATCGCGTCATAAAACGGCAGTGTTGTATCGCCGCAAAGACCGAAAATGTGCTGGACGCCCTGCGCCTCCAGCATTTTTACCATGGCTTCTGCACCATTCATCTTATTCGTCACAGTGTCACCTATCAGACCCGTCCCACCTGTTAAGCAGGCAATTTACTAAACCCGAAGAATGCAGAATCGATTGCACTCAAAATTGTATACAGCACCATATTCAATATTGAGCGCAGGTCAAATGGAATGTACAGTTCATCTATGACGTGGTAAGTGCTGAGCCAATTTTTGGGGCCTGCGACGGCAGGATTGAGAGCGATTTTGGAATGACAAAAGCTGATAGCAACGTGGACCGCATCTACGAAAAACTACGGAAAATGGCGGCCTATTTCGAACTTAAGCCGGATGCCCGTATCAACGAAAGCGCGTTATCCACAGAGTTGGGCGCAAGCCGGACACCGCTGCGCGAGGCGTTGAATCGACTCGTGGCAGAAGGCTTCCTCACGTTCCAGAGTGGCCGCGGTTTCTTTTGCCGCCCCCTGAGCCCGAAGCTTATTCTCGACCTTTATGAAGCGCGTGTCGCCATTGAGACGGAGATTGTCCGCCTTGTTTGCCGCCGAGCCAGTGATGAAGAACTTCAGGACCTGATGGAGTTTTTGAAGTCCACTGAGCCGGACTATGACAGCTGCGAAGACCCGATGGAGCTTTTGAGCATGGATGAGGCGTATCACATGCGCATCGCTGCCTTGTCTCAAAGCAACGAGCTGGTCCGCATTCTGGAAAACCTGAATGACCGCGTGCGTTACATCCGTCTTGTCGACTTGAAATACCTACGCGGCAAGACACCTGTTTCTACGCAGGAGGAAGCCCAGCTTTCGGCCCACCGTGTGGTGCTGACCGCCCTGATCAACCGGGATGAAGACAAAGCCGTTTCCACCATGCGTCACCATATTGAACGACGCCGCGATGAAGCAACAGAGGCAGTACGCATCGCCTATTCGCAGCTCTACGTTCCAGCTGATTAACGCGAGTACCAAAAGCAAAGCAGGTCGCAGGTCCCCAACACTTAACCTGCTTTGCCCTCCAATTTTATAGAAGAGGTTTTGAATTATGTCCGTTGAGTATGGAGGCAAGACCGTATTTGGTGCCTCAGTCGGCATTCTCATGCTGGAAACCAAGTTCCCGCGCATTTACGGCGACATCGGCAATGCCCAGACATGGCCGTTTCCAGTGCATTATCGCGTGGTCCGCGGTGCGACCCCAAACAAGGTGGTGCGCAATGATCCGCGTGAACTGGTGGATCTGTTTGTTGAAGCTGGCCGCGATCTGGTGCGGACCGGCTGTGATGGCATCACCACCAACTGCGGTTTTCTGGCTCTCATTCAGGACGAGGTGAAGGAAGCGCTTGGCGTACCCGTCGCAACATCTTCCTTGATGCAGATCCCAAGCGTGCAGCAGCTTCTGCCGAAGAACAAGCGCGTCGGCGTCATCACCATCTCCAAAGAAACATTGACCAAGGAGCACCTGAAAGCAGCAGGCGCACCGGAAGACACGGTGATTGTAGGCACAGATGGTCTGCGCAACTTCACGCGCGAAGTGCTGGATGACTATGACGCCATCAACTTTGAAGATGCCCGTCTGGATCTGTTGGACGCTGCCGCAGAATTGGTGACCAAAAACGAGGGCATTGGCGCCATCGTTCTGGAGTGCACCAATATGGTGCCCTATGCCAATGACATCCGCAAACTCACCGGATTGCCCGTATATTCCATCTACACGTTCGTGAACTGGTTCCAATCCGGTCTGGTTCCGCGTAAGTTCCCGCTGGAACTGGATGACCCGCGTTTGAATTTAGCGACTTACGGAAATTAATCGATGTCGAAGCCTAGTCAGATTGAACAGATAAACACAAACGGCCTCGTTTTGCTTGGCTGCGGAAAGATGGGCTCAGCCATGCTGAAGGGCTGGCTGGAAGCAGGCGTTCTGCCTTCCAGCACAACTGTGATTGATCCTTATCCATCTGACTGGCTGAGGTCACTGGAAGATCATGGCCTAAGCCTGAACAAGCAACTGCCAGCAGCTCCCGCAGTGTGTATTCTGGCTGTGAAACCTCAGATGATGGGGGATGCAACCCCTCAGGTCGTCGCGCTAGGCGGTGGCAGCACCGTGTTCATTTCCGTTGCAGCAGGCACAAACCTGACCACACTTCTTTCTCTGGTAGGTGAGGGCAGCCCGATCATCCGCGCCATGCCAAACACGCCGGCAGCAATTGGCCGCGGCATCACCGCGCTCATTCCAAACGACCACTGCTCGGAAAGCAATCTGGCTATGGCACAAGAACTGCTCGCCGCTGTTGGTCAGACCGTTGTGCTGGAAAACGAAAGTCAGATGGATGCTGTAACTGCAGTCTCCGGCTCTGGACCTGCCTATGTGTTCCACCTGATCGAGTGCCTCGCCAAAGCAGGCGCAGAGCAGGGGCTGCCGGAAGAACTGGCAATGCAACTGGCTAAAGCCACCGTTGGCGGAGCAGGGCAACTGGCAGAAGATGCCAGCGATGACCCTACCCAGCTGCGCATCAATGTGACATCTCCAAACGGCACCACAGCCGCGGCGCTCGATGTGCTTATGAACGAAGAGGACGGCATGCCGCCACTTCTTTCCCGCGCTGTTGCAGCTGCCAAAAA
>NZ_LCWX01000055.1:96879-131869 GCF_001431305.1 Pseudovibrio sp. POLY-S9
CGCAGTGAAGAGCTGGCCTAGTCTCCTGCGTTATCACAAGATATGAAACTCCGCTTTCCATCAGGACGGCGGGGTTTTCTTTTCCTCTGACACACTCTCAAGACTTTGGGCTTGACCAATTTTAATTATTATATAACCATACGGTTATGCAACAGGTGAACCAGACACCCCAACCAGAAAACCTTGATGCCGTGTTTGCAGCACTGGCCGATCCTACGCGCCGTGCAATCCTGACCCGGCTCGCCAATGGAGACGCATCGGTCAACGAGCTGGCTGAGCCATTTTGCATGAGCCAGCCTGCCGTCTCAAAGCATCTGAAGGTTCTGGAACGGGCAGGGTTGGTTGAACGCGCCATAGACAAGCAACGCCGCCCGGCACGGCTCAAAGCTGAGCCCATGCGTGAGGCGGTAAAATGGCTGGAAGAGTTTAGCAAGTTCTGGTCATCCAGCTTCGATCAGCTGGATGATCTTCTGGAGGAATTGAAGAAATCCGAGAGTTGAGGAGGGAATTGGAATGAGTGAACTACCAACCTATGTACTGGAACGCACCTTTAACGCCCCGCGCGAGCTGGTTTGGCGTACATGGACCGAGCCGGATCTTATTTCGCGCTGGTACGGTCCCAACGTGGAAAGCATCGTCCACCAGCTGGATGTCAAACAAGGCGGCCTTTGGCTGCATGAGATGAAGTGGGGAGACAATTCCAACTTCCAACGCGTTGAATATACAGAGGTCTCAAAACCTTCAAAACTGGTATGGCTGCACGCAACGTCTGACGCTGACTGGAATGTGATTGCCAGCCCGATGATGCAGGACTGGCCGCGTGTTTTGCTGACCACCGTCACCTTCGAGCAAGACGGCGACCAGACCAAAATGCGCCTCACATGGGTTCCCCATGACGCCACAGAGGCCGAGATAGCCTGCTTCGAGGCAGCCATCGGCGGCATGAACCAAGGCTGGAATGCCGGTATGGGCCTACTGGAAGAACTGCTCGCCGAGCTTCAGGCAAGTTTGACGGCGTAAGTTGTGGTGGAGACCTCTCCTCAGCCCCGACCTCTCCCTTGGAGGCGGGGTTTTTTCTTGCGCGGATTGTCGCATTCTGCCCCTCAGGCAACAGCTTATGCGCAGAAATGTGCCCTATCGGAAATAATATAAGTATTTGCTCTCATTATATTTTTGCATATTACCGAGCGGAATAGTTCAAAATTTAATTTGTTATTAGTAAGTGCACCATACCCCTAAAACTAACAGTGGTATTCTCAGAAAATACCCGCAGCGGAAAATAAGAATAGCAACGGGGCACTTATGCACTTTTCCGGAATTAACCTGACCACCAAAATAGCTTCAACCGTTTCATTTACCATTGTCGTAACAATCGGTGTTCTTGTGCTGGCCGCAGACCTGTTACTCTGGGGTACGCTGAGCGATGAGGTGGACAAACGTCACAATATCAATCTTCGCATCGCGGCTGCACAGTTCCAGCAGGAACTCCCATCAGCAACCGTGAAGCTGGATCACAATTCTAATGTTGCCAAAATCATCACAAATGATCCTCTGAGCTTTTCAGGGAACGATCTTGTTGACCAGATTGGGCATCTGACTGGCGAGACCGCAACTGTTTTTGTGTGGGATGACGCAACCCAGGATTACTGGCGCAAAACCACCAACATCAAAAACAAGAAGGGTGAACGCGCCGTCGATACACCACTCGGCAAAACTGGCAGTGTTTATCCAATTATCAAGTCTGGCAAGACCTTCCGCGGTGAAGCCGACATCCTCGGCATGGCCTATTACACCCTGTACCAGCCAATCTTTGACAGCAACAATCGCGTGATTGGTATTCTTTATGTAGGCGTTGAAAAATCCCACATTGAAGCGCAGGTTGATAACGTCACCTGGAACCTGCTCTACGCCGCACTTGGACTGGGGCTTGTTCTTGTTCTGATGGCCTACTTCGGCTTCAAATTCATGCTGAAGCCGATTCCTGTGATGACGAAGGCCCTGCGTGATTTGTCCGAGAACAAGATGGACATCAAGATTGCGTATTCCACCCGCTCTGATGAGATTGGTGAGATGGCGCAAGCGATCGAAGTTCTGCGCCAGAACAACGTAGAGCGTATTCGCCTGCAAGAGCAAAGCGATGAGGAATCCGGTGCTCGCGAGGAACGTCAGAGCCGCATCGAGAACCTGTTGAGCCAGTTTGGTGCCGAAGTCACGCAAGCACTGCAGAGTGTGGATCAGCGTTCTGCGGAAATGGAACACACCGCCACCCGCCTGACCGGCATTGCAGAGGATTCTGCTCTGCGTTCCAACTCCGCTCGTGATGCCTCCGAAGAAGCCTCAGCCAATGTGCAGACGGTTGCGACCGCAGCTGAAGAGCTGAGCGCCTCCATTGAAGAGATCAGCCGCCAGTTGGGTGAGACCAACCGTGTGGTGGGCGCCGCAACCAGTGGAGCAGAAGAAAGCAGCCAGAAGGTTCAGGCACTTGACAGTGCTGCGCAAAAGATCGGCGAAGTCGTCAACCTCATCCGCGATATTGCAGAGCAGACCAACCTGCTGGCGCTCAACGCAACCATTGAAGCAGCACGTGCTGGTGAGATGGGCAAAGGCTTTGCAGTTGTTGCCTCCGAGGTGAAGGAGCTGGCGACCCAGACCTCCAAGGCAACCGAGGAAATTTCAGCACAGATCTCAGGCATCCAGAACTCCTCCAAGGAGACAGTGGAAGCCATTGTTGGCATCAGCGACACAATGAGCGAAGTGAACAAACACGCCACCTCCATCGCCAATGCCGTTGAACAGCAGGGATCCGCGACCATGGAGATCAGCGAGAACGTTCAGATGGCAGCGCAGGGCACCCGCAGCGCAGCACACAACGTGAGCGAAGTGTCTGTGAAAGTGACGGAAACGCAGGAAGCTGCCTCTCAGGTGCTTGACGCATCGCAGGCAGTTGCATCCAACGCAGCGCTCCTGCGCAAAACCATCAACTCCTTTATGGATGATATTCGCGCAGCCTAAGCACTATGCCTCTTAGGAGCGTAATGACTTGAAGAGGCCCTGCATTCCATTGGTGATGCAGGGCCTTTTACATTCAAACGAAATGATCATCGCCCGTTCACTCACCTGTTTTTACAAGTGAGGCACTGACAGACCAGCTGGAGCACACATGAAAAACCTCAAATCGAAACTCCAGCTAATGGCCTGTACGTTGCTTGCGAGCGTTAGCTTATCACTGACGAGCGGTTATTTCACAGCCGCCTTAGCGTCTGATCAGGACCTGATCCTCATTGCTGCGCCATCCATTGCTGATACCTACGATGATCCCGAGTATGCAGCGCTGTTTCAGGATATCGTGGATTTCGACATCGCCTACGCAAATGCTGTTTATGGCAACGACGAGGTGCGGATCATTGTGGATGCACAGACTCGGTCTTACTTTAAAGGCAAGGTGCCGGACGAGGTTCTTATCAATGACTATCTCCCGCATATTTGGGCGCGGGATTACACCGTCATCAACCCAGGCAAACCAGTTCAGTTCCGCTATACCCCTGTCACCTTTGAAGGGGATCAGGCGGTCGCAGATGAAATGCAGGGCGGCTTCAATGCCTTTGCCAATGCGAAGGGGCTGACATTTTCTCAAACTGACTACCTGTTGGATGGCGGCAACATCGTTGATAACCACGCATGCCGGGTGATCACCACAACGCGCTTTCTGGAAGACAATGACCTGTCCTATGAAGACGGCAAGGCGGTTTTGAAGGAGCTGCTGAACGCTAAGGAAGTCGCGATTTTGCCTCCCGATGAAGAGGTGATGGCTCACAGCGATGGCATGGTGATGTTTGCGGAAGACAACACCATCATCCTCAACCGCTACGACGACCCCATGAGGACCGAGATCACCAAGGAACTGGAGGCATCTTTTCCAGGCATCAAGATTGTTGAAGTGGACGCCATGTGGGATGAAGATGATCTGTCCAGCGCCTGCGGGGTCAACGTCAACGCGACGATGACCAGCAAATTCATCTACATGCCGCATTTTGGCAACCAGAACAGCGATGAAGTGCTGGAGACCATCCAAGCCAACACCAGCAAGACGGTTATTCCGGTGCCAGCCAACAAAGTGTGTAAGTTGGGCGGCTCAGTGCGTTGCCTCACCCTTCAGCTGAAAGGCAAAGCAGCACAAGCAATTCTGAGAGATTAGGTCAGCCAACACAGGTCACTGCTTTGCTGAACTCAGAAAATCTGGTTGATTGCATCCAGAAGGCCCAGTGTCGCTGTTAGCAGCAAAAAACCACCCAAGCCTGGCACAATCCAGTTGAACACCTTGCTTTCATCAAAGACCTGAAGCGAGATCTGTCCCAGAAAGCCGTAGGCTAAAAAGCAGATCAGAGCGATCAGCCCAATGGGCAGAAAAACAGAGCTCAACGCCCCAACGCTTGCTACAATTTCGCTGTTAACGAACTGCGGAAACAACGCCACAAAAAACAGGATTGCTTTTGGGTTGAAGAAGGCAATGAGAAATCCAGTCTGAAATCCCTCTGTCGCTTTGGAAAGCTGTTTTTCCGGTCCTGCAGTATCCAACCGAAAGCTCCTGCCGTGGCGAATAAAGATGTAGCCGATATAGGCGATATACAGCGCTCCAACCGCCTGCACTGTGAGCAGAACCCGAGGTTCCAGCGACACCACGGAGCGGAAGGCGAAAAAGGCAATTAACGCTTGCCCTAAAGAGGCGGTGACATTCCCCAGTGCGGGTGGAACAACACCGTTCACGCCTCCCCGGGCGCCCTCAGCAAATGCAAGCGCCATGCTGGGGCCGGGGATGATCGACACAGAAAAAATAGCTATGCAATACAGGATGAGTTGGTCTGCACTCATTTAAATTCTTTCAATAACATTCTGGCGATTGTTCGCGGTGTTGTCGTGACTGATCACACCTGTTTGAATCGCCTCTCCAATTTTAAAACCTTCATGGATGTAGTCATCAATAACTTTTTGGCCTTCTTCCTTTTTCAGGAGCCTGACAATATGGCCCATGAACACGTCCCCTAAAATGGAAAGACACTATTCATGTTCACCCTCAATAATCAGGGCTTCATCGACTAAATCTTGTAATGTCGAAATCTGAGCAGCATCCACGTCTCCTGCGTCGAGCATGGCTTGGAGACGGTCATTTTTCAAGCCTTCATAGAATAGCGGAAGGGAGGCTTAGAGTATCCTTATCTACTCTTGCCTGAATAATACTCTTTGGTTTCCGCACTACTGTTCACAGCTAAAGAGTTTTCACGGCTATTCCGGGTCTTTTTTCTTTGCAATCACCAGCTGACCGGCGATTGGATGTCCTTGTTCCAAACGTAGGACCATTTCAGTGCGATCAAGGAGTTCGAGATTGTTTTGCTTCAGCAAGTTCTCAAGGTAATCCTGCGAGTGGGCATAGCGACAGTACTTTCCCATGAGATAAGGCTGGCCGCCAAACGCCTCTTCCGGCTGGGTCTCCGTTGAAAAGAGGAAAATACCACCGGGAGCCATGTTTCGGGCGATATTTAAAAACATCTCATCCAAAGTCCCATTGTATGGAATGACATCTGTCGAGATCACAAGGTCCCAGGGCTCATGGCGGCTTTGCTTCAGAAACTGAGTGATCTCGCCTTCATGCAAGACATCATAAATCTCTTTCTCTCTTGCTTTCTCAAGCATCTCCGCAGAAAGGTCTAAACCGATTTTGTGAGTGACCTGATCCTTGAGCACCTCACAGCAAAGTCCTGTTCCACAACCAAGGTCCAGCATTCGCTTGAAAGGTCCAACCTCAAGCGCAGTCATTCTCTCCTTAACTTTTTCGGGGAGGGCGTACTTCAGGCCGTCCAGCAGCCTTTTGTCATAGGTCTCAGACATTTGGCCAAACAGCATCAACACATGGGCCTCGGGCATGCAGCTGGGTACATTGCCTTTGCCAATGGCTGCCAGATGAAGTGAAGCACCAACACTATCATCTGGATCATTGCGCAGAATGTGCTCAAAGGCCTCTGCTGCTTCATCAAATTTGCCTGCAGCTTCCAAGTCTAAAGCGTTGTTGAGCTCAAAAAAACTGGAAAGAATATCTGCAACCGGATCAAACTGATTTTCGTCGTCAATACCATTCTTCATGACTACAGCTCTCTGGTTTAATTAGAGCGCAGTGAGACATAAAACACTTAATTACCTATCCGAACAGTCCAGTTGATCTTTCGAAAACTGTAATCAGTGCGCGATTGGCTGCTAAAGTTTCATGCTCTTGATCTCACGAGGAAACTTGGTCATATCGCAATTTCAAAATGGAATTTGAAGAGGCTCTAAGAGCCTTGAGAAGGCGGGAATGTATTCGCGTCGAGGCGGGGGCGTCAGTCCACAGTACCGCGGACTGACGCTATATTTGCTTAGCCGAGGATTTTGCCAAGGCTCATGGCAACCATCTTGTCGCCGCCGATTTTGATCTTGCCCATCATCACAGCTGTCATCGGGTTGACGGAACCATCCACCAAGCCTTTGAAGGTCTTCGCAGAGCAAGAGATTGTGCAATCAGCCTCTGCTTCTTCTGCGCGCGCGCCGTTCTCGTCGACGATGATGAAGCCCTCATCCTTGATGTTGAGCGCAATCGATTTTGACATATCGACGCCATCAAGTTTGCCGTTGATCCCGGTTACGATCTTCTGGATGAATTCGGACATCTGTTCCTCTGGCTATTTTCTGTTCAGGGAGGGCAGGACCCTCCCAATTGTTGCAGCTACCTAACCTTATTGCCTGCAAACTACAAGCGCCTCAATGGTCTAGTATAGGTTAACCGCTAAACCAATTCGTCATAGTGCCAGGCAATATGGTCTTGCATAAAGGATGCAATGCAATAGTAGCTGTGATCGTAGCCACCATGCATACGCAGAGTCAGGTCAACGCCTTCGTCACGGCAAGCCTTTTCAAAGACCCAAGGCTTCAGCTGTTCTTCCAAGAACCCATCGGCTGAGCCCTGATCGATCAGGATGCGGCCTTTCCAGCCGCGAGACTTGACCAGCTCACAAGCATCATAGTTTGCCCATGTGGAACGATCTTCTCCGAGGTAACCAGAGAAAGCCTTCTCACCCCATGGGCAGTTAATTGGGTTCACAATCGGTGCAAACGCGGACACGCTTTTGAACAGGCCCGGATTTTTCAACGCAAGAGTCAACGCGCCATGACCACCCATGGAGTGACCCGTCAGGCCCAGAGCGCTCAGATCGACCGGGAAGTGTTCTTCCAAGATCTCCGGCAGCTCCTGCGTGATATACTCTTCCATGCGGTAGTGCTTGGCCCATGGCTCCTGCGTGGCGTTCAGGTAAAAGCCCGCGCTTTTGCCCATGTCCCAGCCATCATCATCCGCCACATCGTCACCACGTGGAGACGTATCCGGTGCAACGATGATCATGCCCATCTCTGCTGCTGCACGCTGGCTGCCAGCTTTGGAGACCATGTTTTCCCAGGTACAGGTCAGACCGGAGAGGAACATCAGGGTTGGACACTCTTCACCATTCAGCGCACGGCGCGGTAGAAACACCGCAAATTCCATTGGCGTACCGGTGGCTTTACTATCGTGGCGATAAACGCGCTGCTCGCCATCAAAACAGCGCCAGCTTTGGATCAGCTCAATCATAATAGCTCTCTCACAGCGTACTTCCGAAAAGCGGTTCCGGTTTTCGGATAAGAATATGCATTAAAATGAAGGCCTAAGCAGAGCAGATGTCCGCTTAGACCTTATCAATACGAAAACCCAGAGTATGGCTTAGAACGTCACAACCGAACGGATGGACTTGCCTTCATGCATCAGATCAAACGCAGTGTTGATCTCATCCAACGGCATGGTGTGGGTGATCATGTGGTCAATGTCGATCTTGCCATCCATGTACCAGTCCACGATCTTTGGCACATCCGTACGACCACGCGCACCGCCGAAAGCAGTGCCTCTCCAGGAACGACCAGTCACCAGCTGGAATGGACGGGTGGAGATTTCCTGACCTGCGCCAGCAACACCGATGATGATGCTTTCGCCCCAGCCTTTGTGGCTGCACTCAAGCGCCTGACGCATGGTGGTTGGGTGGCCAATACACTCAAAGGTGTAATCCGCACCGCCGCCTGTCAGGTCAACCAGGTAAGGAACCAGATCGCCTTCAACTTCCTTCGGGTTGACGAAGTCAGTCATGCCGTACTGTTCTGCAAGTGCTTTTTTGCCTGGGTTGAGGTCAACACCAACAATCTGGTCAGCACCGATCAGACGCAGGCCCTGCACAACGTTAAGACCAATACCACCAAGACCAAACACAATAGCCTTACAGCCTGGCTCAGCCTTTGCTGTGTTGATCACGGCGCCAACGCCAGTGGTCACACCACAACCGATGTAGCAAACCTTATCAAACGGTGCGTCCTTGCGGATCTTCGCCAGAGAAATCTCAGGCAGAACAGTGAAGTTGGAGAAGGTGCTGGTGCCCATGTAGTGGTGAATCTTTTCACCATTGATGGAGAAGCGGCTGGACCCGTCTGGCATTACGCCTGCACCCTGTGTGGAGCGGATGGACTGACACAGGTTGGTCTTCGGGTTAAGGCAGTACTCACACTCGCGGCATTCCGGTGTGTAAAGCGGGATCACATGATCGCCCGGCTTCAGCGAGGTAACGCCTTTGCCCACTTCGCGCACAATGCCTGCGCCTTCGTGGCCTAAGATGGCCGGGAACAGACCTTCCGGATCATCACCGGACAGGGTGAAGGCGTCTGTGTGACAGATACCTGTTGCCATGATTTCAACCAGAACCTCAAAAGGCTTCGGGCCGTCCAGCTGAACTGTCTCGATAGAAAGAGGTGCTCCGGCTTTATAAGCAACAGCGGCGCGTGTATCCATATTGTGAACCTATACGTCTTGTTATAGACCCGCCGGATGTGGCGGGACCTCCCCAAAATTGATTAAAGCGGCGCACACCTCCCGCGTGTCACCCCTAAACTTGCACCAGTAACTTATAACGCGCAGAACCACGAATTGCATCAGCGAATTCAGGAGTTTTGCGTAGAGACTAAAGTTAGTAACAAACAACATATTTGAGTGCACAGAGTGGACGTCATTGCGCAATTCAATCATTGCTTTGTTGTCTTCAGGAGAAAAATATGAGTGGCATGACAAAGAGCAAGATTCTCGAGTTTTCGCGCGGGTATCCGGTTTATCTTTTTGCGCTGACGCTCGCAGGCATCACGGCTTGTCTCACCTTCTACCTGCTTGCCATCTTCCCTCCTGTCGGCTTTGTGATCTTGTATATCCTGCAAGACAGGATCCCGCTCGCAACGATCATCCCTTTCATTGCAGGGCCCGCTCTACCGGCTGCCATTGTCTTTCATCTTATTCTCAGAAGAACACGGCTCAGACTCCCCGTTGGCGCCACCCTAATCAGCTATTTGGCTGGCACGAGCACAGCCATTTTGCTCATGCCCGTCATCGCAACGCCGTCAGTTACAATCCTCGAAGGTTTCCTCATCTTCATGGGTATTGCCTGCACAATAGGTTACGCGTTCGTCTATTGGCAGCGCATTCCAAAACGCTCTAAAGCAGATACTTGATCGCCAGAACGATACCGCCAAGCAGCAGTAGTGTTTCCGCTACGATAACAAACAGGTGTTGATGGCCGAGGCTGACGAGGGTTTTCAAGGTGGTCATGACGCCGAGTGCCGAGATCGCGATGACGAGGCACCAGGTGGAGGCATCCACGAGGATCAGGCGCGGTGTCTCAGGTATCCAGCCCAGTGAGTTCACCACGACCAATGCCGCAAACCCGAAGGCGAAGTAAGGAACGGGGGCTTTGGCTTCCAGAGCCGTCGTTGTGGCGTTGCTTTTGGTGTGCAACCACTTGGCGGACCACACCGAGATGATGAAAATCACCGGAAGCAACATCATAACCCGCATCAGCTTGACCACAGTGCCGATTTCACCTGCGCTGTCTGACACCGCAAACCCAGCACCCACCACCTGCGCCACATCATGAATGGTCGCGCCAAAGAAGATGCCGAGCTGTACATCGGTAAGGCCGAACATCTGTCCGATGCTGGGGTAAAGGATCATCGCGAGGGTTGAGAGGGCTGTTACAGCAATGACCGTGAACAGCGTGTTTTGCTCGTTTTCCTTGGAGTTTGGCAATACGGAGGAAATCGCCAGCGCTGCGGATGCTCCGCAAATGCCAACAGCGCCTCCGGTCAGCAATCCAAAACTGGCGGAGCGACCCAGTAACCGAGCCACGATTAGGCCAACAAACAGCATGGCCAGCACCGAGAGGATCACCAAAGCCAGCGTTTGCCAACCGAGCGCAAGGATCTGTGCAAACGAGACGCGCAGGCCAAGCAGGATCACGCCCAGGCGCAGCACCTTTTTAGCAGCAAAACTCAGGCCTGCCTGACAGTTTCCATCCTCATAAATAGAATGCACGGCCATACCAATGAGCAGGGCGTAAAGCATCACCGGCCCGCCCTGATGCTCGGAGATATAACGCGCAGCAATGGCGATCACCGTTGCAATGATAAGGCCGGGAATGATCTCACGGCCCTCTTTCATCCACTTGGAGAAGAACGGGCCAGAGCTTTCCGGTTGATCTGGCAGGCTGGAGTCGGCTGGCATAAAACTCACCCTTGCAAGTGCCTTTGGTCCCCAGTGCCTCAGTTAAGAAGCACTTCAGACACCATAAGGATGCTGCATGGTGAAGTTGTTACGCCAGCCAAAGAAACCGCCACACCCCATGGCAATTCAGGGGTGTGGCGCGATTATGTGGCTCGGGTCTATTGTGTCTCGCTGGCCTCTGCGGGCTGCGCAACACCGCCAACGAGGCTGAGTGCCAATCCCGTACACGCAATAAATGCTGTGAGGGCAAGCACGAGCCATCCTGTATATTCAACGGAAGTCACCAGACCAACAAACAAGCCGGAGAGTGGCAAAGTGAAGTTGTTGAACAGGATGATCACACCAACCGTCTTACCGTAATCTTCCGGCGGAATGATCTTCTGCCGTGCACTGCGGATGTAGACGTTAAACATGCTGTCAAAGCCAAGGATCACACAGTACCCCAACAGGTGAATCCAGTAGTTGCTCGTGAACCCGGTGATCACACCGCCAACAACCAACCCGCTGTATGAGATGATGCCGATATGAGTCAGCTTCAGACGGCTCGCACCTGTAACCAGCAAAACCGCAAAGGTGACAATCGCCCCAACGGATTGCAGCAGCGCGTAGAACTCCTCGGACTGCTCATAAAGACCAGTGACCATACTGGCAGAGGTTGCCAGTGTGACACCGAAAACCAGATTGACCAGAGCTGTGAGCGCCACAATGCGCTTCAACCCCGGCAGGTAAAACAGATGGTTGAGCGCAATGCGGAATGGCTTGGTCCAATGCCCGTCCAACGGCTTGGCCTCTTTCAACTCCACGTCACTGAGACGGCGCCAGATGGACATGAGTGCATCGGCACTGACAAACAGTGCGCCTGACATGACCACGACAATTTCCCAGCCGAACACGTTGAACAGAGCCGCGGCAATAACCGGCCCCAACACGATACAAATCTGGTCAACACTCTGCGCGTAGGACTGCACTTTGGTGAAGGTCACGTCTTTGAAGATTTGCGGCAGCATCACTTCGCGAGCCATGAACCCTTGTGTCGTGAGCACGCCTGAAAGGGCCGCAATGGCAACAATCCAGCCCACATGGGGCATAAAATATTGGCCAACAAGGCCAAGGGCACAGACCAGTGAGCGGCCTGCCTGAGAAATGCGGATCAATGTGACGGGAGAAAAACGGTCTGCCAGAATTCCGCAGACGGGAAAGCACAGAATGCGCGGCAGCGTTTCAGCAGCAAAGGCAAGGCCGGAAAGCGACACACTGCCAGTGGTTTGGAAGACAACAAGTGGAACGACGAAAAGCAGCAGTTGGTCTCCTAAACGAGAACCAAACATGGAGCCAAAGAACACAAAAACGGAGCTTTTCACTCTGTATTCCAGTCATAATTGGATGAGGAAACGAATAGTAGGGCTCGTGGCACAAGAGCAATCCGCTGAAGATCAGGGGAGGTGGGAGAAGGTCATCAGCCTAAGAGGATCAGCTTGCAGGTTGCGCCGGCGAGTTATTTTTGTGGGGCGATCTTGGTTTGAAGATCATCCAGAAAAAGAGAAACAATCTCCTTGTTTACGCGGAAATACACCCAGTTGCTGTTGCGCGTGAGCGTCACAAGACCGGCATTCACCAGCACCTTCATATGGTTGGTTGCTGTGGGCTGAGAAATGCCGAGTTTTCGAGCGATTGCTCCCAGACAAACCCCATGCTCAATCAGATCTCCATGCTTTTGCGGCGGAAAATGCGCCTCAGGGTCCTGAAGCCACTCCAGAATGGTCAACCTGTTCTCATTGGCGAGAGTTTTAAGGATTTCAATCAAGCTCATGTAAATAACATATAGTTGATAAGCTATATAGCAACATCACAATATAGCTTATCAACTATATTCAAGGTTCCGCGTTGGAGAGGGACATGCACTCTCCTCATCTCAAGCCTTCACAACACCATTGAAACAACCCGGAAAATGCGATGTTATGGCCGTATTGCTCTAAGATTTTTAGTTTCAAGAAAGTTGCTGTTGTGCTGATACTCCGCCAGATACTCTCTTACATCTGCTGCGCTTTCCTCGCAGCGCTCTTTTCAACCGCAGCTTTGTCGGCTCCGTTATGGCTGGAAGCAAAAGGGGAGGGCAGCCCAACCATCATCTTCATCAGTGGGAATGGAAATGATGCTTCGGTTTGGAAAGGCATTGAACCGCATTTGCGCAAGGTGGGTGTTCAAACCGTGGTCTATGATCGCGCCGGTTTAGGCAATAGCCCGTTATGGGAAGGGCCGTACACCGTTGAAGGCGAAGCTGAAGATTTGCAAGCAGCATTGACGGCACACGGTGTAAGCGGCCCTGTCATCCTCGTTGCCCACTCCTATGGTGGCTATATCGCAAGCCTACTGGCCGAAGATATGGCCCAGGTGAAAGGCCTTGTTTTTGTAGATGCAGGCATCCCGACGGATATGAGCCAGCAGCTGGTCGATTACGTCCTTGCAGAGTACACACCACGCTTCGAGGCACTCAAAAAAGCAGCTCCTGAACTGGCAAAAGCAATCATTCCCGTAGTGAAAGCCTACCCAACCACAGTGAAACGCATGCGCACGGTGAGCATTCCTGAGCATCTGCCTGTCATCGACATCCTCGCAGAAACGTCATGGGTACAGGACGAGAGGATCGTCAGCCAAATGCGCAAGGCCCATGCAGACTTCGTCGCCGCCTCCCCAAACCGCAGCAGCCTGTTCGCCAAAGGCAGCGGACATAACGTGATGAAAGACAAGCCGCACTATGTGATCAACGCCGTCACACGCATGGTGTAACAACTACGGTAATTGCGATATGAAACTGACGCACATCAACCTTGTCGCAAAGGACGCAAAGGCGCTTGCCGCGTTTTACCAACGGGTCTTCAACTGCGCGTACCTGCGGCCTCCAAAGGTGTTATCTGGGAAGAAAGTCTCCTGCGGCAATGGGTTGCCAAACTCCGAAATTCTCTCGATATGGCTGAAGTTTCCAGAGTGTGACACGCCTTTTCTGGAACTTCATCAGCATAAGGTCATGCTGGATCGGGACTCACCACAAGTAAACGAACCCGGCTTCGGTCATCTTTCGTTTCAGGTGCCAGACATCCACTCAACTCGCGCTGAAACCATCGCAGCTGGTGGGAGCCAGTTGGGCGAGATTACAGATTTCGGCACACCCGACAAACCACACCTAATCATCTACCTACGAGACCTCGAAGGCAATATTCTCGAGCTGGAACAGCCTTTTTCTCATGATGAAAACTGATCGGCAGCGGCCTTCAAACCACCGCCAATCAGCGCGTTTCATAGTATTTCGCTAGCTCGCAGAAACCAGTGCGAGTGCACGGATGGGACTGCCGGTTCCATCGGCGATCTTGAGTGGAGCGGCGATCAGGATGGCGCCTTTCGGGGGTAGCTTGTCCAGATTAGCGAGGCTGGCGAGGCCGTAGCGGTTGGCAGCGTGCAGCAAGTTGTGCGCAGGATAGGGTGGTTCCATCCCTCCAGCACATCCCGCATCCGTGCCAATACACTCATTACCCCAGCCGAGAATGCCTTTGGAGAGGATATACTCAATGCAATCAACGGTTGGCCCCGGTGAATGCGGTCCATTCTCATCTACATTGAGAAACTTCGCTTCATCAGTATTGCGATGATACCAATCGCTGCGCATGACAACCCATTCACCAGCATTGATCGATCCATGCTCAGCTTCCCACTCCTTCACACGGTCAGCCGTCAGCAGGAAATCCGGGTTTGCAGCAGTCTCGGCGGAGCAATCAATCACGTTGACAGGTGCAACAAAATTTTGCGGTGAGATGGTGTCAGTATATCCATATGCATAGTCTTTTCCGGTGATCCAGTGATGCGGGGCATCAAAGTGAGTACCGGAGTGTTCACCCAGTTTCATCCAGTTCCACGCAAAGAACGGTCCGTCCGCATCATACTCGGATATCTTATGAATCTCCACTTTCGGCGTGTTTTTGGCAAAGTCAGGCGGCAGTTGTAAAATGGGAGTTTCTGGCCCTAATCGACCAGAAAGATCAATCACCTCCACGTCTCCGGTAATCAGTTTTGTGCCAAGGTCTTCCAATATGCTTTTGGTCAGCATCCCTCTTTCTCCCTCCCAGAAAGTGGACGTTTTTAATATGAGAAACCAACCGTCCCGTAAGACTTCCCAGGGACCACGCTAAACACATTCATATGTATACGCAAATATTTTCCGCAGAGTAAGTCTTGCAGATGTGCAGCCACGCGCATGGGATCGCAAAGTACTCAAACCGTCTTTCGCATACTGGGAGGAGGCTATTATATTTTGCGAGGCGTAACTGTCAGGAAGCAGCGTCAATCAACGCTTTGGCTGCGATTTTAGCTTCGCCTGCCGGGTCTTTGCTGTTGCCAAAATGCGCGGTAATGATCGCGCCTTCCTGTAGCATAAGCAGTTGCCGCGCCAACGCTTCCGGATTTTTCAGAGCAGCCGCTTCAACCAGAGTCAACACACCCTCATACATGGCATTTCGCTGTTCAACGGTTTGCTGGTGAATAGGGTGGTCAGGTTCCGGATATTCCGAGCTGGCTTTGATGAACATGCAGCTCTTGAAGGTGTCTTCCTTGAACCACTCATCCAGCACATCAAACAGCGCAAGCAGTTGATCTCTGGGTTCGCTCGCCAGCTCAGCAACCCGTTGTGCAGACCAGTTGTGAAACTGCTCCTCACGCAGCTTCAGCGCAGCAAGGATCAGTTCATCCTTGCTTTTGAAATGCTTGTACATGGAGGTTTTGGAGATGCCGGATTCTGCCACCAGCATATCCATGCCCGTTGCGTGAAATCCGTTTCTGTAGAAGGTTTCCATCGCCTGTTGTACGAGTTCATCTCGTTTATTTTTGCGCATACCAACCTCTGGGTTTACTGATCAGTACATATAACGAAAAAAATATGGCCGAACAAGGGAATTCACTTTAGCCGCAAAATCAAAGGGCTTTGCTAAGTCTCGTGACGGGCATCACACACCTCGCGATTTGGTGAATTGACCAAATGAACAGATCGGTACACCTTGGCAATCAGCAACTGTACCGATCAGTAAACAATAAGAGGTAACAATATGCTCAACTTATCTATGCGCCCCCTGACGGAAGATGCGGCACTCGCAAAGGTAAGAGCTGCGGAGGATGCGTGGAACTCACGCTGCCCGACAATTGTTATCCGAAACCTGTCTCGCGATTGCATGTGGCATGACCGGAACCAGACGATCGAAGGCCGGCCACAGATTATGGGGTTCCTTTCCGCCAAATGGAAAACCCAGCTCCACTATCGCCACATCAAAGAGCTTTGGAGTTATAACCAAAACCGTTTCTCAATTCGCATTGTCAGCGAATGGCGCACCATACACAACAAGTGGTTCCGCTCCTGCGGCAACGAGAACTGGGAATTTGACACCAAAGGTTTGATGAAAAAACGGATCACCTGCATCACCGATACGGAGATCAACGAAAACGAACGCCTGTTTGCCTGGCCCTTTGGCCGCTGCCCGGATCACCACCCGGGTCTGTCCGAAATGAACTTATAACGAGCTCCACCGGAGGAATGCGTCCATCCGCTTCAAGTGCCAAGCACGGCCCCATCGACTTGGCCATTTCAGAACACTGCGGACCTATCCCAGTTCCTCCCGCTCCCCCCAGAGCAATGCGACGGCTCCTTCTACCCAAAGGACCGTCGCATTTTCTGTTCCAGCTCCCATATTCAGAGATATTCATTAGACCTCTCGGGAGTTTTCATGCCCAAAGCCTTTGCCCAGATTGCCTTTACGCCTGCTGCTCAATCTTTTCAGGACCGCTATGGCACCAAAGAAGCCTACGCTACATTTCTGGAAGGGGAGGAGTTGACGGGTCATCAAATTGAACCAGACCACGCCGCATTCATCAGCCGTATGGACGGGTTCTACCTCTCAACACTCTCACAGACTGGTTGGCCGTATGTGCAGTTTAAAGGCGGGCCAAGAGGTTTTTTGAAGGTGCTGGATGACCAGCATTTTGCGTATGCCGACTATCGCGGCAACCGGCAATATCTCAGTGCTGGAAACATCTCTCAAAACGCCCGCGTGTCTCTCATACTGGTGGACTATGAAACACAGCAGAGGCTGAAAATCTGGGGCGAGGCGCAGATAACTTCCTTGGAGGAAGACCGGGAGTTTGTGATGGATCTCATGCCTGCAAACTATAAGGCCGATCCTGAGCGCGCGATTACTATTAAAACAAAAGCACTTGAGTGGGATTGCCCAAGACATATTCCCAAGCGTGCTTCTGTAGCACTTTAAAATCGGCTGCCTTATACTTCAAAGTGCCTTGATTTTAAGGAGTACAAGCCATGCCTCATATTGTTGTTTATTCCCCTCGTCTTAGCCGCGAAAAGAAAGCTGCCTGTGTCGCAGCTTTAACCGAAGCATTTTGCACCACAACAGGTTTAGCCAGAGACCACCTCGTGATTCATCTTGAGGAACATTCATATGATAATATTGCAGTGGCTGGAAAACTGCTGACAGATACTATGCCTGAGATTGCAGTGGGTGAGAAACCACTTCAGGAAGTCAACGAGTAAGCTCACAGACCAGCGTGTAATAAGCACAACGGGTGAAAGCCCGCAGGATAAAGCTCATATCCAGCGGGCGCTCATAGTAGTGACAGGCGCAATCTAACTGTTCTTTGAGCCCGTCATTCGGATTGTTGCGTCGCTGCGCTCTAAGACCTTTGGGGAGAGCGAGATGCCAAGGCCCGGTGCGGTTGGGGCAAGCAGGTAGCCATTTTCGAATACTGGTAGACCTTCCATCAACTCGCTGTACCAGCCGAAGTAGAATGCCCGCACCATCTCCTGAACCAGCGCATTGGGCAGGTTGATGGACAGGTGCACAGCTGCGGTCAAAAGCCCTGGCCCGGTGCAGTCGTGTGGCGCGACGGGCAACTCGTAGGTTTCTGCCATGGTGGCGATCTTCTTGGCTTCTGTCAGGCCGCCGCACCAACCGATATCCAGCATGCAGACATCTGTTGCACGCTTTTCAAACAGCTCGCGGAAAGACCAGCGTGTGGCAAGGTTCTCGCTGGCGGTGACCCAAGTCTCAGCACGGCGGGCGTATTCTGCCAGTGCATCCACGTTGGTCATCTTGATCGGGTCTTCCAGCCAGAACACGTTGTAAGGCTTCAGCGCACGAGCAATCTTTTCGGCCATAGGCAGGTTCCACACGCTGTGCAGCTCCACATGGATGTCCATTGCATCCCCAACAGCCTCACGAATTTGCTTGAACGGGCGCAGACCGGCCTCCAGATCTTCCGGCGAGATGTAGGTGCCGTTGGTTTTGACCGCGAACTGATCAAACGGCCAGATCTTCATGCCGCGAAAGCCCATATCCAGCAGACTCTTTGCCAGAGTGCCGGCATCGGAGAGGAAAGCCTCCAGGTCCTCATAGGGGCCATTAGAGACAGAGCCCGTGCTCCAGTCTTCTGTGGTGTTGACCTGCTTGTCCTTCACATACTCATAGCCTGCACAGGTGTTGTAAGCGCGGATCTTGTCGCGGCTTCTGCCACCCAGTAGCTGATGCACGGGTACGCCCAGTGTCTTGCCCGCAAGGTCCCACAGGGCGATATCAATGGCGGAGGCGGCCCGCATTTCAGCTCCCGTGGAGTTGAAACCGCAGATGGGGTTGAGCAGCAGGCGGGAGATGGCATCAATCTGGGTTGGGTCACGGCCAATCAGTTCCTGACCCAGTGTTTCGTGGATGAACCCGCAAACCGCATCTGAGCCATAAAAGGTTTCGCCCAGACCAAAGCTACCCGCATCCGTATGCACGCGCACCCAGGTTACATTGCGAAATTCTTTGAGATTGATGGTTTCAATGCCGGTGATTTTCATGTTGTGTCTCGGAGAAAGGAGTTGGGGAGAGGGGATGACAGCTCAGTCAGAGGCGAGGCGGTCACGCTCGTTTTGCATCACAACGTTGGCCAATGAGTTCTCGCGGATCTCTTCGTTCAGTTCATCCAGATCAAGATCATAGGCCGCGCGGTCAATGATGCGGACAGACGCTTTTCGAGCTGCCTCCGCATCCCGCAGACGAATGGCTTCCAGAAGGTGGCGGTGGCGTTCCAGACTGTCACTGAGTTCGCTGGCAGCTTCCGTGGTTTTCTTGATCAGGACAAACACCGCTGGCATGGTGCTGCGCCCAATCTGCACCCAGACCAGATTATGAGTTGCCTGATAGATCGCCTCGTGAAACTGAATGTCATATTGCTGGAAGTGCTTGCCGCGATAGGTCAGGTCATCCTTTTGCATGGCCGCATACATGCCGTTCCACGCTGCTTCTATCTTCATAAGGTCCTTAGCGGTGGCCCGGCGCGCGGCCTCCATGGCGATGAACGGTTCAACAGACGTGCGGAACCGGAAAATCTCCCGGGCAAAGATCAATGTGTTGCCACCATACTGCGCGATCCACGTGGCCACTTGCGGGGAAAGGATGTTCCATTCCTGATAGTCTTTGACCCGTGTGCCAAAGCCGGAAATGCGCTCAATGATGCCGTGATTGGTGAAGGTTGCCAGAGCGCTGCGCATGGTGGCGCGGCTCACACCAAACTGGTCCGTGAGCTCAAGTTCCTTGGGCAGAAAGTCGCCGGGCTTGAGCTCAGCAGAGAACAACTGCCGAGCCAGTTCCTCGGTGATCTGATCTCGCAGATCCTGAGTGTATGTCGATACCATCGCGCGTCAGCCTCATCAAAAGAGCAGAAAGATAAGACGACCCTATCCATGTCTGACATACAATTAAATATGACTGACTACTTAGATGTCAACATGCAAATACCGCGCGCAACTCATCACGCAAAGCTATATTATGTCACGACACGAAGTACACACGAATGCAAATAGAGATTAATCAATACATGAGCTTGGCAAATTATAAGTATAGATCGCACACCCAACTATTACGGCACCCATATTTTTCTGCTTCAGTCGTTTGGAGCAGGAGAGATATGGATGCCGCAAATCATGTCAGAAGAACGGGGTTACATCATGTGCCCTTCCAAAACGACACTCTCAGGCATGCTTTGATCTTTGAGGCGCTCATTCTCCGGGTCCCAAAGTGGCTCATCCGGCTGTACAATTGCCTTGTAGGGCTTGCCGTAGATTTTGATGGTCAGCTCAGTTCCCGGTTTTGCCAGATCAGCCTGCACGACACCAAGCGCGATGGAAGCATTGACGCGGTAGCCCCAGCCACCGGAGGTGACTTCCCCCACCATGCGATCCCCATCCCAAATGGTGGACATATAAGGAGCGTCATACTCGCCCGCCTCCACGATCATCGTCACGAAGCGGCGCTTCGCACCTTCTGCCTGTTCTTTCAGCAGTGCGGCTTTGCCGGGGAAGCTCTGCGGCTTATCAAGCTTCACAAATCGGTCCAGACCAGCCTCCAGCAAGGTGTAGTCGGTCGAAAGGTCTCCCTTCCAGCCGCGATAGCCTTTCTCCAACCGCAAGGCATTGAGCGCGTACATGCCAAACGGTTTGGCACCAGCTGCAAGGACCGCTTGATAAATCTCCGGCATATCCTCATTGCTCGCATGGATTTCCCAGCCCAGCTCACCTGCAAAAGAGACGCGCACCAACATCACAGCCTTACTAAGCATGGTGGCTTGTTGCAGGCTCAGCCAACTGAGAGAAAGGTCTGCTTTGAGCATAGGAGCAAGCAGCTGACGGGCCTTTGGGCCGGTGACGATCAGTGTTGTTGTATCCGTTGTCTGGTCTTCCAGACCCAATTCCTCTGGCAGGCGGGCTTTCAGCAGCTCAAAGTCATGCCACTGGGCCAACGCGGCGGTGATCAGCGTGAACTCGTCTGCACCATGGCGCAGGATCGACATTTCCGTTAGGACACGGCCACGATCATCGGGGAAGTAGCCAAGGGTCATGCGGCCAACTTTGGGGAGACCTCCCGCGATCTGTCCTCGCAGCCAATCAGCGGCGCCTGTGCCCGAGAGTTTGAACCGCGAGAAGCCGGGGAGGTCCAGCACGCCAACATAGTCACGCACGGCCTCACACTCCTCACTCACCCGCTGTTCCCATGGGCCGGAGCGGGTCCATGTTTGCGTGGCCTCGTGAGAGATATCGTCGCCCGTTTGCGCAAACCAATTGGCCCGTTCCCAGCCATTGTAAGCTCCCATCTGTCCACCCAGTTCCAGCAGTCTGGTGTGGTTGGGGGAGAGCTTGCGGTCCCGACCAGCTGGCCATTCGTGATGGGGAAAGTGCATGGCGTATTCGTGACCGTAGACTTCCTTCGCCTTATCGATACAGTACTGCTTGTCTGTGTAATCGGTGTAACGTCTTGGATCAACGGCCCACATGTCCCACTCGGTCTGGCCGTGTACAATCCACTCTGCAGCCACCTTGCCAGCGCCGCCGCCCTGCGCAATGCCAAAGGTGAAGGAGTGCGCCTCAAACGCGTTGGGCACCCCGGGCATGGGGCCAATCATGGGCAGGCCATCAGGTGCGTAGGGAATAGGCCCGTTGATGTTGCGCTTCACGCCTTGCGTTCCGAGCAAGGGCACGCGGGCCATGGCATCTTCAATGTAAAACTCAAGCCGCTCCAGATCATCCGGATAAAGCTGGAAACTGAAGTCATCCGGCATCGGGTCATCTGATGACGTCCATGCCGTCCGGCAGGCTCGCTCATAGGGGCCCAGGTTGAACCCGCCCGTTTCCTGCCGCAGATAATAGGAGATATCAGGATCACGCAGCATGGGCAGCTTGCGGCCCTGTGCCTTGGTCCATGCCTCCACCTCTGGAACAGCCTCAGTCATGAAATACTGATGGCTCATGGTAACGGAAGGCACAGCACGCCCACCATACGGCTCAAACCATTCGCCAACGCGCGCAGCATAGTAGCCAGCTGCATTCACCACATATTCGCAGCGGATTTCACCTGTCTTAGTACAGACAATCCATTCCCTGCCTTCACGGCGCACGCCTGTGGCTGGTGTAAACCGCAGGATGCGGCCGCCCAGCTTCCGCGCGCCTTTTGCCAGCGCCTGTGTCACCTGCGCCGGATCGATATCGCCGTCCAGCGGATCCCAAAGACCGCCCTCCAGATCGTGCGTTTCCATAAAGGGGAAGTGCTGTTGCAGCTGGTCAGGCGTGCACATATCCATGGTCAGGCCCATGTGCTCAGCCATGGCTGCCACATGCTCAAACTCCATCATCCGGTTGTGGCTGTGGGCCAGTCGGACCGCGCCGGTGACATGATAGTTGATGGGATAGTCCACCTCATCAGCCAGCCAGCGATACAGCTCCAAACCGTAGCGCTGCATGTTCATTACCGCATAGCTGGTGGCAAAGTTGGGGCAGTTGCCTGCCGCATGCCATGTGGAGCCTGCCGTCAGCTCATTCTTTTCCAGAAGTACGCAGTCGTTCCAGCCCAGCTTTGCCAGATGGTATAGCGTGGAAACGCCGACAACGCCGCCGCTAATAATGACAACCCGCGCGGTGGTTGGGATAGACATGCGCACCTCCTCCAAAATCTATTCGTTCGTCATGTAGTCCTCTCCCGCTTTTCTCTGTGAGACGGGTATCATTCTTGTCAGCAAACATTTCTGTGAGCGGGTGCCCTAATAAACCGGCGGTGAGATCACCCAAATCGCAATGGCAGGTTCAGCATATGGATTGGACCAGCGGTAAGACGCCTCCTTGATGCGGAAACTGTCGCCTGCCTCCACCGTGAACATCTCTTCCCCAATCCACACATCCAGCTTGCCCGAGACCATGTAGGCCACCTCTTGCGTCGGGCGTGTAATCGCAGCGCTGCGGTGAGAGCCAGGTTGAAAGGTGGAGTGGATCATCTCAAAGCTGTCGGTCAGGTCTGGTGACACCAGTGTTTCAAGCAGGCCCTTATCCCGCTCCCCAATCACGCGGCGGTTGCCATCGCGCACCAGGCGGCCTCTCTCATTTTCCGGCGCCTCTGCATTGCCGAAAAACAGGGAGAGCTGGACGCCGAACACCTCGGCAAAGTGCTTCAGGTCTGTATGGCGCGGGGTGGATTTATCCCGCTCTACCTGAGAGAGCCATCCCACTGAGCGGCCCAGTTGTTTTGCCAGATCTTCCAGCTTCATACCGCGCGCGATGCGAAGCGCCTTCAGATCTTCCCCCAATGTACTTGTAATGGTCATGCATCGCGATTCCGTGAAATATTTCCCGATATTTTCACCAATCGCCGTGAAATTATCAAGATATATTTCACGAAAGATCAGAGAACATGGTGGCCAGAAACGCTACAAGCACATATTTTCATAGCTGCATCAAACAGTTAGAAAATAACACTCACCACCTGTATTAGTCGCGGTGAATATATCACTACCCTTTTACTTTTCAGGATGCCGGTTCCGAAGCACCTATAGCTTTTTGCTATAAGTGTCTAAAACAATGATTGTTGTGGCAACATCGTCGATAAAGTAGCTTCCATCGCGATTGAGGGGGATTTAATCGTGAGCCATAATTCATATCGCATCTGCTTAGGATCAGCGATCCTACCTGCTTTGGTATTTTCGACGGCTATGATTACCCCAGTTTCATTGACGGCATTCTGAAGCTGACGGCCAACGGACAGGATCTAGACGACATCTTCGCCCCCCCTCGGACTGCGTGCCCAATACTGGATCGATCTCGGCTCGGCAATCGGTCATTAGGGCGGATGCGGCCTTCGGCCTGAACTGCAATGGCTGTTTCGGATCCAACTTCACCGATTAGGGGCTTAAGGCGAACCTTGCTCTGCAGTTCTGATCGCGTTTCGGCCTTCACCGGGGCAGAGCCTCTGCAATCCCACGCACCGCTAGAAATCGCAAGCTGCGGGCAATTGCGCTTAGACCAAAACAACGCGCCGACCCAATCTGGACACTTAAGACCTGTGGCAACGTCGATAACAATCGCCAAATGACAACCCTACTTGAGAAATACCTGCTCAGGGTTCCCTGATTTGACCGCGTGCTTAGTCAATCAAGGCGCAAGTTTATGGAGCAAGAATGAAAGACAGAGTTGCAAGTTCAACCGCTTACACAGTGTTGCAAGGCTTGTTGTTGATTGCAGAAAAACCAGAGTATCGACATCTTGTCACTGCAAAGGCTCTTAAAGCAGGCAAAACCATCTTGGACGGCTCTGACGAAGGCAGAAAACGACTGAAGCAGCTCAACAGTCGTTGGTTTCGTGCACTCGTTCCATTTATGGAAAGGCTGACATTACCCGGTATTTCAACTCATTACGGGTTACGTAAGAAGTACATACGCGACGCTGTCGAAAATGCACTCTCCGAGGGCTACAGCACGGTCGCAATCCTTGGCGCAGGTTTCGATACGCTTGCCTATGAACTGCATTCGCAGTTTCCCGAGGTTACTTTTTTTGAATTGGATCATCCGGCGACCAGTGCTCATAAGCAAATGGCTTTAGATGGCCAAGTGGCAGACAACCTTCATCTGATCGAAGTGGATTTCAAAAAGACCAGCGCTAAGGAAGCGTTACTTTCTCATGAGTCCTATGACGCCGCCAAACCTGCTGTTTTCATCTGTGAAGGTGTGCTCATGTACTTGCCGGTAACAGATGTGAAAGCACTCTTTTCAGGACTCAGGGAACTGGGCCAAAAGACGCGGATCGTATTCAGCAGTGTTACCCCTTTCTCCGATCCCGAGAACAATTGCGGCCCTTTGTTGCGCCTCTATTTGCGAATGAAAGGTGAACCAGTGAGTTGGACCATTCGGCGCACGGATTTAGCCGGTTTCATCAACGAGCAAGGATATGTTTTGCTTGATGTGGCCGAGGGGCCCAAGCTGAAGGATCGTTATCTCCCCAACACCACGCCAACAATGTTGCATCGTGGGGAATGCTTGGCCCAGGCACAAGTTAACAGCACTCGCGTTGAGATCGAGGCATCATGTCAATCCGGTTGAACATCGCAACGGATCCAGTACAGATCGATAGCATTCTGAAGTTGCGGTATGACGTGTTCTGTTTGCAAGAAAAATTGTTTCAACCAACCACGGACCAGAGGGTTGTTGACAGGTTCGACACGTTATCGACAACGCGAAACATATTGGCGACACGAGACGACAGGATTGTTGGTGCGCTAAGGATTAACGTCGATTCCTCTGCGGGTGTGCCAGCGGATGACTATTACGATTTTCGTCAGCATCTGCCAAAAGAGAACGTCAATATGATGAGTGTGGGCATGTTCTGTGTTCGTGAAGCGCAGCGCTCGCTAGGTATTGCACTTCACCTGATTTCGTTGTCGGCTTATTTCGCCGTTTCAAACGACATTACGCATGTCATCGCGCCAACGAACCCGGCTATCGGCAAACTTTTAGGTCGCGTCGGTTTCAAACCTGTTGGCGACTTGCGGTATGATCCGCACTTGGGGGGAAATTTCATCCCTATGATGCTGGATATGAGAGACTTGGCAGACAGTTTTCTAACATTTGCGAAACGCACCCAACTTTATAATTTCCTGCAATCCTACGAGTACATGCTGTTCAACGCCGGCGAAACTGTGTTGCAGGCTGGTGTAAAGGGAAACTCAGCTTTTGTGATTATTGAAGGCGAAGCAGAAGTGCGCCATGCCGAGTCCGGTGCTGTTCTGGCCGTCTTGGGTGAAGGTGAGGTTCTTGGCGACTTAGCCCTTTTGACCGATGATACTCAGTCTGTCGATGTGATCGCAAGATCTCATCTACAAACGATGGTGCTGCCGAAAGATGCCTTCCTAAATCATTTGCGGACTGATCCGGATCACACGCTGCAAATGCTAAACAGCTATGCTCACAGGATGAAAACCGTGTTGTTGGGATCGGGCTCTGTTGCAAATGTCTCCTAGAGTGCACTTTGAGCGACTTTAGGACTATCGCTTTAGACTTATTCGCTCAGAAGTTAGTTTCCCAGCATCGTCTTAGCCTCAGACAGGACCCTTGGCCCGGTTCCGAATCCCTGCTCAACATGCTCCGCTTCCCCCAAAATATCTTTCGATAAATTAAAGGCCTTGTTTATCTCACCGCATCAACTGGTTATCGAAATTATCCCGCAGACTATATTAGTCGCGACAAATATATCACTACCCTCTTATTTTTCAGGATGCCGGTTCCACCGTGCAAGAGGGTTCGTTAGGGTCTGCGCATAGCCATTCCTTTGAATTCTTCAGCTGCTCAGCGATGTTTGTCGCTGGCCGGTATCTTTTTCTTTGAACTGAGGCATCTATGCAGAATTTAAGCGTTAACGTGATCGGGGCCGGAATTACCGGAGCCATGATTGCGTATAAACTCGCGCGTCAAGGTTTCAAAGTCACCCTGTTTGATGCAAACCACTGTGTGGGCGGAGATGTCTCACGTGTTTCCTTCGGCTGGATCTGCCATATCGCAAATGATCCGATTAAGCATCCCGATCTGTTCCCGTTACTGACCGATGGCATGCAGCGTTACAAAGCTTTGAACGCTGAATTTGACGGCACGCTGTTTGATGCGGAAGGCGGCGCCATTGTTTGGCGCACAACTCCGGAAGAAACGCAAGCCGTGATTGACCGTCAACGGCAGGCAGGCACCCGAACACGCGTGATGAGCAGGCAAGAGTTTCAGGAGCATTTGCCCGCGCTCACAAACCCGCCGGAGTTTGCAGCCCATTCAGAAGAAGATGTCAGCTGGTATCCACCCAAAGTCATCGGCAAACTGGTCAACGCCTTTGAACGCCTTGGCGGCAAGGTGGTTTTGAACAGCACAGTCAGCGGGCTGGATGCATCTGATCACACCTGCAAGGGGGTCATGATGGGAGAGGGGCTGCAGGCCAGCGACTTCACCGTGCTTGCCTCCGGCGGCGGAAATGGCGCGTTGATCGCCCCGTTTGAGCCAGAGCACGATCTTTATACCTCGCCCTGCACCTACATAGAAGTCAGCGCAGAAGTACCGGACTTCCGTCCCGTACTACAAACGCCGGATGTGGAGATACGTAGCCTTGGCACTGGCAACTTTGCACTGGCTGAAAACCCGCCAAGGACTGATGATCCGGCAGAGCTGGAATACATCGGGGAGACGACGGTGCAGGCGGTCAGAGACACGTTTGTCAATGCGGGCCGTGTGGAGCTGCTTTCCATTCAGGTTGGCCAACGCCCGGCAACCCGATCAACCGAACCACTCGCCCGCCCCATCAACGGTTTCACCAACGCTTTCGTGGCAGGCAGCCACCCCGGCGTCATCCTCGCCCCCCTTATCGCCGAACGCATCTGCACCCAGATCTGCGAGCAAACTCTACCTGCCTCTGTGCTTTAGAGGGCTAAAGGACTGTTGGGCTGGCTGAAGACAGCCCAACCGGATGGCAGGCACTCAAGTTTATGCGCGAAGCCACTCATCGTTTGAAGGATGAAGCTGTGTTGCCCCCTCATTTTGCGAGGTATTGAGGGACTCGATGGTCACGCGCCACAGTTTGACGAGCTTGATGAATGTATCCAGCTTCTCTTCAAGCTGCGTCACACCAAGGCTCTTGGCGGAGAACCTTGAGTTCAGAGCTGGCTGGTTGTCGCCTTCCGTCATGGCAAGAACCGCATCTCCGGTGCCTTTACCCAGCAGGTTGGCTTGCAGCAACAACCGATACCCTGCCTCGCGTTTGTCTTTCTGGATGTCAGGCAGCAGGGCGAACAGGATCACCTCATCCTGATTGTTCGCGCCCAAAGTGAGCATAAACTCCTCCTCAACGTCAAAAGAGCAAAGCCCTTCCTCGTCCAGTTGAAGGTTTGGTAGCCCGATTTTCTCGCCAAGCTCGGCAATAAGTGTTTCAGCGTGTTTCATGTTCTATTCTCAATATGGCTTGAGGCTCAGGCTTCGCCCACGGGTTTCCCAGCTGCGTAGCTGTGCTCATCAAAGTAATCCAGCGTCGCATCAAAGGCGTTGTCCTTGGCTCGTGCCAAAGCATCGCCAGTCTCCGTGCCATCGTAGAGGCCGATGAAGTCATTGAGGTCGGAGACATAGCTTGACGAGTCGATCTGTGTTCCATCTGGCTTCGCTTGTGCCAGACCGAGATCCAGCCCCAGCGTACCGTCCAACTCCTGCCCGACCCAAAGTGCCTCGTGGATTGAGTGACCGCCGTCATAGTTCAGGAACATGGTGTTCGCGACCATGTAGTCTTTCGAATCCGGGATCTGGTCCGGGTTAGGGGAGGTGTGCCTCAGATAATGCAGAAAATGCAGGTTCAGGTTGGTCGAACCGGAAACGCCAGAGGCAAACGGCATGCCGCGAGACAGCGCTTCCACCTGAGACTTACTCGGTTCCTGCAGCTTTGGCAGATTCACATCCGCAGGGTGCGTGCTCGGGATCTTGCCTGCATCTCCTTCAAACGTCACACTGCCGGGCTGATAGCCAAGGGTGATCCCGGCATGCGCACTCTTTGGCGTGTCCGTACGCCCAACTTTGGATCTGTCTGCTTTTTGCAAATCAGGATCTTCTGGAGCGTTCGTGCGATTGGCTTCCTGACAGATCCCCTGATAAGCCTTGTTCGCAACCTTTACATAAGCAGGTAAGTCAGCGACCTTCTTGCCGTTGACGACCAGTGGCTGGCGGTCTGCAGGCACCGTTTTGGTCAGCAATGCATGCAAGGCAACAGTGGACTTCACAACCAGCATGGGAACAGCAATGGCGTCATATCCGTTGCGGGTTGGTGCGGACAAAAACTTGTCCAGATTCATCAGCGCATCGTCACGCGGCCCTTGCACAAACTCCATCAGCTATGGGCATTCCGGCATCCAGAACCGCTCGTTGCCTGCCATCATCCTATGCATGGTCATGGCTGTCTGGTTTTGGACCCGTGGGGTCTGGATGGAAATTACATCGCGGATGCCATCTTTCACCAGCTGTGCGGAGTTCATCACGGACTGCGGTGTGTCGTGAACCATGTCCGCAATAAAGGTACTGTCGAGCACGCGGGAGTAGATCGCATCGTGCAGGCGCGTCAGCGGCGGGTTGTCACTCTTGCCCAGCTGTCCCAGCAGCGTTTTGGTTTCATCGGCAAGGCCATTCAGGCCGATTTCCTCAAATCGCTCTGCAACAGCAGTCAACAGCTCGCGGGTTTCCGGCACGGAGATCTTATGGCCCAGAACCTGATCCTTCACATACCCGTCAACCTCAGCCAGATTGCCAGATGTTTCCGGGTCCAGACCCGGGGTTTGCGCTTCATTTCTGATGAGTGCAAGCAGATGGGTTGTCACCTCACCCGGCACGCGCGCAACGTCTCCACCCTGCGCTGCATTCTGTGTCCGGACGCTCTCGGGATAGACAAGCGTGGAATGGACGGCCTTCAGCGCGATCGGCACGGCTTCTTTCAACACTGCGTTGTCTGAGCCGCCAAGAAAGCTCAGCGACCGCGTGATGCTGGAAATACCATCCGCATCTGCTGTTTTTGCCAGTTCAACAATGCGGGCCGTGAGAACTTCAGCCGCTTTTTTGGGGTCATCCGGAATTGCGGCGCCTTCAAAAAAAGTTTCCATCGTCAGCCTGCTGCCATAGGCATGGGCCTCTTCAAAGAGCGCTGTCACTTTTTCCTGCGCTTGCTGCGAAGCTTTGCTTGGCACATGAAGGAGCATGGCGAGCACGCTGGATTTTGGCAGATGTGGCTTTGTGGAGAGGAAGTGATCAACCACCTTCTCCGTGACTTCAGTGCTGAAATAAGAATTGAGCTCGCGCTTTATTTCACCCAGAACCGCTTCATGCTGCGCCGTTTTCTTCGTCACATAGTTGAGCGAATACTCAACAATCCGCTCACTTGGTTTAGGAGGAACCACATCCTGATACTGCGCAAGATCGGGTTGAGGGACAGTTGGCTGAGTGGTCGAAACAGATAAAGTTGATCCGGTCATGAAAGCACCATCGCTTGGTAATATCTTTTTTCCCGAAAACTACAGAAACACTCCGGGATCACGTTTTAATCAAACTATTAGAATCCCCTGCCGGACGTGTCTGTGCTGACAGGCACTCAGCTCGGGTCGCCAACCGAAAAAAGTAAACGACGGACACATTTGTCTTGGAAAACTAGGTTACTCAACACCCACTGAGAAATGGCTCAAAATTAATTACAAAATTACTTAGTTACATAAATAGTCACTCTTTGAATATTTCGACCGCCCAATTCATTTACTAAATTTCGCACCTTGGTTTTCCTTATTTCTCCTGTATAGCTATTTCTAGTCTTGTTGTTTTCCTTCCAAATGACAGGTTTCAACCAACAGGGTAATGACCGCATGTTTTCATTGAAGGGCAAGAAAGCCCTTATTGTTGGGGTGGCGAACAGCCAGTCCATTGCATGGGGATGCGCCAAAGCCATGAAGGCACAAGGCGCAGAACTGGCTCTTACATACCTGAATGACAAAGCGAAAAAGCATGTGGCCCCACTGGCAGAAGAAGCCGATGCAGCTATTTTTGCGCCGCTGGATGTGACGAAACCTGATGAGGTGGATGCTCTTTACCAGCAAATCGAGCAGGTCTGGGGATCGCTGGACATTCTGCTCCATTCCATCGCCTTTTGCCCGCAGGCTGACCTGCATGGCCGCGTGGTGGATTGCTCGGCAGAGGGGTTTGGCGTGGCCATGGACATCTCCGTGCACTCTTTCCTGCGCCTCATCCGCAAATCAGAACCGCTGATGCCTTCCGGGTCCAGCGTCATGACCGTGACGTTCCATGGCTCGGAAAAGGTGATCAGCCACTACAACATCATGGGTCCGGTGAAAGCCGCGCTGGAAAGCACCACGCGCTATGTGGCTGCCGAACTGGGCCAAAAGGGCATCTCTGTCAACGCGCTGTCCCCCGGCCCGCTGGCAACACGCGCCGCCAGCGGCATTGCCAGCTTTGATGAGATGCTGGCCGACGCGACCGAGCGTGCTCCCACCCGAAAACTCGCAAGTATTGAAGACATTGGCGCATATGCCGCCTTTCTGGCCAGTGATGAAGCCCGAAACATCACCGGCGTGGTTCACCCCATTGACGGTGGTTACCGCATCATTGGTTAGGCCGGCACTGAGGTAGATTATGCAAGTAGAACTCTTTAGCAAGCGAACCGCCCAGTACTTTGAGGCCCTCGCTGAACAAAACCAGTTTTTGCAGGTCGCCAACTCACGACGCTCCACGCGCCTGATGAACGACCTTCAAAAGAAACAGGCCAAATCAAAAACCAAAAGCGACGCACTGGCCGCCTCCTGGGGTCCCTACGACACGCCCAAGAAACTGCTGGATGCGTGGTCGCATTATCTCAAGGAATCCAGCGAACGCGCCATCCTGACCATGGATGCCCTGCGCGAAGCCAGTGACACATACTTTGACCACATGGCCAAGGGCTGTCCTCCGGTTCTCATTTATGATTACGAGGTGGTTGTTGAGGGTCGCAACCTGCCGCGCCCCTGCAACTACATGCTTTTGAAGGTCATTCCACCTGAGGGCGTGGAAGTGCTGGACTGGAAGCGCCCCTATGTGATCATCGATCCACGTGCTGGCCACGGTGCAGGCATTGGCGGGTTCAAGAATGACAGTCAGGTGGGCGTTGCCCTGCGTGACGGGCACCCCGTGTACTTTGTCGCCTTTCATCCCATGCCAGAGCCCAATCAGGAGCTGTCGCACGTCACCCATGCCGAAGCGGCCTTCCTGCGCGAGATCATCTCTCGCCACCCAGACAGCCCCAAACCCATCGTGGTTGGCAACTGTCAGGGCGGGTGGGCAACTGCTATTCTGGCAGCGGTCTATCCGGATCTGGTGGGGCCGATTGTGCTCAACGGTGCGCCCATGTCCTATTGGAGTGGCAAGATGGGGCAGGACCCCATGCGCTACTCCGCAGGCCTGACAGGCGGCATCGTACCTGCCTTGCTCTCCGCAGATCTGGGCAACGGCGTCTTTGATGGTGCCAATCTGGTGCAGAACTTCGAGATGCTGAACCCGGGCCGCAACTGGTTCCGCAAGTACTATGACCTTTATACCAACATCGACAAGGACGAAGAGCGCTATCTGGAATTCCAGAAATGGTGGAGCGGCTTCTACTACATGACAGAGGAAGAATTCCGCTGGATTCTGGACAACCTTTTCATCGGCAACAAGCTGGCGAAGAACGAAGCCTTTCTGGAACCGGGACGCCCCATTGACTTAAAGACCATCAAGTCCCCGATCATCGTGTTTTCCTCCTACGGTGATAACATCACCCCGCCCGATCAGGCGCTCAACTGGATTGCCGACACCTACACGGATGAAGCGGAAATCGAGATCCTCGGCCAGCGTATCCTTTATATGCTTCATGATCAGGTCGGGCATCTGGGCATCTTTGTCTCCTCCAGCGTGGCCAAGCGAGAACATACGCAGGTGGCTTCCACGCTGAAGACCATCGAGGCCATGCCTCCCGGGCTCTACAAACTGCAGATTGAAGAGCAGAAGGGCAAAGGCTGTGATGCCAAATTCAAGGTGAGCTTTGCCCGTAAGACCATTGATGAAATGCTGCTGGAAACTGGTGAACGCGATGAGGAAAAAGCGTTTGCCGGTGTCGCCCGTTTTTCCGAGAGCTGGGAGGATGTGTATGACAGCACCATTGGCCCTGTTCTGAAGACCATGAACAGCACGCAGGCAGCGGATGCAACGCGTGATATGCACCCCATGCGGCTGGCAAATGGCGCCTTTGCCTCCACCAATCCCTTGATGTTCTGGCCCACCATGGCCGCTGCAGCAGTGAAGGAGAGCCACACACCCAACATGGCCAAAACGCCCTTCCACTACTGGGAGGAGCTGATGGCAGACAGCATTGAATATGGCTGGGATGCACTGAAGGACATGCGCGAGGCCTTCATTGAAAACAGCTTCCTCACCTTCTGGGCCTCACCGCCCGCCGTGGAATACGGCAAGGCTTTGTCCTTCCGCCGGCCAAAAGTGCCAATGCAGGACCTGCACAGTCTGACCAGCATCCAGAACGCGCTCAAGAAGATCGAGAAGGGCGGGGCAGCCGCAGCCATCGTGCGCATTGTGCTGATGATTGCCGACACCCGTACCGAAGTGCGCGGCGAAAAGCTGGAGCGGTTCAACGAAGTGCTGACCACATGGGCACCGTTCAAATCCATGGATCCGAAAGAGCGCAACTTCCTCATTCACGATCAGACTCTCATTTCCCGTTTCGAAATGGAAGCAGGTTACAATGCCCTGCCGGGCTTGCTGAAAAGCGAGAAGGACAAGACCTTTGCGTATAAAGCCGTGTCCTACATTATCGGCAAGGAAGAGAATATGGCGCCCAATTCTCTGGAACTGTGGCACTGTCTGAAGAAGTTGCTCAAATGGGGTTAGGAAGGTTTGATGACAACAACCTACAAGAATACTCCGTACGATCAGATCGAAGTTGGCATGGAAGCCATTTACGAGCGAACCTGCTCTGCGGATGATTTTTACGTCTCCGCCCATGCCTCCGGCGACCTCAACCCCATCCACCTGCCCAAGGAAGATCGCGAGGGCGAAGGCGACTTTGAAGGCGTCGCCCCCTCGCTCTGGGTCGCCAGTTTGATCTCTGCCGTGCTGGGCAACCAAATGCCCGGACCGGGCACGCTCTACAAAAGCCAGAGCCTGCGCTTTCTGGGTCGTGCTTATGAAGGGGACCATCTGACAGCCCGCGTGAGGGTGACAGAAAAGCTGCCCGATTACGTCGTCACACTGCAAACCACCGTGGAACGTACGGACGGTCAGGTGATTGTTGAAGGCGAGGCCGAGGTTATCGCCCCGCGCACCAGCAAAATCGCCAAGGCCGTTAGCTTGCCGGGTCTGACCGTGCGCAGTCATGAGCACTTCGATAGACTGCTGGATCAAGCCCGCCCACTCCCACCTCTCATCACTGCCGTTGTGGCGCCAGAAGACCGCAAGTCACTGGGCGGCGCTTTGCTGGCAGCCGAAAACACGTTGATTGAGCCTGTCTTGATTGGCTCTCGCGAAAAGATCGAGGATGCCGCAGAGCGTCTTGGCAAAGATCTGGCCCACTGCGATATCATTGACGTTGCAAGCCACAGTCAGGCGGCAGCACAGGCCGTGGCCATGGTGCGCGAAGGTAAGGCGCAGGCCATCATGAAAGGCCAGCTCCACACCGACGTGTTGTTGGCGGAGATCGTGAAACGGGATGTGGGTCTGCGCACTGACAATCGTCTCAGCCATGTGTTTGTGATGGATGTGCCGGGATTGGACCACCTCCTGTTCATCAGTGATGCAGCCATCAACATCTCACCGGATCTGGAAGCCAAGGTGGATATTGTCCAGAACGCCATCAATCTGGCACTGGCGCTTGGGCAGCAACAGCCCAAGGTGGGCATCTTGTCGGCGGTGGAAACGGTGAACACCAAAATTCCCTCCACCATGGATGCAGCGATCCTTTCTAAAATGGCAGAACGCGGCCAGATCAAGGGCGGCATCGTGGATGGCCCGCTGGCCATGGACAACGCCATCGACATTGATGCTGCCGTGACCAAAGGCATCACCTCCTTGGTTGCTGGTAGGGCAGATGTACTGGTTGTGCCTAATCTGGAATCTGGCAATATGCTAGCCAAGGAATTGGCCTTTGTTGCCCATGCAGAAGTGTGCGGAGTGGTTATGGGTGCCCGGTGTCCGGTGATCCTCACCAGCCGTGCAGATGACGACAAGGCCCGGTTAATGTCTTGCGCTGTTGCGCTTCTTTACGCTGCGAGCCAGAAAGCATGAGTTTTTATTTTACGCTCAATACCGGATCGTCCTCCGTCAAGTTCGCGCTTTACAAAGCGCGGGCAGAGCCTGACCTTTTCATCTCCGGCATCATAGAGCGTCTGGGCCCAAACGCCCGCCTGAAGATGCAGGCCCCCGACGCTGACATCGTGGAAGAGCTGGGCCACGTCGATCATGCCGGAGCTGTCGTCTCCATCTTCACAAGGGTAGAGCCCTACCTGCAAGGTAAATCCGTGGTGGGTATTGGTCACCGCATCGTCCATGGCGGCAATGCATTTTACAAGCCGACAGAGCTGACCTCCGAGGTGGTGCAGGAGCTTGAGCAGCTCGTTCCACTGGCACCGCTGCACCAACCCTACAGTCTGGCAACCATCCGCGCCGCCAAACAGGTGTTTCCGGGCGTGCTGCAGATCGGGTGTTTTGATACGGCCTTCCATGCCGGTCACACCTTCCCCAATGACGCCTTCGCCATTCCACGGCATTTTTATGAGGAAGGCGTGCGCCGCTATGGCTTCCACGGGCTTTCCTTTGATTACATCTGCAGCGAAATGCGCCGCGAATATCCGGATGTGGCACGCGGGCGTCTCGTGATCGCCCATCTGGGCAATGGCGCTTCCATGTGCGCCGTAGAAGATG
>NZ_LCWX01000055.1:131970-176260 GCF_001431305.1 Pseudovibrio sp. POLY-S9
GCCGCTCCCTCAACGCAAGTACCAGCTTTTCTGCCGTAGATGGCCTGCCCATGGGCACACGGTGCGGACGGCTGGACCCGGGCGTCATGCTCTATCTGATGCAGGAAAAGGAACTGTCAGCGGCAGAAATCGAGAGCATCATCTACCGCCGCAGCGGGCTCTTGGGATTGTCGGAGGAATCTTCTGACATGCGCGTACTGGAACATTCAGAAGAGCTGTTTTCCAAGCAAGCCATCAACTATTATTGCTACCAGATCCGCCGCGAAGTGGGCGCCATGGCCGCCAGTCTGGAGGGCATCGACGCCCTGATCTTCAGCGCTGGCATTGGCGAGAATTCAGCTCAGGTGCGCTCCAGCGTGTGCGAACCACTGGAGTTTTTGGGCATCACCATCGATCAGGAGAAAAACAAGGCCAACGCACCGGAAATCGGGACCGGACCAGTCCGCGTCTTCATCATGCCCACCAACGAAGAACAGGTGATCGCACGGGCCGTCGCAAAAGCTGCCATGAAAACTCAATGAGACTCAATTAGTACTGCTGCCTTTGTTTATCCAATTGCGAAAAGAACCATAGATATTCCTCTCCCAAAAGGACGAAACACAGAAAATACTTAAAAAATAAATTGAGGTTGGCCTGAGCTTCAGTCGAACTTCTTGCTTTTAACTATACCGACGACCGGTAAGCCTAACGCTGTAAACAACATCATCATCGCGACCATTATCAAAAAGCTAATATACCTTCTCTCAACAATATCAGTATTTTTTGTAGTGATTGGCAACTTCAAGGAGGTGCAACTATCTTAGCGGAGGAACTTAGGTATTGATTGTGTACTCATAATTAACTCTCTATGAGGGTATTTCTGTATGCACGACTAGAGCTTTTTTTGTACATGTCCCAAAGTATCTTATGCGCACATAATATCAACTTGAGGCCAAAACTTGATCAGGAGTATCAGTTCATTAGGCTACCAACCTATATTGATGAGTACTCGAAATGACAGAATTAACAGACTACAAACCGAGTAGAGTTGATCGCCTCTTCCTTGTCGGGAGGAAAATTGAATACTCCTACAGAATATCCAGCAATATCGTTGCCTTTATTTGTAAAACTTCTTTATTCACCAAAGAAGATGAGCACGTAATTGTTAAATTCTCCTACTCTGGGAATGTTCAGTATCACAGAATTAGCATACCCGATATGGCAAAGTTTGAAGATGTATTTAGCATCGCAAAACGTAACCAAGATTGATCAAAGTCTAAATTTATTGGACAAATCATCCGACCCCGACGCTGCTACTTTGGCACCTGATCTAACTCATTGGGATAGACCATGTAGTGAGCTGGGCTTCAGAACAACTTCGCGGTAAACTTGCTGCATAATCAATGCTGCACGTTCTCAGTGAGTCCCGTTATGTCCGTCCTCTCGCCAACCATCACCGTCCGCCAGCTCTCTCTCGATGATTATGAGGATGTCGTCACGCTCCTGAATGAGCTGACAGATGGCATTCCGCTTGTTTATGGCAAAGACGGGCCAGCGCAATTCGCCAAGCTTTTGCAACATGACGGCACCTCTCTGTTTGGTGTGGAGATTTATGACCAGATCGTCTCCTGCGCCACGCTCCATATTCTACCCAACATGACGTATGGTGGCCGCTCGTATTGCCTTGTCGAGAACGTGGTGACGCTGAAAGCTTATCGGGGCAGAGGCTTTGGCCGCATGGTCATGGATGCTCTGCGAGATGCAGCCTGGCAAGCGAATGCCTACAAGATCATGCTGCTGACCGGACAAGACCGCGGCGCAAGAGGCTTTTACGAAAGCCTCGGTTACAAAGCCGACCAAAAACACGGCATGGTCCTGCGGCAAGTGCCACCGTATAAAGCGCCTGCTGCTTAACCCTGCCCGTTACACCAACTGCCGGTGGGCCTTGATGTGGTCGATGAACAGGCGCAGGGCCTGCAGGTTTTTGTATTCGCGCGGGTAAAACAGATAGATCGGCTCTGTTGGCTTCAGGTAATCCTCCAGCAGGCATTGCACCTTTGTCAGGTCACACTGCATCAGCGCATACTCGCGGAAAGTGAGCACCAATCCCATGCCTTGCTCCATCAACTGCAACTGAGAGGGCAGGGTGTTGAGGATCAGCCCTCCTTTGATATCAATCTCCACGGTGTTGCCCTCCACCTCAAACACCCACGGCGCCAGCCGTCCTGATGTTTGAAACCGATAGTGAAGGCAGTTGTGCGCGAGGAGGTCTTCAGGTTTTTCCGGAACACCATGCTCAGCCAGGTATGCCTTGCTGCCAAGGACGGTCAGGGGTTGCGGGTCAGAGATACGGATCGCAATCATATCCTGCGCAATCTTTCCACCCAGACGAAGCCCGCCGTGCAAACCATCTGCAACGATGTCGACAATGGCGTCCGTCAGAGAAAGTTCCAGCTGTATCTCCGGATAAGCTGCCTGAAAACTGGGCAGAATATCTGCAAGGAAGGAGTGAAATACAAACTCAGGCAAGGTCAGTTTTAAACTGCCACGGGCACTGCTGCCGTGTTCCTTTGCATCATTTACCGCTTGCCCCAGCAGGTCAAACGCCGCGCCCGCCCCACTTTGCAACGCACGGCCCGCATCCGTCAGAGTTACCGACCGGGTGGTGCGCACAAACAGGGCCGTCCCGAGCTGCTCTTCCAGCGACTTCAACTGATGAGACACCGTGGACGGTTTGATGCCAAGCGCCTGAGCTGCCCCTTTGAGACTGCCGTTCTGCGCAATGGCGTTAAACACTTCCAGCATGGCAAGAGGCAAACGCATTATTCGATACCGTACATCTATTGGATTGATATGGAGGCAATTAATAGCATGTATGCATCCTGTTATAAAGCAGAGATCAGATATTCAATGAGGCCTTCCTGCGATGAAAACCCTTGTTCTCACTGCCCATCCCGACCTTTCAAAATCCCGTATCAACCGCTCCTGGTTTGAAGCATTTGCCGCGACAGATGATATCACCGTGCTTGATCTGGCCCGTGTTGGTGGCCCAACTCTGAGCTTTAACGTTGAAGAACAACAGCACCTTCTGCTCTCTCACGATCGCATCGTCTTCCAGTTTCCGTTTTATTGGTATTCCGCCCCGCCAGCGCTGAAAGCATGGCAAGATCAGGTCCTGACCTTCGGCTTCGCCTATGGCCCGGGTGGCACCAAACTGGCTGGTCGGGACCTGTTGCTGGCTATCTCTACCGGCGGACCGGAGGACAGCTATCACGCAGGCGGCTACAACAATTTCAGCATGGATGAGTTGCTCAAGCCCTTTCAACAGACTGCCCTGCTGACTGGAATGGTTTACCTGCGCCCCTTCGTCTTGCACGGCCTTGCAGTGGTTGATGACGCCGCGATCGAAGCTTCCAATACAGCATTGCTCGCACATGTTCTGGATCCTGAACTCAACCCTGTCATCAAAAAAGCGCGGCTGGACAAACTGCTGGAAAACAACGCCAAGCTCGCTGCCCGCGTCAGCGCCTGACCTCTTTCAACGTTCCATTTTTCAAAAAGGCGGGCCCTTGTGCTCGCCTTTTTCTGCTCATCCAAAACTGTAGATTATGGGCAAACCGAGAACTCAAACAGCTCATTCATTAAAAATCGATTCGATCTTTATCAACCGCATCTTCTTCCCGCGGTTCAGGTCTCTTAGCCTGTCGTTTCAAAGCACAGCTTTGTTTTAGCAATTTGTTTCACGCCCTTGTTTTCATTGCGATCCTTTAGAAGAATAAACTTACTGTGGCATTATGGATGGTCGACATGGTGGTGACTTTGTTTTCGGTGCCTTGATCTGATGGTCAGCACTGCATTCATTTTCAGAATTCTTTTTTTATGGCCGGGGCTCGGGGGTCGCTTCCTGAAATTTGGTCATCTGAAGGCTGGAGGGACACCATTCCTGTCAGACTTAGCGTAGGACACATTGCTCAACACCGCCTTGCCTCCAACCATAAGCAGGACCACGGTATCAATGCCCGTTTTGAATCTTTTTCAACGGGAGGGGACGCAAAACTGACAGAACGATGTGGCCTCGCAGGTCCCTTTCTCAATCGGGACTGTAGCTCCTTCGTTCTCCAGCCTTCAGGAATATTTTAAGCGCAGATTGGAATTACCACGCACAAGTTGCAGTATAGTACCGGGTAGAATGTCTGTTGAATCGAACAACTCAATGAATGAGCCAAGACCTGAGGTGATTTACCGGCCCAGCATCAACTGGGATGAATGGCGCGAGGGGGTCGCCGAAGCGACGGGAGAGGCTTGTCTGGCTTCCAACACCGCTTCACCGGAGGCCTTTGGTGCAGGCGTGCGCGGATTTCGTTATAAAAGCGGCTTTGTGGCAACCATCAACGCGACCCCGCACAGGTTCATCCGCTCCAGCCAGCGCATTGCCCGCGATGGCATGGATGCTGTGTTTGTGCAATTTTATGATCACACCCACAATTGCGTCACCCACATGGGCCAGGAGAGCGTGGAACTCCAGCCCGGTCATCTGATCGTGCAGGATATGGCCGAGCCGTTTGTGGTAGACCACAGCTCTTACAAGCTGATGACACTGGCTTTGCCGCGAACGGCACTGGCACCGTTCCTCCATGGCGATCGCACCTACCCAACCCTGTGCCTTCCCGCAACAGGCGGCTCGACCAATGCAGTGATCAGCATAATGCAGCTGCTTCGCGGTCAACTGGGTTACCTGTCAGATGAGGATGTCAGCTCAATCGTGGAATGCATCGCCAAGCTGGTCGCCAACCAGATGAACAACGGCCCGAGAATCCCATTTGCACTGGATGAAAACAATCAGACTGCAGCGCGGTTCTTACAAGCTGCCGAGTACATCAGCCGGACCTATACCAACCCACGCCTGAACAGCACGGAAGTGGCGCATCACCTCAACGTGTCGCGCACCACTCTCTACCGCCTGTTTGAGCCCATGGGCGGCTTCATGGCCTTCCTGCGTTACATCCGCATGAAGCACGCCATGCGCAAGCTGCTGCGCTCCGGAAGCGATACAGTCAAAATCCAGCAGATCGCCGAGAGCTGTGGTTTTTCGCACGCCTCCAGCTTCACCCGCAGCTTCAAAGAACACTACGGCGTTTCTCCCCGCGACATCCTGATGGACATCGCCGCCGGGCAAGACCATAAAACCCACATCTCCAGCGGCATCTTCTCCAACTGGCTCACCTCGCTAAAAGAGGCGAAGTTGAACTAAGGGGAGCTTGATCCTCTGAGATCAAGTTGACCCCGGGTATCACAGCGACACAGTACCTGCGTACCTTCACAAATTGCCCGATATCCATTTCATAGAGCGGTCCAAAGTGACCAACCGAGAGGTCCGCATCATTAGGATCTGGCGTGATTGGTGGGTAAAAACATAGCAACGCAGAAAAACGCAAAAGCTTTCAAACGAACGCACAAAACAACGCAAACGCTCACAGCTTTTGAATGCTACCAATTTTCAACGTGAATATCATCGATATTTCAGCATGTTAGATTAGCGCCGCTGATGGCAGAGACACGACATTTCCGACTGGAGCCGGATTGGTAGCATTGACAGGGCGAAGGCATCATCAAAGAGTTACTGTGATTTATTCTCTGATAAGTTTTGAGCGGCGCAATGATAGTACTTGGTAATTCTGAAAGCTGGCCCGGCATTGGCACCACCGCCAGTCACCTGCAAAACGGAGCACATGGGCTTGATGCCTTGGTGCCCGGACTGTCTTTGGTGGAAGCTGAAACCAAGGTGCGCAGTGTAGGCTATGGCGGCTGGCCGAACCTGTTGGGAAACATGGAGTTTGACGCCAGCGTGATGGACGGAGCCACCCGTGATTACGGCGCGGTTGCAGGCGTTCCAATGACGCTGGAGGTCACCCGTCTGGCAAAGGCAGTGCTAGATAACCTGCCACACACCATGCTGGTAGGTGAGGGGGCTCGCCGTTACGCAGATGAGCTTGGGTTTGCAAAGGATCCCGCCTTGCTGGAACACAGCAAACAGGTGTGGTGGCGCAAGCTGGAAGAGGTGATGAGCGACGAGCAGAAAGCCGCCTTTCCCAACACGGATCTGGCACCGTTGACCAAAGCAATCACCGACCCTGAAAAAGTGCGCGACACCACCGTATTCCTTTGTAAAGACAGCCAGAAAAACATCTGCACCGCCACCTCCACATCAGGTTGGGCCTGGAAGTATCCGGGCCGTGTTGGCGACTCTCCCATTCCCGGAGCTGGCTTTTATGCTGACAGCCGTTATGGCGCGGCCGCATGCACTCATACAGGTGAAATGACCATGCGCTGCGGCACCGCCCGCACCGTTGTGCTGGCCATGAAGCTCGGCATTTCGCTGGATGATGCGTTGCGACTGTCGGTCTCTGAGTTGCAGGAGCTGGAGAGCGGTTACATCGGCGGTGTTGTGATCCATGCCATTGATGCTGCGGGCAAACACCGCGTGGTCAATGTGGGGTGTGACGAGGAGATCGTCTATTGGGTCTGGACACCGGAGCTCGGCCAACCTGAAAAACGCAAGGCAACTCGGGCAGAGGATCTGATGATGGGTCAGGTGGAGGTTCAGTCATGAAGCTGGAAGTGTGTGTTGACACCATTGCTGGGTTGAATGCTGCTGTTGCTGGCGGAGCTGACCGGATTGAGCTGTGTTCCTGCCTCGCCATGGGCGGCCTGACGCCGTCCGTTGGTCTGATGGAACTGGCAGCCAAAGCACCCATCCCGGTCTACGCCATGATCCGTCCGCGCGGGGGTAACTTCATCTTCTCCCCACAAGAGGTGGACCAGATGAAGCGCGAAATCGATGCTGCCCGTAATACCAATTTGGCCGGTGTTGTTCTGGGCGCAAACCAACATAACAACGCACTCGACGCTAACCTATTGAATACACTAGTGGATCACGCTGATGGCCTTGGTGTAACGCTCCATCGCGTCATTGACCTAGCCCCAGATTTGAACGAAGCCACCCACACTGCTGCTGAACTCGGCTTCGAACGCATCCTCAGTTCCGGAGGAGCTTACAAAGCTATTGATGGGATTGAGAACCTAGCCGCCATGCACAAAGCCGCAGCTGGCAGGCTCTCTGTGATGCCGGGGTCAGGTGTTAACACTCAGACGGCGCCCGATATCTTACAAGCTGCTGATTTCACTGAGATTCATGCAGGCTGCGGCAAAACTTATCCGCAAGACCAGCGTCTGCTGGATTTTGGTTTTGAAAGCGCTGGAGAAAAACGGACCGATGAAGAATTGGTGAGATCACTCAAGACTATCCTTCAGCAAAATGCATACACCAAATAGCAAACCACCTAACCTGATGATATTTAATTGTTTTTAATTATAAGATCGCAGCAACTCATCGTAAATTTAAGGCACACCTGCGAGCGCAACACCAGACCGCAATGTACCGGTTACAGGAGAAATGAGGATGCTGATGAACTTGTTGACCTCAGAGACTGATGAATTCGCCACATAGATCACATCTTTATCTCTGATTTCAAAGGCTTGCGTCAAAAACATGCCACTTGGCTCTCTCAAATTGAGACGGTAGACAACAGGCACTGTCCCGAATTCCTCATGTTGCTCATGCGGAGGAAGCAACGGCATCATCTTTTGCCGGTCCTCAAACCGGAACAGGAAAACCCCCGTCGCATCCGCAGTCCCATCATGTAAACCACCTGACATTCCAATGGCTTCCGAGAGATTGACCCGCGAGGAAGGGAAGTCATATTTGCGCCGGGCGACAACGGCACCAAACACGGTGAAGGATTTAGGCTGGTGCGTAATGGAGACAATGTCCTTCGGCCGAAGCCAGATATTATTAGCTGGTTGCTCCGAAATATCGTCCAGACTAAACCGGAACTTCTTGTCATCTCTCATGACAGTAACAAACGACTCATAGTCTGGATTCCGCGTTCCACCAGCTTCTGAGATTGCCTCAACCAGACTCAGACCATCTTCATGCACACGGAACTGGCCCGGACGCATCACATCACCAATAACAATGACCTTGTGCGATCCATTTGCCTGAAGGTTTACAACCACTTGTGGATCGACAGCCTTACCCTCCAACCCACTGAGAATCTGTTCGCGAACCTCGGAGATACTCTTGTTCTCGACTTTGAGTTCCCCAACATAAGGCACGTAAATATTGCCTTGGTCGTCAACCACAAGGCCAAGCTCAGTCCGTTTTTGACCTTGTGTTGAGAAAAGCCCGTTTGGAATGGACTCCCAAATTCCAACAGAAAGCTGATCGCCAACACCGACGCGGATCGTGCTTCTCTTGCCCTTGCCAACGCGGAATTCTTTGGGAGGTAAGTTACTGGCGTAATTGGATAAATGCTGAACTGTCGGAACATCAACATCCAGCATGACATAGCTCAGCGACTGCGCATTACGTTGAGAAGTTGCATTCTCCACCTGATAAGCGCTTGGGCCATGTCCTGGAATTTCCGAGCACCCAACCACTGCAAGCAGCAGCGCAGGCACAACGAGCAACTCCAACCAGCGAGATATGTGCAAACATGTTTTCACATGCGGACACTGACCTATTCGCAGGCCTTCGAGTAGCCGCTGGATTTGGCCATTGCCTGTTTAACGCACTTCAATTTCGGGGATTTTTCGCGCGCTTGTTAGCTGCTCTGATCAGAGATAGCCTTACTAAAGCGCTGCAAACAAACGACTTTGTAGTCATGCGCATTGAGTGCAATGCTCGTGTTGGACCACGAGCATTGCAGGGGAAATCCTACCCGTTATGGGCAGGCAATCACTTCAATCTCGACGAGAGCGTCTTTTGGCAGACGTGCAACTTCCACACAGGACCGTGCTGGGAACGGTGCATTGTTGTCTTCAAAGAACTTGCCGTAAACTTCGTTCACGCGCGCGAAGTCATTGAGATCTTTCACGAAAACCGTTGTCTTCTTGATGTTCTTTGCTGCAAGACCTGCTTCTTCAACAATCGCCAGACCGTTCTTCAAAGACTGAAGGGTCTGCTCAGCAACATCTGCAGGCATCTCACCGGTTTCCGGATTGATCGGCAACTGGCCGGATGTGATGATCATCTGACCAAGGTTCACGCCCTGAACATACGGGCCAATTGCTGCAGGAGCTTTGGAGGTATCGATAGCTGTCATTGTTTTTCCAGTTTTATAGGCTTGTTAATTCGAACTGTTCAGATGGTGAGACGAATTCCTGTTGTGCCGCAATAGTTTGCAGCTCCCATTCGTCTTTTTCCTGCGTGGTTTTAAGCACGCCATACACCGCGTTATTACAGTGCTGGAATGCTTCTACTTCAGAAAGACCATTCAGATAACCAGCGGCAAATACAGATGTGATTAGATCTCCGACGCCAACCGGTTGGCGTTCAAACGGCAAATGCGGGCGCTGTGCCAGATGACTGCCTTGCTCGCTTGCAAACATCATGGTGAAGGCATCATCAGAAACACTGTGCAAGTGCTTGGCCAGAACCATTTTAGGTCCAATTTCCATAGCCTTAGCGCATGCTTGTTTGGCCTGTTCCAGTGTTTCAATCGGTTCACCAATGAACTGTGAAAGCTCAAACTGGTTGGGCACGATCACATCCGCAATCGGCATCACCTTGCTCACCAGCAACTCAGCAACACCTTCACTGACAATGCAGCCTTTGTCAGGCGCACCCATCACCGGATCACAGAAGTAGAGACACTCAGGATTGTGCCGCCGAACTTCCTTCACGATGTCAACAATGACGTCACAGTGAGAAGGGCCACCAAGGTAACCTGTTACAATACCTTTGATTTGAGAGAGGACATTCAGTTTTGCCAGACCCTCAAAGATTTCAGAGATCTGCTTGGCATCATGGGCCTGTCCGGTCCAACCTTGCGGATGCTGGGTGTGATTTGAAAACTGGACGGTGTTGATAGCCCAGACCTCATGCCCCATACGTTGCATCGGAAATACAGCGCAGCCGTTGCCAGCATGGCCATATGTCACGTGGGATTGGATGGAGAGTATGCCTTTCATTTCAAATACCTCGTTTCGGAACTGAGGCTCACAACCGCGAGCCCCAGCAGAGCGTCATGCCATTCTCGGCGCTTATGGATAGACTGGAAGTGCGTTGAACATTCCCAGAATGTGACTGACGGCAACCAAAATGCCGAAGCCGAAGATCACCCAGACAAGAGCCTCGCCGCCCCAAACGCGGAACTGAGGATTGCCGAATTTCTTGCGGCTGACACGCACCATCAGAGCAGGGACGATCGCCGTCCAGACTGTTGCAGCAAGGCCAGCGTAGCCAATCGCGATGATGAAACCATCTGGAAAGAAGATGCCACCGATCAACGGAGGAACGAAGGTCACAGCTGCGGTTTTCGCACGACCTGCAGGGCTGTCATAAAACTTCAGGAAGTCCGCCAAAAAGTCGAACAGACCAAGCGCAACGCCCAGGAAGGAGCTGGCCACAGCCATGTTACCGAATGCGGACAACATGTTGGATGCAGAGGTGTTTTCTACTGCACGGCCAAGAGCTTCCACCAGTACGCCGATGTTACCGCCCTGTTCGATGATTGGGCCAAAATCAGCTCGTGAGATGTTTCCCAATGTGGCGAACAGCCAGACAATGTAAAGTACCAGTGCAAGGAAAGTGCCTGTACCAAGGCAGAGCAAAATCTTCTTCGGCTCCTTGCCATAGTACTTCATCAGGCTTGGTACGTTGTGGTGATACCCGAAAGATGCCAGGCAGAACGGCATTGCTGCGAACAGATACGGGAAGTAACTCCCCATTCCCATACCATTATCGCTATCAAAGAAGACTGCGGCCTTCATGTTGAAGGTGTAACCAGTCACAGACATGAAAAATGTGATGATCATGCCACCAAGAAGGATGGTTGTGATGCGATCAACTGCCTTGGTAGACCACCAAACGAAGAACGCCAGACCCAGCGCAAAGATCAGACCAGCCAACATCTGCGGAGGTGCAACACCCAATGTTGCATCCAGTGTGTGAACCACAATGGACCCGCCACCGGAGATGTAAGCGTAGCAGAGAATGTAGCCGACAAACGCAACGGCGATGTTGTTTACGGTGTTCCATCCAGTCCCAAGAGTGTCTTTCACCATGGTATCGAAACTGGAGCCGACCGGATAATTCAGGTTTGTTTCCAATATCATAAGGCCGGAATGAAGCATACAGAACCAGGTAAAGGCCAGAGCCAGAATAGCCCAGATGCTCCACATACCAGCACTAACGGTTGGAACGGAAAACATACCAGCGCCGACTGCAGTACCGGCGATGATCATAGCCCCGCCTAGGAAGGATGGACTGACTGTTGCAGTGGATTTTCCCAAACCACCGACTTGTGTGCCCTCAGACATTTACTTCTCTCCCGTGAAGTAGTTTTGTTATATCCGTGAGGAAAGAGGGGAGGCACAGAGCAGCGCCTCCCAAGTTGCCAAATTATTTGATTGGCTTCAAACGTGCAGTGAAGTGACGAAGCACAGGTGGCTCGTATTCAAAGTCGAAGCCTTTGATGTCCTTCGCGTTTTTTGCAACGTTGATCAAAGCATCCGCGATGTAATCCATGTGGTCATTGGTGTACACACGGCGCGGGATTGTAAGGCGCATGAGTTCCAGTGGGGACTCTTTTTGCAGGCCGGTTGCCGGATCGCGGCCAAGTAAGAATGAGCCAATTTCAACTGGGCGTACACCGGATTCCAGATAGAGCGCGTTACACAAAGCCTGCGCAGGGAACTGGTCTCCCGGGATGTGCGGAACAATCTTCTTCGCGTCTACGAACACCGCGTGACCACCGGTTGGGTACTGAATTGGCACGCCGCCTTCAACGAGACGATCGCCTAAATACTTAACCTGGCCAATACGATAGTGCAGGAAGCTCTCATCCGCACCTTCATGCATACCCCGTGCCAGCGCTTCCATGTCGCGACCAGCTAATCCCCCGTATGTTACGAAGCCTTCCATTGGGACGCAGAGGGTCTGGACGGCCTGGAACAGCTCTTTCTTCTCCCGGATGGCGCACATGCCACCGATGTTGACCAGCGGGTCTTTCTTGGCGGACATGGTGAGCATATCGCCGTAGGAGTACATTTCGCGGATGATGTCTGTGATAGACTTATCCGCGTAGCCTTCCTCACGCTGCTTGATGAAATACGCGTTTTCGCAGTAGCGGGCGGAGTCAATCACAACCGGGATGTCGTATTTCTGGCCGATCTCGTAAACTGCCCGCATGTTGGCCATGGAAACTGGCTGACCGCCGGAGCTGTTACAGGTCACTGTGGTGATGATCGCCGTGATGTTCTTCGCACCATTTTCCTTGATCGACGCTTCCAGCTTCTCAAGATCGAAGTCACCCTTCCAGTCGTAGTAAGTGGTTGTGTCATAAGCCCGTTCATCCACCACGTTGACGACTTCACCACCGTTCAGCTCTACGTGCGCGGCTGTGGTGTCGAAGTGGTAGTTGGAGATGAACACGTGCTTGTCTGCATCACGCACTTCCTTGGCGCGACGGATCAGTGCCGGGAACAGGATCTGCTCTGCACCACGCCCCTGGTGGGTTGGCACCATATATTCATAACGGAAGAAGTGATGGACAGCTTCTTTGAGGTTGTAGAAGTTGCGGGATCCGGCATAGGCTTCATCGCCCATCATCATGCCCGCCCACTGGTAGTCAGACATGGCGCCCGTGCCGGAGTCTGTCAGCAGATCGATGTAAACGTCATCACTTGCGAGCAGGAATGGGTTGTAACCTGCTTCAGCCAATGCCTTTTCGCGGTCTGCGAAAGTGGTCATCTTGATTGGCTCAACCATTTTGATGCGGAACGGCTCAGGGATACGTTTCATTGTTCTAGTCCTCACGTCATGTTTTTACTGCGCATTCTTTATCCAAATACTGGCTCCCACCTTGGGGAATACGCAGCGGCGCACGAGTTGGGTCGCTCTCCAACCATTGGGCGCGAAAGTTTTCAAGCACCTGAAATTACAGGCGGTTATCTTGGAATTTGTGTTTTGCGGCAGCAGTCACCAGATTTGAAAGTAAGACGCAGCTCACCCGTTCACTGTCAGAGACGGTGTGAGTAGTTTTGCCCGATAAAGCGCAAGGGTAGATGTAGTTTTCCCGTTGCTCCAAGTAGATTGGGCGTCAAACATTCAAATTTTTAAAGGGACTGATGGGCCTGTAGGCTTATACGCACACATTTGGGAAGTCATAGGCAAGACGAACATCTTGCGTAAACCATGCCAAACTCTTTTTATTGCGATACTGAAGAACCAGTACTGACCGGCTCATGGCCTATTCCTCATCTTTACTGCATATCATGTGATAGCAAAGGCATATGAAACCACATTTACCCATGTGTCAAGCAGCTATTCTACGCCTTTCCTACGGGGTTGCCCCTAGAGCAAGTATAAAGATCAGTATAGACTTCATGAGGCATTAACAGACGCTGTAATATTCGATGTCACACAGTAAATAATTTTGTAAATTCTTATATTCCCCTTCAAAGCAAGATTTTTTGCGGGGCTTTAAGGCAAAACCCCCTGAAGACGCCCAAGAGTGAAGCGCATAAATCAATAGCAGATACACGGGCACCGCCACGAACTCTTGATATCTCAGAGATTTCTTTCCTGTTAAATTTCACAGAGGGCAATTATTCCAAGTTATTTGCAGTGGAACCTCTCTTTGCGACACTTTTTGGCGGACACCACGTTATCCCCGTAAGAAAATTGCGCACTCTCGCACTTATCCTCCCAACCGCGTTTTTCTGCCCTGCACAGAGGCAGTTGATAACTTTTCCGCGCACCGGGCATAAACCTCTCCCAGCGCCCAAAACCAGAACGCCACCTTTCATGAAACCCGCTCAGCTATCCCATTCACATAGCAACGCGTTCGTTTGCGTTCTTTCGCGTTTCTCTGCGTTTTTTAAGGATTTCGTTGTGCGGTGCGAAGTTCACCTGAGTTTCCGGCTAATCACCAGCTGACCAACAAAACAACTCACTCATTTGCTCACCATCTACCCAACATCAAGAAATTTTTGATCAAGGAAGTATAAATCTCCTCTGGCTCTCGAACATGCAACGTAGAGCTTGTTGAGCGTCGGGCTAGGGAGGGAAGCAAGATTTCCGCCAACAAACTTCTTAAATGTTTTCTTATTGAGAACTACACAAAAATCTTCATAATGATCTAGCCCTTTGCAACGCCCCCAGTTGTTCGAATAGCAGCTGTACTTCTCGTGCTCTTGAAAGAAGAGTTTGATTTTGTCATTGCAATTAAACAGCGCCTCAGTCTGTTTCTGACAAGTCACAAGTTCAAGGCTTGTTTGGTCAGAGCGATGTGACTCAATCTTGATACCAAGGTTATCAGTAATAAAGTCCGAAACCGTGGGACTGCATCTATATGTTTTTCCGAGTGTTTTTGTATCAATCCGAAAACCGAAATGTTGGAATTGCTTGATGTAGTAATCCAAACCTTTCTTGTGCAAGTTTTCTCGAGTACGCCCATCTCGGCTCGTATCGAAGGTATGCTGGAAAAAGTCACCGACATACAAAGTCGGAATTTTTGCACGCGACAGTTCAAGGAGAAAGTTAAAGTCATTAGCAGCAAAATCTTGGACTTCATCGACATAAAAACAGTCGAAGTACTTCTCCAATCTGTCAATGACCAATGGTAATCGGCCACATCGCTCGATCATCTTGGTCATACGATTTGCATAAATGTACCGCCCACTACTCATGTAGTGTCCGAGTTTTGATTTCGGCTTTCCACCTTCATGAGGAGCAGGCGGTCTGTTCCAGTTGAACGCGTTGTCGCGAAATTTGTATGAAAGTATTGGCCGAAAGCAAAATGAGTAGAGAAATGAAAAGTATGACGAAAGCATAATATTTTCGGGAATTATGCCATCATACTTTTTTTTTAAACTTGCTTCCAAACTCCGAAGATTCTCATTCGTGTAGGTGATTATAAGACAGCGCTCGTTGTCTTTTATTGAGTTTAAAATTCGCGTAGTTTTACCAGCACCGGCAACCGCCAAAATCAGTTCATTATCCATCTAATTGCTTCGTCTATATATTTTGGTGCAACGACTTCATCTAGTTCCTGTTGAGCCAGTTCAAAAGCAACGGTGGATTTGTTTGCCAACATAAACTGCTCAACAGTTAATTTTCTGCGACCCACAGCAAACAAGCTTTCACAAAGCTCTGAATTGTCACGATAGATACATATTTCGAACGTTCTTCTACTCTCATCCTCATCAAAGAATATTTTTATATTATCATCGCCTCGATAGGCTGCGTACTTTCTCTCGCAGTTGCTTAATATAGATCCGTCATTATCTGTTATTACTGCGGTTTTAACTCCAATAAGCTTAGCCAAATCTAGATAACGCGGAAAGCTGAGGCCACCAACGGATATTACATGTAGGCCTGAACCTTCCAACCTATTGCCCATCACATTATTATATAAGGACGACATAAGAATGTACTCAGCATCTCCCTCAACCAAGATGTTTCGATCCGATAGAACAAACTCCAATAGGGAGTTGTTAGGAGCTTTCATATAGTATTCCGCTGTATCTTCTTTAAGATCAGTCAATCTTTTAGGCTCTACTCCCAACTCACCAAAGAGAATTGCTGAACGCAAATCGAGCCGCGAGCAAACTAATGAGCTATGGGTCGCAATAAAAACTTGAGACGATGTCGCTTTCTTAACTTCGCTAATCAGCTCATTCATCCTAGTATGGCTAAGATGGTTTTCTGGTTCTTCCAAAAGAACTACTTCTATGTTCGTTTTCTTTGAGAGTGCAAAGCTTGTTCTTATGAAACATTGCGAACCCACACCCAAATTCTCAATGTCTATTCCTCTCTTTGAGATCGTTAAATCGGTCTCCAAGTTCGCTTTGACATTGTTCTGAATAACAAAACTATACTCTTCGTCGATCCGTTGATTTACACATTTGAGATTATCTTCGGAGAACTGATCTTTGACCGTCCTATATCCGTACTTGAGCTCGTTTTTCTCGACTTCCGAAGTATTTGCACTATAGACAGTCTTTACATACGCCTTGGATGCAAGGTCATTGCTAATTTTTGTATTATCGATGTTAATGTGTTTAATATGCTGCCTATAGGGTGTGATAGTACCCCCACCAAATCCCTTAATCTCGACCTGGTAGTACTCATAGGGAAATGTGGAATCTTCTGATTCAATTATTTCTTGAATCTCGCTTTTTAAGTCATCACGCGGTCGGCACCTTAAGTGAATTCCATAAGCGTTTACTCTTCTTAAATTACAATGTCCTTCCAACTAGTGTCGGTTTTGCTCATTAAGATAAAGATCCACTTCCATCTCTGGAAGTTCTGAGTATTTTCGGTCTTTCTTGTCTAAAAACTCTTTTACAGCTGTTTGATTGAGTAAGCGTTCCAACCCTATTGTTTCAACACGGTTTGGAAATGCATTTAAAACAAGATCAATTGCAAGCAATACCGAGCTTTTTCCTGCATCATTATCACCTATTAAGATATTGATTTCTTTATTTAAATTATCGATCCTTAGGTCTTGAAAACCTTTAAAATTTCGAAGGTGAAGCGCTGTGATGTAATTATCAGACATAAAAGATCCGCAAATTGAGTAATTGCCAACTCATCACCTCAATTTATGAGGGTTTAAGTTGAACTTACAACCAATTTGATGAGTTTTTGCTATAAACTCTCCCAACTTACTCAGCATTTTCCATCCAACTCGATTGTAAAAGTTCTCAAGCTGAAAATCGCAACCAACTTCCTTGAAAACCTAACCAAAACAACTTTGGCGCTGAGTTGGCGTGATGTGTCCTTCCGGATGCTCGTGTTTTATTGGGTCAGTAGGGCTGCCCGTCGGTGGTGAGGGGGGTTCTCTGTTCCCTGAAGCAACGTGCCAGCCATAAAACCTTAGTTTCTTTTCAAAAGCATCGCGGCTCTGCTGGCTGTGGGAGAGGCTTTTGCATTGTCGATTGGTGTGTTTTTTGTGAGACCAGCCGACCCACTGGTTTTTGTCGGCACCTCCCAGTTCTCCTAAGAAACAGCAGGTTGGAGTTTGCCTATGGGTGGCACTGGGAAGCGCCTATCCCAAGTAATGGAGCGGTCTCATTGAAACTCAACTCACCGCGAGAACGAACGAAACACTTCGTAGAGCTGGAAGAGTTGTTTTTGGGAGTTGATGTTCATTTTGTAAAGGGCACTTCTGAGTTGTTTGCGGACGGTGTCGAGCCGGACGGAGCGGCTTTTTGAGTAGGCTTGCAGGGACTGGTTGGAGAGGACGGCACAGATCACATTTGTCTCAGCTTTTGAGAGCCGGAAGGCATCTGCCATGTTCTCCAGCACAGCACGATCTGCCTGCTCCGTAGTACCTGTCATCATGATCTTCACCGCCAGATACTGCGCGGCCTCAACAGCTCCGCCTGCCGCCTGTGGTTTTGGGTTAAACATCTGGATCAGATAGGTTATGCCGGATCGCTCATCCGTCAGCTTCAACAGTGGCAGGCCACCGTGAAGGGCGCTGACATGCGCCTCTGCCAGTTTTCTGTTGTGCTTACGCTCAGCACAGGCAAGGCCTGCTTTCTTCAGCTTCAAAAACCCGTGCTCCAGAATCTCAAGGGCCTCTGGATTGATGGAACTGATGGTATGCTGTGAAAAGACGATGAGGCCAAATGGCAGCTCTGCGGCAACGCGGTCTTGCAACGACAGCTTCATCTCAAGGCTCTTGACCCTTTGCCGATAATGCAGAGCCCGGCTGGCATGCGGTATCATGCGCTCGAACATCTTCCGTTGCAAAGGTGTGAAGCCATCTCCGGCCCTGAGGGAAGACACACCAAACCAGCCGAAGTTATCGCCCTTGGTCAGGTTCGTCCCCATAAGGTCATAAACCTCATATTTGGGGAGCAATTGGTGGACCGGGTTGGTTTTCAACCCGTGCTCCGTCGTTATCTCCGCATCGGTTATCACCTGTCCATAGGGAGATTTGTGAACCCGTTCTATTCGGTAGTCATGGGGGAAGTAGTCTGTGGTGTATTCAAGCTCGAATGCGGTATCAATCCGCGCCACATAGTTGAGACGCTCCGCAGGTTTTGCAGCATCATACGTGTAAAGATGAACGCCAGATGTTCCCAGCATGTCACTGGCCGTGGTGAGGGCGTCCTCAAACAGATCGGGGTGCTCTACAGACTCATATAACTGAGTGAGAAAGAGTTCAAAATTCTTTTCCATGCCTCTAAATGTGTAAACAGCAATGATTCCTTAAATATTCGACACAGTTACCGTAGCGTAGTGCCAATAAATATCAAACAGGATTTAGGTGGTAGATAGCTTTTGCAGAGTAACACAGGTGAAGCAGGCCTATTAATCGAACGGTCAGAACACGCCGGGTATCTGTCGGAGGGGTGCTCTTTTTCTTCTGCAAGCCCCCATTTGGGGAATGGTTGGAGACCCGCGTTTCTCTTAATCTTGTAGGTAAGCTGATCGCATTTCAAAACAAACACTGTGTTTTTCGTGGCCCCATGGCGAGATTATTTATCTCAGCTGCTGGGTCATTGAGCAGATGGTTTGAGCAAGCCGAAATGAGATCTTGCTATGTTTTAACTGTTATGGGGGGAAGAGAATATTAGAATGGATATTGCATAACTTATTGTATTTATACTTGAAATCTATATCAAGCAGAGATGAACCTTAGACTGGACTATATTCTAAGTCATTTGCTTCAAAACAGCTCGCCAAGCCTCCAGCGCGGGCTGTTTTTTTGTTGTTATGCCGAGGTTTGCCTAGGGCACACATCACGGCCAGAGCCTGGACCGATGAGCTAAAGCCGTGTGCAAGCAGGAATTGCCAACTCAATTCAGACAATCAGATACCCCAATATTTTATCGGTTCCATTGACTTTTCGTTCGCTCTGAAACCACTGCGATAGTTGGCTTACCTGCGGGATACTCCAAAATAGCGGTGTTCTCCCGGTGCGAAACGGAGCCTATGGATGCCCAAAAACAACCCTGAAACGGACAACACTGCCGGTGATCAGAAAGCATAGGAGTGGATCCATTCTGTCTCTGAAATTCTTCGTATCAACATGGATGGTGTGCAGGGCACCACGGTTGAAGAGCCCAGCCCGCAAGGCGTTCCCAATGAAGAGCCGACAGAGCACGTTGACGGCCCGGCCGGGAACCATATGCCGCCAGAGCCCCAAATCCCGGATCTGTCGCCGGAAATCAAAAAAGTCCGTGTCAAGTTTGAGGCCTACAAGAAGCGCCGGAATATCTTCAAGGATGTCCGTGATCTAGAAATCTTCGACAATTACGTAAAGAAAACAGCGGGTCTTTTGGACAAAGCGACTGATCTGAACAAGCTGCAGAATGTCGATGCAGCAGAGGATGTGTTGGACAATGCAAACCTCACTCTGCAGGAGATCGAGGAGACTTATGCCCGCGGTGTTGATTCCGCTTGTGTCCTGCTGCACCGCAAGCAGGAACTGGCAGATATCAGAGCCCGTTTGAAGTTCCTTGCAAGTTTTGACCTGGAGGGCTTCTCACAGGGCCGTCAGGAGGAGGCTCCTCGACTGGCCGGGCTCATCAAAACCAATGCAGATAAAGCAGAGGCACAGCTGAAAGCTGGCGAAATCAAAGACAGCCGGGATACCTTTCTAGCATTGCAAACCTATCTGGAAATGCTGGAGTTGACGCTTAAGGAAGTACCGTCAAAGGAAACCCAAAAACCGCGCAAGGAAACTTCCGTACGGGCTTATACCGGCGGTAACTCAGTGGCTGCGGCTCAGGAAGTACTCACTGAACTGAATAAATTATATGAAGAGCAGCGCAAGATCCCATTCACGGATAGAGAAGAGTACGCACGGAGCAGGGAGAAGATATCGGCCCAAAGAGAGTTGCTCAAAAACCCCGATCACCGGATCAATAATGCTGACCGAGATGGCATCTTTACCCAGTTTGAGCCTCTGGGTGAGGATGGCAGGCCCGTACTTGATAGCGGGGAATACGAGAAAGCCGGAAATAAGATCCATTTGAGTGTCCAGATGGATCAACTGGCACAAGCTGGAAACATCCTGACGCCACTTTTGCTCTCACCGGATAACCCCTTCCTTTCGTTCAAAGTCACCAATATGGACGGAGCGGAGGCAGCGATTAAAGATGATCAGGAGAAGTATTCCGCTGACACGCCTGAGGCCAAAGCAAAAATAGCAGAGCAAAAGGCATATTTTGATCGTATCACCCAAGGTGCGCAGATCACGCTTTATCCTTATGCTAAGGACACCAACTATCCTGATGGCGCTGAGGACTTTGGTTTTTTCCTGAAACTGCTGGAACAGGAACTGGCAGCCGCTGGAATTCAACCGGGCAAGAACCCGGATTCCGATGCCGGTCTCGAAGGCCTAAGCTTTGCAACCTTCCGCAATGAAGAAGGCTCGCGCGGTGTTGGTGTGGACGACGAAGACCAGCTCGAAGAGAACCGAAAGATGCTGAGGAGCAAGCCGTTTTATCAGGCTCTCACCAACAAGGATTACAAACCAGAGGCCCCTGAAAAGAGCCCAGCCTCTCAGCAGGAAGAGGCTGAGAGCAAAAAGAGTGCCCGATAGGGTAAGCCGCCCCGGTTAATCGTAATCGGCTCATCGGGGGTGATCGAGCAATACGATCCGGCCAGTGCTGCATGAACTCTGCGCAGTCTCTCTTCCCAGTCATCAAAGGGGAGAAGCCCCGCGACGAGCACTTTGCGCTCCGGATCACTTGTTAGCTCTCGCAACAGCCCGAAATGACGCTGATCACTGCCCAGTACTCTGACATGCGCTTGATCGCCAAGTGCGTAAGCAATCTTAGCGCCGTCAATCCAGTTCAGCGTATAAATCAGTCTGGGCTCATCCTCCTGCAAGAAACCGCGGCGGTGGAGAGCCTCCCTCACATCAAACCAGTCCATTGCGCGGATGGTATCATCCCAACGGGCAGCAGACGCCAGCGAACGTGTCAGAACTCCCGTTTTAAAATGCAGTCCGCCCAGCACCACGACAGTGAAGATCACCCCTGCGGATGCCGCAAACGCACGTTTTGCGGTCGCTGCACCAGTTGGTTTGAGGCTGGCGAACCAACTCCCCAAGAGAGGGAAGAGGAACAGATATCCAGCCATAGGCCAGTGGGGAAGCGTGTTTCTGGAAAGCAAAGCCACCGCGTTGAAAACCACGATCGGAACAATCGCAAGGCACAGGAGATATCGATCGGCTCTTGTTTTCTCAGCTGACCTGAAGTGCCTCAGCAGGAGCCATAGGAACACAATCAGCGTAACCGGTTGAAGATAGGCCAGTTGTCCCAACAGCATGCGTCCAGAATTGATGAGATGCACCACAGGTTCAAAATCACTGGAAGAGACTGAACGTGAGAGCTGAAACCCGAAGGACTGCCAGCCGTTCACTGCATTCCAATAGATAACCGGGCTGAAGACCAGCAGCGCGATCGTGACGGCAATGTATAGGCCTGCGCTACGGAGCAGGGGCCGTGTTGTTCTGTTGGAGAGCAGGAAAAGCAAGACACCAAGCCCGCTCAAAACCGCCATGTATTTTGAAAGCAGCGCCAACCCGAATGCCAGTCCGGCAATTCCCCAACGCATCTTGCTTATGTGCGTTGTATTCGGATCCGAGAGCGGAGCCAGAAGACTGGCCGCAACCAACAAGAAGAGCATCATGGGCCCATCTGGTACAATCCAGCTTCCAGCCGACAGAAGAAAAAACGGGGAGATGGAGAACCATGCAATCGCCCATGCCCCCGCCTTCGCACCGTAAAAGCGGGCGGTGAGCTGGTACAACAGCAGGGTGGAGACAACCGACATGGCGATAAAGGGCGTGCGGAGCACAAAGCCTGCCTCAGAGCCTGTCAGCCAAGCTGTCACATGGACAATCCAGAAGGTCAGCGGAGGATGGTCAAAATAGCTGAGAGACGGATGTCGGGCCATGACAACCATGTAGCTTTCATCAACGCCCAGACCCAACATGGCAGCCCCGTAAAATCGGGCGAGCACTGCAGAAAAAATTATAATGAAAACAACAATGGCAACACGGGCTGGTGTGATGGTTCTGTCAATCATCAGCTGCCTCATGATCAGGTTACATCGCTTGTTCTTAGGATGGGGAACAGAGGATCGGGCACAGTCAGGTCAACCGGAATGCCAACAGGCAGTCTCACGGCAACTCAACAACACTCAGACAATCTCTCCACCTCCAATGCCCTTCAACCTTGCGAGCCTGAAACTAACCTGAAGAGTATGTCGTATTTTTATCAGTGCAGAGATGAAGTGTGGCGCAACGGCAGGCAACCGCACACAAAAAAGCCCGCGAAACTATGGCTTCGCGGGCTTGTTGTTAAGTCGGCTTAAGCTCAGGCAGCTGCGAGTTTTTCGCTGCGCAGTTTATCAAGAGCTGCTTCGGTGACTTTAAAGCGTGGGCCATAAGCTGCTGCCAGCTCGTCAGCGCGTTTCTTGAAGGCCTCAAGGCCGATACCGTGGATGAATTGGAGAGCACCGCCAGTGTGTGCCGGGAAGCCAATGGCGAAGATGGAGCCGATATTGGCTTCCACCTCTGTGCGCAACACGCCTTCATCCAGACAGCGCAGGGTCTCAATGGCCTGACGGTACATCATGCGATCTTCCGCATCCTGCATGGAAACGTTCAGATCACGCTCTTTGAACTGGGAAAGACCATCCCACAACTTCTTGGAACCATCGCCAGCGTACTCGTAGAAACCGCCGCCGTAGTGACGACCACCACGGCCCATGTTCACCATGGACTGGCCAACCTTTACGTTGGAACTATCATCTGCCGGGAACCCGTTTTCAACGCCGAGGCGTTTGTCCAGCGCGATGTGGGTCTCATGGATCTTCTTGGTGAGAACCATGGAGACTTCATCATGCACGGCCAGCGGACCAACCGGCATGCCGATTTTCCACGCAGCACGCTCAATAGCAACCGGGCTCATGCCATCACGCATCAGAGCCAGACCTTCATCCAGATAAGTGCCGAACACACGGCTGGTGAAGAAGCCACGCTTGTCGTTGACCACGATTGGCAAGTAGCCGATCTGCTGCACATAATCATAGGCTTTACGCAGGGTATCAATGCTGGTTTTATCGCCAACAATGATCTCTACGATCTTCATTTTATCAACCGGCGAGAAGAAGTGCAGGCCGATAAAACGGGTCGGATCAGGACAGCTTTCCGCCAGAATGGAGATCGGCAGGGTCGAGGTGTTCGAGCCATAGATACCGGCATCAGAAAGCTGCTTGTAAGTTTCAGGGATAACCTTCTCTTTCAAAGAGATATCCTCAAAGACCGCCTCGATGATGATGTCGGTGCCTGCAAAGGTGTCATCGCTGTCGGTCGGAGTGATACAGCCAAGAAGGGCTTCCTTCTTCGCCTCATCCATGCGGCCCCGTTTGATGGCCTTGTCTGCCAGTTTTACGGAGTAACCTTTGCCTTTTTCAGCATTCTCCAGGCTCATGTCTTTGAGTGTGGTTGGCAGACCACGGCTTGCATGTGCCCATGCGATGCCGGAGCCCATCATGCCAGCGCCGAGGATTGCTGAGCTGCCTGCCTTCCAGGCATCCCCTTGCGGGCGAACCTTGCCGGACTTAATGGCCTGCATGCCGAAGAAGAACGTGGTGATCGCTGCACGGGCCTCAGTAGAGCGCAGCAGAGCAGCAAAGCCACGGCTTTCATTGCGCAGCGCGCTGTCAAAGCCCATGCGCATGGAATTGACGGCAATATCCATCACCTTTTCAGGTGCGGGCATCAGACCGCGGGTTTTGTTGTAAAGCATGGTTGGTGCCATCGCGGCCACCATGCGCACATTGGCGCTTTCCGCATTGCCACCTGGATAGCGGAAGTCTTTTTGATCCCATGGCTGAACAGCAGCCTCAGGGTTGGCTTTGATCCATGCCTTTGCAGCTGGGATCAGCTTTTCTGGCATATCAACCAACTCGTCCACCAAACCGGCTTTCAGCGCTTTTTCCTGACGCAGCTGCTTGCCTTCTGCCAGCAATGGCAAGGCTGCTTCCAGTCCCAGCTTTGCGGTGAGGCGGACAACGCCGCCAGCACCCGGCAACAGACCGAGTGTCGCCTCTGGCAGGCCAACAACGGCCTTTGGAGAGTTGAGCAAAATGCGGTGGTTACAGGCGAGGCAAATCTCGAAGCCCCCACCAAGCGCGGCACCGTTGATGGCGGCAACCACTGGCACTGGCAGCTTTTCCAGCTGGCGCAGCGGGGCTTTCATCTCTTCCACGTAGGCGAAGATGTCTTCCGGGTCCATACTGCCGTGGAGCATCTCTTCCAGATCACCACCTGCAAAGAAGGTCTTTTTGGCAGAGGCGATGATAACACCGGAAAGGCCCTCTTCAGCAGACAGCTTGGCCATCAGCTCTTTCATGCCTTCAAACCAGGCACGGGTCATGGTGTTTGCGGACTTGCCAGCTGAGTCAAACGTGATTGTAACAATGCCGCTGGCGTCTTTTTCGTAAGTGTATTCAGACATGGTCTTCCCCGTTATACGCGCTCAACGATGGACGCGATGCCCATGCCGCCACCAACACACATGGTGATCAAGGCACGCTTCTGGTTCCGACGTTCCAGCTCATCAATCATGGTGGACACCAGCATGCCGCCGGTTGCGCCCAGTGGGTGACCCATGGCAATCGCCCCGCCAACCACGTTCAGCTTCTCGTCCGGTACGTTGAGGTCCTTCTGCAGACGCATCATGACAGAGGCAAAAGCCTCATTGATCTCAACCAGATCGATATCGTCGATGGTCAGACCAGCCTTGGCGAGTGCCTTCTTGGAAGCTGGTCCCGGTCCAGTGAGCATGATGGTTGGGTCAGATGCCGTCACAGCAACTGACAGCACGCGAGCGCGGGGTGTCAGGCCCATGTCCTTACCGGCCTGTTCGCTGCCGAGCAGGATCAAGGACGCTCCATCCACGATGCCGGAGGAGTTGCCTGGAGTGTGGACGTGGTTGATTTTTTCAACTTCCGGATAGCGCGCCAGAGCAACAGCATCAAAGCCCATGGCCCCGTGCTTTTCAAAGCTTGCACGCAGGGAGCCGAGGGTCTGCATGTCTGTTTTCGGCTTGATGAAGTCGTCTTTTTCTAAAACGATGATGCCGTTCTCGTCTTTGACCGGCACAACGGATTTGTCGAACCAACCGTTATCGCGTGCGTGCGCTGCCCGCTGCTGGCTGGCAACGGCTGCTGCATCCACATCATCACGGCTCCAGCCCTCAATAGTGGCGATCAGGTCCGCACCAATGCCCTGCGGCACGAAGCCAGTAGCGAGCACGGTTTCAGGGTCTTCGCTGAACGGTCCACCATCAGTCCCCATGGGCACGCGGCTCATGCTTTCATATCCGCCTGCGCAGATCATATCTTCCCAGCCGGATGCAATACGCGCTGCAGCGGTGTTGAAGGTATCCAAGCCAGAGGCGCAGAAACGGTTGACTTGAGCGCCAGCTACGGTCTGATCCCAGCCCGCTTTCTGCAGAGCAATTTTTGGCAGAACAGCGCCCTGTTCGCGTACCGGGGTTACGCAGCCCATCACAACATCATCCACCCGGGAGGTGTCGAGGTCGTGTCGGCCCTGCATCTCGGAGAGCAGGGTGGTCACCAGATTGATTGGTTTGACTTCGTTGAGGGATCCATCCGGCTTTCCTTTGGAACGCGGAGTGCGGATCGCATCATAAACGTATGCTGTCGTCGCCATGTGTTTCTACCGTGTCTTGTGATCTTCAAACAGATTAAGGACCGGGGCAACCAGGTCGCCCCGATTGAACTCATGCAATTTCGCGGTTTTGATCTTCCCAGAACGGTTCGCGAAGTTTGTTCTTCAAAACTTTGTTCATGGCAGAGAGTGGTAGCTCCTCTACCAACGACATGGAGCGCGGGCATTTATAGCCAGCAATGCGCTCTTTTGTGTGGGCGCGGATCTCTTCAAAAGTCGGGGTCTTGCCTTCCTTTGGTACAATCACCGCATGAACCGCCTCACCATAGGTCTCGTCAGGAATACCGATCACTGCCACCATGGACACATCCGGGTGCGTGGAGATCGCGCTTTCCACCTCGGCGGTGTACACGTTCTCTGCACCTGTAATGATCATGTCCTTGAGCCGGTCTTTCAGCGAGAGGATACCCATCTCATCCACCATGCCGACGTCACCTGTGCGGTAACCGCCATTGCGCAGCACGGCTGCTGTCTGGCCCGGAGCGTTGTAATAGCGCTTCATGACAGCTGGAGAATACAGCACCACCTCACCAATTGTGTTGGTTGGCAGTTCATTGCCATCCTCATCTTCAATGCACAGTTGGATGAGCGGCGAGGCTGCCTGCCCCGCGGCACCAAAGCGCATGAGTTCGCCTTCGTGAAATTGCCTTGCAAGGAACGTCGCCGCCCCAGCTTCTGTCATGCCGTAAACCTGCATGAGATCGGTCTTTGGGAATTTCTCCTGAATCAGCTTCAGCAGGGCCTCAGAAATTGGCGAGGCGCCGTAATAAAGCTGTGACACACGCAAGAAGTCTTCAGAGTTAAACTCCGGAGCGTGCATCAGCATCTGGAACATGGCCGGTGCCATGAGGAAGGACGAGACGTCGAAGTTCTTAACCGCAGCCACCACAATATCCGGACGGAACATCGGCACGATCAGCGACGGCTTGTTCTGGATGAGGCGAGCCAGCAGCAGGCCATAACCAGAAAGATGGAACAGCGGCATGACCAGAAGCGCAGGCCGGTCATGGTAAGGAACGCCGTTGGCAGCAACAATGTTGGCACTGGCGAGCATGGAACTATGGGTGTGAACGACGCCTTTCGGGAATCCGGTGGTGCCGCCGGTGTAGCTCATGAAACACTCAGTCTCGACATCACGGCTCAACTCCAGCGCAATCGGCTCACTCAGGCAGTCTGCATAGGCTTTGGTGCCTTCAGGCTGCTCTTTCTCTCCCACATGGATGAAATGCTTCAGGCTATCCGCACGCTCTTTGATGGCCGCCACCATAGGCGAGAACGTGTCGTCATAAACGATGGCCTCCATGCTGGAGTGGCCGATCGCATAAAGCATCTCTTCCGCAGACCAGCGGATGTTGAGCGGAACGGAGATCATGCCCGCAATCATGGTGCCAATCATCGCTTCCACATACTCAGCGGAGTTGAGACTGAGAATGGCAACGCGGGCGCCCGGCTCAAGGCCAAGGTCTTGCAGGCCCTTTGCAAACTGGCGAGTGCGCTTCGCGAACTGCGGATTGCTGAAGGCGCGGCCACCCAGGTCTTTAAACACTGGAATGCCGGTGTCCACCTTCTGCAGATGGTTCACGAGCATATCAAAATTCATGGCACCTGCCGGTACCCCAGTATGTGTTCCAACCATAATCCCCTCCCAAGTCATAGGTTGAACAGCGCAGATGCGCGCTGTGCGTTTTAAAATGTGACGCCTGTTCTCCTTGTGGTGCGCTGGTTTTGGCGCTTATTGTTTTTCAGGCAATGATGGTATCAGTGAATACGCTGCCGGTTTCAGCAGCGTGATATCGAGGCTTGGATGCAGTTTTTGCTGCAACGCGACCCCAAGCAAATAACTTCCGATGGAAACGGCCTGAATGGCTGAATCCAGATCCTGCGGGAAGACGCCTTCCGCTTTGCCGCGCTCCAGATAAGAGACAAGCAGCCGCTTTACGAACTCGTGCGCGCGTTTCACCGCATCTCCTAAAAGAGCATAATCTGTAACGCTGCCCGCCATCAGTGCGAAATAGGCCTGATAGCTGGGCTTGTTCTGCAAATCCTCGAAGTGAATGTCGATATACTGCCGGATCGCCTCCCTCGCGTTTGTCTCCGGCGGAATCTGCCGGGTAACGTGTGCCTCGGTCTCGCTCACCATGCGGTCGATCAGCTTGACGAACATCTCGTCTTTTTTGCCAAGCCGTTGAATGGTGAGACCGCGGCTGTAGCCCGCTTTCAGGCCGATGCTCTCACAGGTCGCCATCTGAACACCTTCCGCGTTGATGATGCTCACCAGCGCGTCAAAAAGCTTGCGTTCAGATTCCTCCCGCCGTTCTGCCTGTGTCTTCTTTTTTTCCAAATCAGCCAACATTCACTCATTTTAATTGTTGAACGTTTAGCAAATAAACTGAGATGAGTCCATGACGCAAACGTCAGATCATCAATGAATGAGCCTAAGGAATAAGAGGAGGCGATTGCAACTGACAGGAATTGAGGGTCACTCTTGCATCTCTGCTTTGCATATGATGAGCGCGGACGATGCCCTGCACCCTGCAGCAGGAAAGAGCGAGCATCAACTCATCAAAGCGACTGCCACTCTTGCAGCCCCATTCATCCCATTAGGGAATGAGACCAGCAGGCCCGCATACTATTCACAGCACAAACACAAACTGCCTGAGGGGACACCTCAATTTTGATGTGATTAACATCAGAGCTAGTGCGTATAGCAGAATTACGGATCGAACTTATCCGACCACCCTGCCATGATGTCGCTCTGCACATGGGCACAATATGAATGCCAAATGCCGGATATGCGTTGTTTTTCCTGGGATCTGAGATGATTTAAACACACAATTTCATGGAAAATATATTCCAATTCTTAGAATGACGGTCTAATTTATCCAAATATTTGCATCATAAATACATCAGATGTTGAAGCGCGTCTTCAAAATAGGCGGTAAAGCCTCGTATTCTGGTTGAATCCCATCAGGAAAATCCTTTTGCCACCTAATGAGTTTGACGCACCGCTTCAGCTCGGTTTCCATATCGTGTGAAATTACGAAATCCATCTGATCATTCTCAAGCAGCTTGCGTGAGTTTTCGTTCAACTCATGGCCGACAAAAGTGATCGGCGAACCCAGCTCACCAATTGCTTTTGCGATGCCCGTATTTCCGCCTGCAACATTGTAAATACCAAGTGGCCTTGCGCCTTCATCCAATCGCTTTTTGAACAACTGATAGACGGTCTCCGCATCATCGTTTGAGTTGATGATCTCAGAAATGGCGATATTGGGGTAATCCTTGCGCAGCAATCGCCGGAAACCAGTCTCCCGTCCTTCCTGACAGTGATAATGAGCGCTGGTTGCAAGGAAGACTTCGCCTGTTTTGCCGCCAGAGAGTTTCCCCAGCAATTGGGCCGCACACAGGCCTGCCGCAATCTGGTCCATCCCAACGTAACCAAGGTGTTTAGGGCTTTGCTGGTCTGTTGTCAGGCAGATCACCGGCGTTCCGGTTTCGCTGATTTCTTCAATAGCGCGGGTGATGGCAGGATGCTCACGTACGGCAATAATGATACCGTCATATTTGCTTGCCCAGGAGATCATCCGCTCTGAAAACACACTCGGCTCAAAGTCTTTGGTGTGCGAAGAAAAGCGCTTGAACCGCACATTGGGATCATCCCCGTAGCGCTGATCCACCAGTCCCATAAGCTCTTCAATGAAACTTGTTCCAGAATCCACCAGCAACCCAACGGTTATTGGAGAAACTTTTTCCAAGGCAACCTCTTCGGGCTCTTTCAGCTCCACCAGTGCCTTGTGAACCAGCCCCACTTTGACCTTGGAAACACCACCCCGTTTATTGAGGCCACGGTCAACTGTAGCGGTCGAAACACCTGCCTTGTTTGCAATGTCCAACACACTCGGATTCTGCCAGCTGCCACGCCTCATATATATCACCTTTGATTGTTAAGCCATCAAAACGATCAATCTTGACACCGAAATTCACATTTTGACTTCACGGGAGCAAACCTTCCAAAATATTGAAATGATGGAATATTCGTTCTCTAATCCCGATTTTACATGTAATTTCAGACTCTAAATTGACAGGTACCAGTACTTACATATGATCTTTAGCAGATCAAATTGATGTTTATACATCGGACATTGGGAGAAGTCGTTTGTCGGGAAACATCAACTTCGCGTTGAACCATATGCTTGCACCTCAAATGACGCTGGACGCGTTTTTTGGCATGGCTGCCTCCATGAGGATCAATGCCGTAGAAATCCGCAATGACATTGCTGGCAATCCGTTTGAGCAGAAAACACCAGCAGAAGACGTCAAAGCACTCGCTGAAAAGCATAGCGTCGAAATCATCAGCATCAATGCCCTTCAGCGTTTTAACGAGTGGTCAGATACTCGTCTTACTGAGGCAAACGAACTCATCGGCTTTGCTGAGCGGTGTGGTTCCAAAGCTCTCGTCATGTGCCCGGTCAATGACCATGACTATGGCAAGAGCGATGATGAACTGGCGGCAAACCTGCGTCAGTCTCTGAAAGAACTCAAGCCTCTGCTGGAAACCGCCGGTGTCACCGGTCTGGTTGAGCCTCTCGGCTTCCCGCAGTGCTCCTTGCGCCTCAAGGCAGACGCTGTTGCCGCAATCCGCGATGTGGACGGTGAGGGCGTGTTCAAGCTGGTGCATGATACGTTTCATCATCACCTGGCTGAAGAAACAGAGTTCTTTGCAGACCAGACAGGTCTCATGCACATTTCCGGCGTGGAAGATCCAGACCTTTCCATCGCGCAAATGTTGGATGATCACCGCCTGTTGGTGAGTAAAGCCGACCGTTTGGGCAACGCAGCGCAAATCAAAACCATGCTTGCCAACGGGTACACAGGTCACGTGTCTCTGGAGCCATTTTCTCCAGTTGTGCATGCCCTTGAAAACGTGGTGGACGCCACGCAGGCAAGCTTTGATATCCTGAAAAAAGAATTACAGGCGGCAACCGCTACCTGATCATACCAGGCGACTGATTTCGCTAAATAATTTGGCGTAGATGGGGATCCGCGCCAGCATAATCTTGGGAGAAGTGCCAGTTTTCGGCACGGAGGAGGAACTAATGAAACGTACTCTATTGGCTCTAGCTGCATCGGCAATGATGACAACCAGCGTCATGGCTGAGAACATCGGCGTTTCAATGGCTTATTTTGATGATAACTTCTTGACCATCCTGCGCAACGCGATGGGTGACGAAGCAGCCAAAGCTGACGGCGTTGAAATTCAGTTTGAAGACGCACGCGGCGACATCGGTAAGCAGATCGACCAGGTACAAAACTTTGTTGCACAGGGCGTTGACGCAATCATCGTGAACCCGGCTGATACATCCGCAACACCGCGCATCACCAAACTGGCCAACAGTGCCGGCATTCCACTTGTTTACGTAAACCGTAAGCCAGAAGACAAAGAACTGCCTGAAAAGGTTGTGTTCGTGGGCTCTGACGAAGTTGTTGCTGGTCGTTTGCAGATGGAAGAACTGGCCAAGCAGATGGGTGGCAAAGGCAACGTTGCCATCATGCTCGGCGAACTGGCGTCCAATGGCACACGTGGCCGTACACAGGGCGTTAAAGAAGTTCTTGGCAGCTACCCGGACATCAAGGTTGTTGAAGAGCAGACTGCTGACTTCCAGCGTTCTGAAGCAATCGACCTGATGAACAACTGGATCGTGTCCGGCACCAAAATCGACGCTGTTGCAGCAAACAACGACGAAATGGCTCTGGGCGCTCTGATCGCCATGAAGCAGGCTGGCATTGCGTCCAGCGACATCGCAGTTGCTGGGGTTGATGCTACTCCAGATGCACTCGTTTCCATGGACCGTGACGAAATGTTCGCAACTGTATTCCAGGACGCTAAAGGCCAGGGCGCTGGCTCTGTGAAAGCTGCTCTGAAGCTGGCTCGCGGCGAAAAAGTGGACACCATCGTTTGGATCCCATTCAAGCTGGTAAACAAAGCAAACCTTGGCGAGTTCCTCAACAAGTAAGCAGCAGAGCGGAAGGCTTTAGAGCCTTTCGCCTTGCTCTGGCGCGCGTTCCATTCCCTTGGCTTTGTCCAATGACAGGGATGCGCCCAGCCTCCAAGTGATCAAGCTTCCGGGCCAGGCACCCGGAAGCCCCTCACACTGCCAGCAGAAAAATGGAGTTCACGGACTGTGAGTTTAAGCACACAAGAGGCGGTACGTGAGAATAAGGGTGCCGCAGCCCCGCAAAAATACCTGCTAGAAGTCGATAGTGTGCGCAAGGAGTTCCCCGGTGTTGTTGCACTGGATGATGTGAACCTGCGCATCCGACCCGGCACAGTTCATGCCCTCATGGGAGAAAACGGGGCGGGCAAATCCACCCTGATGAAGATTATTGCAGGCATCTATCAACCAGACCGCGGAGAAGTTCGTCTGGGTGGCAAACAGGTCCACATGACCACGCCGCTGGATGCGCTGGAACAGGGCGTTGCCATGATCCATCAGGAACTCAACCTGATGCCGTTCATGACAATTGCCGAAAACATCTGGATCCGCAGAGAACCGCTGACGAAGCTCGGGTTTGTTGATCATAAAGCGCTGCGTGACAATACTAAAAAGCTTTTCGACCGGCTGAACATCAATCTGGATCCGGAAACTGAAGTTCGTGACCTGTCCATCGCCAACCGTCAGATGGTCGAGATTGCAAAAGCGATTTCCTATGAATCTGATGTGCTGATCATGGACGAGCCAACCTCGGCTCTGACAGACCGCGAAGTTGAGCACCTGTTCCAGATCATCGCGAGCCTGAAGGCAGATGGAAAAGGCATCGTCTACATCACTCATAAGATGGACGAAGTCTTCGAGATCGCTGATGACGTGTCCGTCTTCCGCGATGGCAAATACATCGGCACCGACCTTGCCAGCAATCTGGACAGTGATCAGCTCATCCGCATGATGGTGGGCCGCGAGATCACCCAGATGTTTCTGAAAGAGGAAGTGCCAATTGGTGATGTGGTCCTTTCCGTGAAGGATCTGTGTCTGGACGGCGTGTTCGAGAACGTGAACTTCGATCTGCGTGCAGGTGAAATTCTCGGCGTTGCAGGTCTGGTGGGCTCAGGCCGCACCAACGTGGCAGAGACCATCTACGGCGTGACCCCAGCAACGGGGGGCAGCATCAGCGTGTTCGGCGAGACAGTTGAGATCAAAACGCCAGCAGAGGCCATGGGTCACGGTATGGCGTTGCTGACCGAGGACCGCAAGGACACCGGTCTGTTCATGATGCTCGACATTCAGGAGAACATGCAGATCGCGCTTCTCAGTCAGGATCATGTGAAAGCCGGGTTTGTGGCCGAAAGCGCTGTCTCCAAGCTGTGCACGGAAATGAGCGAAGCCCTTCGCGTTAAAACACCGGGTATGAACGAGCGCATCGAGAACCTGTCTGGGGGCAACCAGCAGAAGGTTCTGATCGGTCGCTGGCTGCTGACCAAACCTCGCATCCTCATTCTGGATGAGCCAACCCGCGGTATCGACGTGGGCGCCAAGGCTGAAATCCATAAGCTCATTACCAAACTGGCAGGTGAGGGCGTTGCTGTTCTCATGATCTCCTCCGAGATGCCGGAGGTGCTGGGCATGAGTGACCGCGTGATGGTGATGCACGAGGGACATGTCACCGGAATTCTGGATCGAGCTGAAGCAGATCAGGTCAGCGTTATGCGCCTTGCTTCCAACTAAGAGTTTTCATGCGCGGCAGCTTTAAGCGCCCGACGCAGAGATTGAAAGGACTTGCCAGATGGCAAATGCAACTGATGCAGCTGAGACAAATGCTCCAGCTCGAAAACTGCCGGTAGAGGCCAACATCTTCCTCGTACTGATCGGCATTGCAGTCTTTTTTGAAATTCTGGGCTGGATTGTGAAGGGTGACACCTTCCTGTTTAACCCACAACGCCTGCTGATCATGGTTTTACAGGTCTCCATTATCGGCCTTCTCGCCATTGGCGTGACACAGGTCATCATCACCGGCGGTATTGACCTGTCTTCAGGCTCTGTGCTCGCGCTCTCGGCCATGGTGGCCGCCAGTTTTGCACAAACCTCTGACTATACGCGCGCCGTGTTCCCGATGTTCACGGACATGCCGTTCCTCGTACCAGTATTGGCTGGTATCGCCGTCGGGGCCTTAGCCGGGTTCATAAACGGGTCGTTGATAGCCTACACCGCCATCCCTCCGTTTATCGCGACCCTGGGCATGATGGTAACAGCGCGCGGTCTGGCACGTTACTACACCAAGGGTCAGCCGATCAGCTTGCTTTCTGAAGAGTACATGTGGCTCGGTTCCGGCACCATTCCAGTGATTATCTTCCTGATGGCCGCGTTTATCTTCCACATAGCTCTGCGTTTCACCCGTTACGGCAAGTTCACATACGCAACTGGTGCAAATGTTCAGGCGGCAAAAGTCTCCGGCATCAACGTTGGTCGTCACCTGATCAAAGTGTACACCCTTGCTGGTTTGCTGGCTGGTCTTGGCGGTGTGGTTGCCGCAGCGCGAGCTGGCAGTGGACAGGCAGGTATGGGCCTTGCATATGAGCTTGACGCCATCGCTGCAGCTGTTATTGGCGGAACAAGTCTTGCAGGCGGCGTTGGTCGCATCACAGGCACCGTCATCGGAACCATTATTCTGGGTACAATGATGAGTGGTTTCACGTTCCTTGGTATTGATGCTTACATCCAGGACATCGTGAAAGGTGGTATCATTGTAGCTGCAGTGGTTGCGGATCAGTATCGCCAGCGCAAGCGGGCCAAGGTCTGATCAAGCCGCGAAAGAATTTAGGCTAAAACCTCCCACGGATGATGCCTAATACCCGAGCAGGAGAGCCCTCGTCCGGCCTCCTGCTCATTTTTTATCTGCAGGACTTTGAGCTTTTTCAGATCGTCAGATATAGGCCTTCGACAACTCGGCCTCACGCACATCAACCTTTGATCCGGTGCGGGAAGAGCCCTCAATCGCCTCAATGAGCGCATGCACCATCAGCGCGTCATGACCGGTTACTTTCGGGTCGCGATGCTCAATGATGCTGAGGGCGAAATCGTCAATGAGATCCCGGTGCCAGTCGCATGGAAACGCCATTGGGTTAGCCCCGCCACCCGTTCCATCCTTGGTCCCGCTGCGTTCACCAAACACATCGATAGACCCGTCGCGATACGTCACCGTCAGCTTGCTGCCCTCCAGATGGGCAGAGGCCTTTGAACCATCCAGTACCAGCGTTTCTTTTGCATCGGGAAAGGTGGCTGTGGTCGCCATGATGGACCCGACAGCCCCGCTGTGAAACTCAATACCAGCCGTGGCGAAGTCCTCTGCTTCCATCTTATGCGCCGTGGTCGTTGCACACATGGCTTGCACGGATTTTGCCGGGCCGGTCAGGCTCAGCATCAGATCCAGCACATGAATGGCTTGCGTGATCAACACGCCTCCACCGTCCCGCGCATATGTTCCACGGCCTGACTGATCATAATAGGCCTGATCCCGCCACCACGGGATGTTCGCCCGTACCAGGTGGATATCGCCCAAAGCCCCCTCTGAAAGCAACGTCCTCAGTTGCTTTGCACCTTCGCGGAAGCGGTGTTGAAACACGACACCGTATTTGACGCCTGCATAGTCGCACAGCTCCACCAGCTCAGCCGCAGCATCATAGGTCCGTTCCAGCGGTTTTTCTGTCAGGATGTGTTTGCCTGCACCGGAGAACAGCTCAACCAGTTCGTGGCGTTGATCGGGTGGGGTAAGCAGAAGGACCGCGTCAATCTCCGGATCACCGGCAATCTGCTCGGGGCTGTCAAAGCATGGCCAGCCGTATTTCTGAGAGACAGCCTCTGCCCTGGCCTTTGTTCGGGTATAGAGACCTGCGACTTCAATGTGATTTCTCAGCAGGTCAAGCGCTTCCAGATGTGGTTTTGCGGCCATTCCCAAACCAACGACGGCCAGACTGATCGAGGGCATTCAGAGGAATTCCTTCTGCGGTACATATATCAGGCAGTATTTATACCAGTTTAGGTTGCCCCAGAAGAACGTGGAAACCCTGAGTCCAGAAAAACGGTTCGTTGCCGTCGCAACGAACCAGTTCAGGGGAACTTATACAGGAGACTCCAGCCGCATTTCCGTCCGAGCATCAAACATATGCAGCTTTTCTTTAATGTAAGACACATGAACCTGAGTGCCTTCAGCGATATCAGGCCGGTCGAGTGTGAAGATTTTAAGGCTGTCTTGTCCAACACGCACATGAACCAGCGTGGAAAGACCCATGGGCTCAATCAGATCCACAGTTGCAGGGAGGCTTGCCGGGCCTTCTTCTACAATCATCAGATGTTCTGGTCTCACGCCCAGAATGACGTCCATCCGATCCCTCAGGCCCAAGCTTTCCGGCAGAATAATCTGGTGTCCCTGATCTGTCTGAAGGTGATACCCGTCACCAGATGCCGACGCTGTGCCCTTGATAAAGTTCATGGCGGGAGACCCGATGAATGAAGCCACAAAAACATTGGCTGGCTTGTCGTAGATTTCCAGCGGCGTGCCAACCTGCTGAATATATCCATCATGCATGGCCACGATTCTGTCAGCCATGGTCATGGCTTCAATCTGATCGTGCGTCACATAAATAGACGTGGCATTGAGCTTGCGATGCAGCTTGCGGATTTCCGAGCGCATTTGCTCGCGAAGGCGCGCATCCAAATTGGAGAGCGGCTCATCGAACAAGAAAGCCTGCGGATCACGCACAATCGCCCGCCCCATGGCTACACGCTGACGTTGACCGCCGGAGAGTGCTTTGGGACGCCGTTCCAGAAGGCCGTTCAGACCCAAAATACTAGAGACACCGTTAACCGCACTGGCGATCTTTTCCTTCGGTGATTTGCGAAGGGTCATCGCATAGCTGATGTTTTCCTCCACACTCATATGCGGATAGAGCGCGTAAGACTGGAACACCATGGCGATATCCCGGTCACGGGGCGGCAAATCATTTATGATCCGCTCGTTGATGGAGATAGAACCTGAAGTCACTTCCTCCAACCCCGCGATCATGCGCAGCAAGGTCGACTTTCCGCAGCCAGATGGTCCCACCAGTACAATGAACTCACCATCCTGAATATTCAGGTCGATCCCGTGCAGAACAGCGGTGTTTCCGTAGGATTTGGTTGCCTCGGTGATTTGAATAGAAGCCATAGGGTACCTCGTTATCCTTTGACCGCACCGGCGGTAAGACCCTGCACCAGATAACGCTGGATGAGGAAGAAGAAGATTGCTGCTGGAATGAGAGCCAGGAAACCCGCCGCCATCATCTGTCCAAAATCGACAGAGAACTTGGAGACAAACGTGAGCAAACCAACCGGGAAGGTGACTGCATCCGGACTGCTGACTAACATGAGCGCAAAGAGCAGCTCGCTCCACGCTGCGGTGAACACAAAGCCAAGCGTGGCTGCAATGCCCGGCAGGGTGAGCGGGAAGATGATCTTCACCAGCGCCCCAAAGCGGGTATTGCCGTCAATCATGGCTGCTTCTTCAAGGTCTTTGGGAATGCCATCAAAAAACGACTGCATCAGAAAGGTCGCAAACGGAACGTTGAAGGCCGTGTAGACCACCACAAGTCCAAGCAGGCTATCGGTCAGCCCCAGCGGCGTGAGGATGCGGAAGATCGGAGCAATCAGCATGACCAGCGGGAACATCTGTGTGATCAGCATCAGCACGATGATGACTGCCTTACCGCGATAATGAAACCGTGAGAATGAATAGCCCGCCGCCGCTGCAATCAGCGTGGAAATGACAGCCGTTGAACCTGACACGATGGCCGAGTTGATGAAGAACTGCGGAAAATCCGTATCTGTCATCACCTGCGTGAAGTTGGTCCACGTCATTTCTGAGGGCCACATGCGGATACCCTCAGAGTAAAGCAGTTTAGTCGGTGTCACCGCGACCTTGAACAGCCAAAAAAGCGGAAACAGCGCAAAGAACAGATAGCAGGCGAGTAGGCCGTAATGGACACTCCAGTCCACCACCCGTTGGCCCTTTGATTTTGCATAGTATGCCATAACAGAGCCTCAGGTTTCGCGCAGCAGACTGCGCCTGATGAAGATGATGGAGACGGCATAGGCCATCAACAGAACCAGCAGCACAGCCGCGATTGCGGAGGCATAGCCAAAGTCCAGACGGCGGAAAGCCTGCGTGAAGATGTAACTGGAGACGATCTGCGTTGAATCTGCCGGTCCGCCATTGGTCATGACGATGATGAGATCCGCAAAGTTGGCAATCCAGATGGTGCGCAGCATCAGCGTGATCGCAATAGTCGGCGCCAGAAACGGCAGTGTGATACTGACAAACTGTTGCTTGCGGCTGGCGCCATCGATGGATGCGGCCTCGTAAATCTCACCCGGAATGGATTGAAGCGCAGCCAGCAAAGTGATCGCAAAAAATGGGATACCGAACCAGATGTTGGCAACGATTGGTCCCCACATGGCGAGGTCAGGATCTGACAGAATATTAGTTGGTTCGCTCAGGATACCAAGCGCAAACAGCCATTGGGGCAGGGGGCTGATGACCGGATTGAACATCCATGCCCAGTTGAGGCCAGACAGGAATGCAGGCACCGCCCATGGCAGAAAAACAAGCGACTGGATGATACGCCGTCCCGGAAAAGTGCGGTTGAGCAGCAGAGCGAGCGTTAAACCCAGAAAGAACTGAAAGAACAGTGAGCTGACTGTCCACCAGAAGGTATTGTAAAGGGCGTTATGGAAGTTCTGGTCGTGCCAGACCGCCTCAAAATGCGCAAAGCCCACATAACCGCCACTGAACGGATTGAGGATGCGGATGTCTCTGACTGTGTAGGTCAGGCCGACCACCAGCGGCACCATCATCACAGTCACCAACAACACAATGGCAGGGGCAGCGTAAAAGTAGGGCTCAAATCGGGATAGGAATCTGCGGGAAGTCACACCCTGCCCACTGGCAGGGTGTGTTCCAAGGTGTGTGGCAGCTGTCATCACTGTTTAGCCAGCCACTTTTTCTGTGCTGTTGTGAGGTACTCCCCCCACTCCTTGCCAAGCTCTTCCGCAGACTTACGGCCCAGCAGAGCCTCCTGACTGGTGCGGATGGAGATGGAATCTTTGAAGAACGCAAATTCTTCAAGATGTGTTGGCATTGTCAGCGGGTGGACGTCCGGATCGGACAGCTCTTCAAACCAACCAGCAAACTGCGGCGTGTTGTAGTGCGGATCACTTTCTGCGTCTTTGTAGATCGGCAGAGTTCCCACACGCTTGGACCACTCAAGGTTCGCATCACGGCTCTGAAGCTTCGCAATCAGCTTCCAGGAGGCGTCTTTGTCTTCGCTGTCAGCAAACATGGACCAGCCCGCATACCCGATGGTTGGGTAGGCTTTGCCATTTGGACCTTTTGGCATGGTGGTCACACCAAAATCATTCGGGTCCATGCGCTGCGAAATGCCAATCAGTGCATCCGGATCCTGATCAAGCATGGCACATGTGCCGGAGTAAAAGCCTGCCACAATCTCGTTGAAGCCCCAGTTCAGGCTGTCTTTTGGTGCAAGACCATCCTGATAGAGGTCCACCATGAACTGTGCACCCTTGATCCACGCATCCGTGGACATGATGCTGTTGCCTTCTTCATCGAAGAACTGATCTGTGCCAGCTGCCGTTGCCCCAAACACGGCCCAGCCATTCAAACCGCCAGAGCCACCGCGCAGACAGAAGCCGTACTTGCCTGGAAGAGCCGATACTTTTTCAGCTGCATCACGGAAGTCATCCAATGTCACAGGTGGATTTTCAACACCCGCTTCCTTGAAGAGCTTCTTGTTGTAAAACATGGCGCGCAGATAGAAACCGTAGGGCAGCATGTAAGCTGTACCGGAACCACTGCGTGCCATCTCAATGGTGCGGGCATTCAGCTTGTCTGTGCCATCCCAGCTCTGCAGGTAGGGCTCAAGGCTTTCCAAAGCGCCGTTGTTGGCATAAAGCGCGGCCCATGTGTCTGGCATTTCAACCACATCCGGTGTCTGACCAGCAGAAACCATGGTCGCGAATTTCTCGAAAGCCTGTCCCCAAGGCAACGAGATGATTTCGACATTGGTGCCCGGATTTTCCGCTTCAAACTCCGAAACAATACTCTGCAAAACCTTGGTACGTTCCGGGCTTGTGATCACTTCCACCAGTCGAAGATTGGTTTCAGCAGCTGCCGGACCTGCAATAGCTGTTGCCACAAGACTTGCGGCCAATAATTTCTTCAAACTCATAATTGCCTCTCCTCTAGCAATGTTATTCTGATGCTGCCCCTAACGCTTCTTCGAGGTCCCCCCAGAGATCCTCAGGGTCTTCAAGGCCAACATTCAGGCGAACGACGTGCGGTGACACGCCAAAGAATGCGGTTGAGTTTGGTCCTCCCGATTGAATGAGAGAGGCCTGCGCAGGGCAAATCAGGCTTTCATGCCCGCCCCAACTCACACCCATTTTGAAAATTTTCAGGTGGTTACACAGTGCTTCGACGCTGACATTGTCTGCCAGTTCAATTGAAAAGAGACCGGAGGTTCCACGCAGACCGGGATGGGCCTTATTCTGGAACGCCGGATGAAAAACAGTTTTCACGCGAGGGTGTTCAGCCAGTCGCTTGGCAATCTCCATCCCAGCCTGCTCATGGGCTTTCATACGGATTGGCAGTGTCCGCAGGCCGCGCAACAACAACCACGCCTCAAACGGTGCAATCTTGCTACCCAGATACTGGGTCACTTCCCCGCGGATTTGCGCCACACGCGCAGCAGACGTTGCGATCACTCCCGCAACCACATCACTGTGGCCGCTGATGTACTTGGATGCCGAATGGACCACAATATCGCAGCCCAGTTTGATCGGATTCTGGAAGATGGGTGAAGCCCAGCTGTTGTCGATGATCGTTGTGACACCGGCTTCCCTGGCCCGCGCGCACAACGCTTTCACATCATGAGCCTCCATGATCCAGCTGGTCGGGCTTTCCAGATAGAACAGAGCATGCCCGGGCAAGGCAGCTTCAACCGTCGCCAGATTGCCACCATCGATGTAATCAACGCTCACACCAAACTTGCGCAGGAAGATTTCAAAGAAACGGAAAGTGTCTGGATAAACATGTTTGACGGACAGGATCCGGTCACCGGGTTTCACCACAGACAGAATGGCTGATGAAATAGCGGCCATACCACTGGAAAGCGCCAGTGCATCTTCAGCGCCCTCCAGCTTGGCAATCTTCTCCTCAAACGCACGGACGGTTGGGTTGATCCCGCGCGTATAAACCGGGCGGTTGATCTTACCCGCGAAGGTTTCACACATCTCCTGATAGGAAGAGAACGTGAAAAGCGAGTTTTGAAAAATAGGTGGCACGACTGCATCCGCAAAGGATGTTTCATCATGCGCCACGATTGTTGCTGTGTCCTCCCCCCACAGGTCGATCATACTGCGTCCGTTTCCTGTGCCATTTGCACAATATCTTCTTCAACCACGCTCAAAATTTCCAAGGTATGTTTGCGGGCCATCTCCGTGTCTCCAGCGGCAATGGCGTCAAATAATTGTCGGTGAAAAGGAAAAGACCGTCCGGCAAAATCTTTGCGGTCGAACGGCATATCAAAAAAGCTCTCAAAAGATTCCCGCATCTGCTGCAACAACTGCTCAAACAGCGGATTGCCTGCAGCGCGGTAAATAGACAGGTGAAACTCAAGGTCTTCCGGGCCAGCCGTGCCGTTGAGGTGATGGACTGACTCCATATGCTCTAACTTGGTGCGCATCTCGTCAATCTCTTCCGGCGTCGCCCGTTTGGCTGCCAGAATAGAGGCTTCAACTTCAAGCGCCCGGCGCACTTCCAGCGTTTGCAACAGGCCATCGCGCTTGGTTGCAATGGACAGTGGCAGGTAAACGGTTTTCTCGGAGAGCGGGCGCTTCAAGTATGTCCCCGACCCACGGCGGATCTCCACGATCCCCAACGCTTGCAGATGGCGGATCACCTCACGAATGGACGAGCGGCCAACCTTCAGGCCGTTCATCAGCTCTCGTTCCGTGGGCAATCTGTCACCGGGTTGCAAGCCTTCCTCCACGATGAAATCTGTCAGCGACTGCAGAATTGCGTCGCTTCTGTCCTCGGTCTTGATTGGCCGAATTTTATTATTGGATGGGCTTGGCACATTAGGCTCCGCACAGATGTCTATTTGATTTCGTCTGCCATCAGACGTCAGACCAATTTTAGAAACAGGAATCTGCGCTTGTAAATACCTACTGTGTACAACCACTGATTTATCGCAGTGCACCCAGAGGGAATGCTGTGAGATATCAGAGAGCTGCGGCGGATATATTAATGTGGCAGGAGGCGGCTGATTTGGAGGGAGTTTTAGAAAAAATTGGCCTGCACGGACGCAGACTCGTCCATTGCAATTGGTAATGAAATCAATCTGAAGGCTTCAGCTCACAAACACGAGCCGCACAATATTTTAAGAAGCGCTTTCTATTTCAAGCCTAATGCATGCTTCCGCCTGAGCTCTTTTTCAGAATATCAGTCAGCACATGAGACGGTACAGGCAGCATGACCTGACCGATGGATTTGAGGGTCTCGGCGAAGTTCGCAGCGGCCTGTTCTACTTCTTCGCATCTTTGCGGACAGGTAATGTGCTGCAGGCACAGTTCAACGGTGTCGACATCATGTTGCAAGCCTGCAATCAGTCCCATGGTCAGGCATTCTTCGACACAAAGATGCTGAGAATCATAAGGGTAGGAGCGTAGTGGGCAGGCTGCGCAGCGCTTGAGTGTGCGCACGTATTGAGACAGGCTGGCGAGCGCTACTCCTGCATTTTGATGCCCAAGAACTTCGCTATAAAGGTCCCATGCCATTTCCCAGGGCGTGATGGAACCTGTCTCGAAGCCGGATGACCAGCGGCGATACCCTTCCAGAACCAGTCGTTCCGGTTGGCGTTCCAGGTAAACATCATTTGCCCCAACATCCATGGCCAGCGCCTCTTTTGTGCATCTGGCGATTGCATCACATCGCCAGCATTTTAAACATGAGTATCGCAGTATAATTTAATTAGGCATGGATGTTCAAGCAACAGTTTCACCTCACCAAGCATTTTGCGGTTGAGATCGCATTGATACACAGGAAGGTTGTGTCCACTGGCAAACCGGGAGGCGTCACGTCTCCCGGTTCTTTTGTGAGGTAAGATCAGAGCCCTGTTAGAACCATGTGAGGTTCACCATCAGAGGTCTTTTCGCTCGTCATGCCATCCGCATTTACGGTGCAGGTCACTCGTTGCCGATACGCAGAAAAGCTCTTGAAACTCACCACATCAACCGGCTCATCAAAGTGCAATGTCAGCCGCACCCGATGGGCGGCGACGGAGCTTTGAACGCCTAGAACCTCGGCAGCAAACCGTCGTCCAAGATACTTGCCGGCAACCCTGTCACCGGGCCGCAGAAACGACACAGGTGGACGGTTGCCAACGGCAGCATAAAGGGTGTTCCAGTCCTTATAGCCTTGTTGACGAGCAATAAGCTCCAGTGTCTGGGAGTGCGAAATTGTTTCGCCGCGTTTTTCCAGCGCAGCACGCAGTTGCTTCGCTTGCGTTTTTAACGCGGAAAGGGAAGGAAGAGATCCGTTCATTTCATAGCCTCAAACTATGCGGGATCAACTTGATGGAGCTCGCATTGCCACCAACCCGCTTGTCTGAGCTGAAGTCGCATCTTTTGTTTCAGGCTTCACCATGAGCATAGCTCTGCGAGCGGCAGGGGCCTGATCCCTCGCCGCGCAACCTACAGAGGATGGGTGTTGCTGTCAAACCAAGGTTCTGTACGCCTAGTAAAACTTACCGCGGGCTGTCACCTGCCAAAGCGTTTCCACCACACCGTTGCGTACACCCACATACCAGTCATGCAGGTTACAGGTCGGGTCGCAATGCCCAGGAACGAGCTTGATCTTGTCGTTAATCTTCAACGAGTTTTGCGGATCCTTCAGGACGCCATGCTCATCTGAATAGTCGAGGCTTTGCAGATCAGGTCGCTCAAACACAGTCGGTGGCCCGGAATCAATGCTATGTGCCTTCAGCCCTGCATCGCAAACGGCTTGCCCATCTATGTCAGTGGACATGATCGAAGTCAGCAGGAACAGGGCATGCTCAAAAGCAGGTAAGTGCTTGCCATCTTTGTCTTTCACTTTGCGGTAGTCCGCATCCATGAAGAGATAGGACCCGCACTGCAACTCGTTGAACACACCGGAGGCTGCCTCGAACGGATAAGTTCCGGTTCCTGCACCGCCAACGATATCACAGTGGATCTCTTTGCTTTCCAGCAGGTCTACAGCATCCTTGGTGATCGTGATTGCCGTATCCAGCAGCGCTTTTCGATCAGCGTAATCATAGGCATGTTGCGCAGCGCCCTGATAGGACTGAATGCCCGCAAACCGTAAGTTGGAGGCTGCAATGATTGCAGTTGCCAGCTCCAACACAGCAGCGCTATCTGCCACACCACACC